>JAGBAZ010000054.1 GCA_018110905.1 Oscillospiraceae bacterium
TAAGGCATAAAAACAGGCCGCTTTAGCGGCGGCCTGAAAATGTTGATGCGGCTGTTAACCTTTCGACGCGTCTTAAGACGCCGCCGTATCATGCCCTTGAAGGGCTTGTGCAAACCACCAGCTCAGCTGGTGGTTATGATTCATAGGATTCTCCGAGAGTCCGGAGCAGGTATTCGTTTTCACCGGAATATTCAATCCAGCAAAAAAGGTTTGTTCCGGAAATTCTTCCGTTGCTCACAAATGCAACAACCTGGGATTCACCGGCTTTCGGAACGAAAATCGTTGCGGTGCAGGTTCCGGTTTCCGGGTCATAGACAGCGTCGCTTTTCCGGACTGTGTTGCGGTCGTCAGACTCATAAAATACGGAAAGGGAATAACGGTATCCGTCCTTGTGGTTTCCGGGGGTGAAAATTATTTCAACGGCAAGAAAATCCTCGGTGCATTCTTCCAGAACAAGGCTGTGGGAATAGGAAGTTATGGGGAAACGGATTGTTTTTTCGGTTTTCACGCCGTTTTTGCATCCATAAAAAATTAAAATAATAAGAAGAATTGTGATACCGAAAATGGCAAGGGATTTTGAGCTGATTATAATTTTTTTATCTTCGGGAGGAGATTCTCGCTGGGGTTCATATCCGAAAAGTTCATTCGGAGATATTTCAAGAGTTTCGCAGAGTTTTAAAATGTTTGCGGTTTCCGGCTGGGCGGTGCCGTTTTCCCATTTTGAAACTGCCTGGCGCGAAACTTCGATTTTTGCGGCAAGCTCCTCCTGAGAAAATCCCTTGGCTTTTCTTGCGGCAGAAAGTTTTTCACCAAATTCCATAAAACCGCCTCCTTTTTCTGATTTTATTTTAGCAGAACAAAGGCCTTTTAACAACCGCTTTTGGCTTGAAATTCCGCAACCTTGGGTTGCAAAAGAAAAAAGACCCGTCCGAAAGGACGGGTCAGACTTTTTTATCAAAGGTTTTTCATAAGGAGCCATTCACCGATGCCTTTTTTAAGAAGATCGGGAACGAGAAGAAGGGGTTTGAAGCCTTTTTTCTGGTAAAGAGCTTTTGCTCTGGGGTTAAAGTCGGAAACAGCGATGAAAGCTTTATCAAAGCCCATCTGTTTGCAGATTCCAAGATAAATGTCGATAAGCTGGTCACCGATGCCTTTGCCGCGAAAGCCGTCTTTAACGCCGAGAAGTGCAAGATAGGGAAGTTCGCCGTACATGCCCATCATATCGTAAACCATAAGGCCGACAGGTTCGCCTTTTTCGGTTTCGGCAATGATTACATTGCCTTTTTCAAGGGGACCGTAAACCCACTCGCGAAGAGTATCGGTATCCTTGAAATAATGGTCATAAAGGGGGCTTTTGTCAAAAATTTTGACATATTCATCCCATTTTTCGGTGGTGCCTTTTACAAAATTAACTCTGTATTTATAATCCATCTGAGACATTTTTAAAATTCCTCCCAAAAAGACAAATTTTTACAACTGAATTATACTCCCGAAAGGATAAATTGTCAATATAATTTGTGTCTTGACAATAATTTTAAGGGGTGTTATAATCCTTATGTTATCTAAAGGCTATGATGAAGAGTGCGCTTTGCAAAAGCTGTTTTTGAAAGAGAGCCGGCGGTTGGTGAAAGCCGGAAAACGGTTGCTTTGTGCTGTAGCTTCGGAGCCGAAGGGAAGAAAACCGAAAGGTGATTAGACCCCTTCCGAGAAAGGCTGCGTAAGTGCCAAAGGGGCATTATCCGTTGCTCCGAAGAGCGGTATCTGCCGTAAGGCAGATGCAATTTGAGTGGTACCGCGGGTCTGTTGATAAATTACAGCTCGTCTCAAAGAAATTTTCTTTGGGACGAGTTTTTTTATTTTTCCCAAAGCTTAAAAAACGGAAATATATTAAAGAAAGAGGAAAATCAGAAATGCGCAAAGAACTTGACAAAACTTATGATCCTGCGCAGGTGGAAAAACGCGTTTACCAGTTCTGGCTCGACGGCGGTTATTTCCACGCAGAAGTTAACCCCGAAAAGAAACCCTTCACCATCGTAATTCCGCCGCCCAACATCACCGGTAAGCTCCATATGGGCCATGCGCTCGATAATACCATTCAGGATATTCTCATTCGTATGAAGAGAATGCAGGGCTATGAAGCTCTCTGGATGCCCGGAACCGACCATGCTTCCATTGCAACCGAAGTTAAGATCGTTGAAAACATGAGAGCCGAAGGTCTTTCCAAGGACGATGTCGGCCGTGACGGTTTCCTTGAAAGAGCATGGGAATGGAAAAAGAATTACGGCGGCACCATTGTAAAACAGCTCAAAACTCTCGGTTGCTCCTGCGATTGGGACCGCGAAAGATTTACCCTTGACGAAGGCTGCTCCAAAGCGGTACGCAAAGTTTTTGCGGAACTTTATAACAAAGGCCTTATCTATCGCGGCGAAAGAATCATCAACTGGTGTCCAAAATGCGGAACCTCCATTTCCGATGCGGAAGTTGAATATGAGGACCAGGCAGGCCATTTCTGGCATCTTCGCTATCCGCTTACCGATGGCAGCGGCTGGCTTGAACTTGCAACAACCCGTCCGGAAACCCTTCTCGGCGATACTGCCGTTGCAGTAAACCCCAAAGACGAAAGATACACTTCCTATATCGGAAAAACCGTAACCCTTCCTCTCGTCGGAAGAGAAATCCCCGTTGTTGCAGATGAATATGTTGATATGGAATTCGGTACCGGCGTTGTAAAAATCACCCCGGCACATGACCCCAACGACTTTGAAGTAGGTCTTCGCCACAATCTTCCCGTAATCAACGTTATGACCGATGACGCAAAAATCACCGAAGATTATCCCAAATATGCAGGCATGGACCGTTACGATGCAAGAAAAGCAATCGTTGCAGATCTTGAAGAAGGCGGATTCCTTGTCCGTGTTGAAGACCATGAACATAACGTAGGAACCTGCTATCGCTGCCACACCACCGTTGAACCGAGAGTTTCTCTCCAGTGGTTCGTTGCAATGAAAGAGCTTGCAAAACCTGCTATCGAGGCTGTAAAAGACGGTGACGTTCGTTTCGTTCCCGAAAGATTTGACAAAAACTATTTCCACTGGATGGAAAATATCCGTGACTGGTGCATCAGCCGTCAGCTCTGGTGGGGTCACAGAATCCCCGTCTGGTACTGCGATGACTGCGGCAAAGATACCCTTTGCGTTGACGGTGAACCGAAATGCTGCGAACATTGCCACAGCGAAAACATTCACCAGGATCCTGACACCCTTGATACCTGGTTCAGCTCCGCTCTCTGGCCTTTCAGCACCATGGGCTGGCCGGAAGAAACTCCTGAATATAACTACTTCTATCCGACCAACGTTCTCGTAACCGGATATGATATCATCACTTTCTGGGTTTCCAGAATGATTTTCTCCGCCCTTGCCTATACCGGCAAGAAACCTTTCACCGATGTTGTTATCCACGGACTTGTTCGTGATGCTCTCGGCAGAAAGATGTCCAAATCCCTCGGCAACGGCATCGACCCCCTTGAAATTATCGATACTTTCGGCGCAGACGCTCTCCGCCTTGCCCTTGTAACCGGTATTTCCGCAGGTAACGATACCCGTTTCACCGACGAAAAAGTAACTTCCTGCCGTAACTTTGCAAACAAACTCTGGAACGCTGCAAGATTCGTTCTTATGAATCTTCCGGAAGATTTCAACGAAACCGAGCTTCCCGAAGAACTTGCTCTTGAAGATAAATGGCTTCTTTCCCAGTATAACGACCTTGTTAAAGCAGCAACCGAAAATATCGAAAATTATGATATCGGCGTAGCTGAGCAGAAAATCGTCGACTTCATCTGGGATACTTATTGCAGCTGGTACATCGAACTTGCAAAAGCAAGACTCCAGGGCGAATCCGCAGATTCCGCAAGAAGAGTTCTTGTTTATGTTCTCACCGGCGTTCTCAAACTTCTCCATCCCTTCATGCCTTTCATCACCGAAGAGATCTGGCAGGCACTTCCTCACGAAGGCGAATCCATCATGGTTGCCGAATGGCCCGTATATACCGAGGAACATTGCTTTACCAAAGAGGCAGAGGATTTCACCAAGGTTATGGATGCAATCAAAGCGATCCGTAACCGCAGAGCAGAGATGAACGTTCCGCCTTCCAAAAAAGCAAAACTCTTTATCGAAACCGATTCCGGTGAAGTTTTTGAACAGGGCGCACCTTTCCTTATGAAACTTGCTTCCGCTTCCGAAGTTGACATCAACGTTGAATTCGATAAAGCAGGTGCTGTTCAGGTAATTACCGACGCTGCAAAAATCTATATCCCCATGGCTGAACTTATCGACATGGCAAAAGAGCTCGAGCGTCTTAACAAAGAAAAAGACCAGTGCGAAAAACAGGCATCCGGTCTTGAAGCAAGGCTTCAGAACCCCGGCTTTGTAAACAAAGCACCGGAAAACGTTGTTGCCGCGGAACGCGACAGACTTGCAAAACTTAAAGAAAGACTTGCAAAACTCGAAGAATCCATTGCAGCAATGAAATAAAATTGCGCCCCTTGTCTAAAGGGGAGAGGGCCACATGCCGTAAGGCGTGGCGAGGGGATTCTATATAAGAAAAAAAGAGCCGCCGTTTCCGGCGGCTCTTATAACTTTTTTATTGAAAGGCGGAAAAAACCGATGGAATATGAAGAAAGCCTTGAATATATCGCGAATTTTCCGCGGTTCAAAAAAGAACCTTCCCTCGAAGAGATGAAAAGGCTTCTCGAAAGGCTTGGGAACCCGCAGGAAAAAATTCGGAGCATAAACGTTGCCGGAACGAACGGAAAAGGTTCCACCGTTGCAATGCTCGCTTCGGTTTTGAGCACAGCGGGTTATAAAACCGGAAGATATATTTCTCCCTATGTGCTCGAATTCCGCGAACGAATGATGATAAACGGAAAAATGATCGGCAAAAAGCGCCTTGCAAAAATCGTTGAAACGGTTAAAAAGGAAGCGGACGCACTTCTTGAGCAGGGAACAATGCTCAATGCTTTTGAAATAACAACCGCCTGCGCAATGCTTTGGTTTGCGGAAGAAAACTGCGATTTTGTGGTGCTCGAAGCGGGAATGGGCGGAAGATTTGACGCAACCAACACCGTTCCTGAACCGGTTTTACAGATCATAACCGCTGTCGGTCTCGACCACACGGAAATTCTCGGAGATACTCTTGCAAAAATCACCGAAGAAAAATGCGGAATTCTCCGCCCGGGATGCACTCTTTTGACTTCCCCGGGACAGGATCAGGAAGTTCTTACAACAATGCTCAATAAATGCGCAGAACTTGACGCAACTTTTGTGACCGGTGCGGCGGGCAGAGCCAAAATTGTTTCCGAAGATGTTTCCGGAATGGATATATTGGTAGGAAAAACGGAGCTTTCCCTTTCTCTTGGCGGAAAGCACCAGATAAACAACCTTCTTACCGTTTATTCCGCGGTAAGTATCCTTCGGGAAAAGCATTTTGTTATAAAAGATGAGCACCTTGTTGAAGGAATTGCCGCAACAAGATTCCCCGCAAGGTTTGAACTTTGTTCCAAAGAACCTGTCGTTATACTTGACGGTGCTCATAACCCCCAGGCGGCAAAGGCTCTTGCGGTGAACGTGAGAGAATTTTTGCCGAAAAAGCGGATTTTGCTTTGCGGAATGATGGCGGACAAGGACTGCGAAACCGTTATGGCGGAACTTGCACCTTGTTTTGAGCACGTTATAACCGTTCCGGTTCAGAACCCGAGAATGGTTGCTCCGGAAAAACTTGCGGAAATGGCGTCGAAATATTGCAAAAACGTTTTCGCAAAGGAAAACGCAAAGGAAGCCCTCGCTGAAACTCTTGAAAATCTTAAAGATGACGAGGCTTTGGTCGTTGCGGGTTCGCTTTATCTTGCTTCCGAACTCCGCCCGATGCTCATGAAATTCAAAGGAAACCCTAACCAAAAATGAGGTGAGCATTTTGGAGAGGATTAAAATCGCCGAAAGGCTTTTTTATATAAAGGCGAGCGAAAATCCGCTTTCCGCCGATGTCGGGATTTTTGAAGGCGATAAATTTATGTGGATCTTTGATATCGGCGCAGATGAATCTGTCCCAATATCATTAAACAAAATTCAAAAACCGAAAAACGCGGTGATTTCTCATTTCCACCCGGATCATATGGGAAATCTCGGACACGCCGAACTTGAAAACATCTATCTCGGCGGGAACACTTTTAAATATGCGAAATGCGGAACCGTTATTGAAGACGATGTTTTATTTGATGATGGTGAAAAGATACATATCTTTCCGCTTCCTTCAAGCCACGCAAAAGGTTCGATTGGAATGGAAATCGGAGATTATGCCTTCCTCGGCGATGCAACCTATTCCACAATGAAACAGGGAAGGGCTTGTTACAATGCTTCGGTGCTCAAAGAGGAAATTGCGGTGCTCAAAAATCTTTCCGCAAAATTCTTTCTCATAAGTCATGATGAAAAATTTGTTCGCCCGAAGGAAGAAATCATTGCGGAACTTGAAGAAATCTATAACAAACGCGATCCGAAAGAAAGTTTTATATGGATATAAAAATCCCGCCTTTGAAGGCGGGATTTTTTGTTATTTTTCAAAATGACTCAAAAACAGAAGTGATGGCTGTTCGCAAAGTTTGTAAAGCCAAAAAACGGCCTCACTGCGGCTGATTCTATCATAATTTTCAAACCAATATTCGGTGTAGGCGACCATTGCGCTGAACATATATCTGATGTTCAGTGCAATTTTTATATCTTTTTTTCTTTCGTCGAAATCGGGAATGATTTTTTTTATTGGGTTTTCAACAATTATTTTTTGAATCGATTCTTCAACTCGTGTTCTTGAACATTTTATAAGGAATAGAAAATCTTCTCTTCTGTCCGTAATTGCATTAAAATATTGTTCGGTGGCGGAAAACATATCTTTTTTCAGAACAGAATACATAATGTTATCATTATATTTTTTTATTACTTCGGCATCGAATTCATCGAACATTCTGTCAAGAAGGTCATATTTGTCTGTAAAATGTAGATAAAAAGCATTGCGGCTTATAAGACCTTTTTCACATATCATGGATACCGTAACTTTTTCAAAACCGTGTTTTTCAACGCATTTTTTAAAGCTTTCTTTTATTATTTTTTCGGTTTTTATATAGCGTAAATCGTTCTTGTTCATAAAATCACCCAACACTATTATACAGTTTGTAACTTAAATTTCAAGTTGATAAATAGTGTAAATTGAAAAATCTTGTTAAATCTTTTACGATTGTTATATCAAATAAATGAGGTGATTTATTATGAACAGACTTGAAAACAAAGTAGCAATTATTACCGGCGCGGCACAGGGTGTTGGTCTTTGTGCTGTAAAAATGTTTCTTGATGAAGGTGCAAAAGTTGTTGCAACCGATATCCAGGGAGAAAAACTTTTCGCAAACATCGAAGCTCTCAACAATGAAAACGTAGTTGCTGTTCAGCACGACGTAACTTCTGAAGAAGCATGGAAAAATGTTGTTGATACCGCAATGGAAAAATTCGGAAAACTTGATGTCCTTGTAAATAACGCAGGTTTTATTATCGGCAAAAGCGTTGAAGAGGAAAGCCTTGAAGAGTGGAACAAAGTTATTTCCGTTTCCGCAACCGGTGCGTTCCTTGGAATCAAAACCTGCTCCGCAGTTATGGGAACCGAAGGCCACAGCTCTATTGTAAATATTTCTTCCGACGCAGGACTTGTGGGCGGTTTCAGAACCGGCGGCGATGCAGCATATAACACCGCAAAAGGCGGCGAAAGACTGCTTACCAAACACAGTGCACATGCTCTTGCACACAAACGCATTCGTGTAAACTCCATTCATCCCGGCGCAATTGCAACCGATATGCTCAAAATGTATCTTGAAATGGATCCTACTTGCCTCGACGCAAGCAAACCTTATGCAGTTCTTGCGCCTCATTATTCTGACCCGGAAGATATCGTTTACGGAATCATCTATCTTGCTTCCGACGAAGCAAAAACCGTTACCGGCGCCGAACTTTGCATTGATAACGGTATGGCGGCATTCTAATTCACAAAAATATAAATACCCCCATGGACAAAAGCAAAAACACCCTCCGAAAAACCGGAGGGTGTTTTTGTTATATCAATCTTTAAAAACCGGAAGTTCGATCCAGAATTCGGTTCCTTTCCTGAGTTTGCTTTTAACTCCGCAGGTTCCGCCGCACATTTTAATTCCAGTGCTGACTATCGCAAGGCCAAGTCCTGCGCCGCCGCCCATTCCTTTCTGATATCGCTCCCAGATTCCGTCAAGCATTTCCGGCGGAATTCCGCGGCCGTTATCAATAACGGAAACTTTTACTTTTCCGTTTTCGGTGGTCTGGCGGACAACAATGGAAACATCTTCTCCGCCGTGGATAACCGCGTTGTTCACAAGGTTATAAATCGCTTCGGAAACAAGGACCTCGTCCGCGTTGACGTAAACGTCGCCATCGTTTTCAAAAGATATATCCGTTTTTCCGGCGGAAAGTTTTTCAAATTGAGTGACTATATCCGAAGCTTCGTCGGTTATACAGAAAACAACCGGGTGGAAATTGAAGTTTCCGCTCTGGAGCTTTGAAAGGTCGAGAGCGTCGTTTACAAGTTTTGTAAGGCGCTTTGTTTCGTCGATGATTATCTGGATGTTTTCGGAATTGTTTTCGCCGGGAATATCGCGCATCATCTCGCCGTAACCGCCTATCATGGTAAGCGGAGTACGCAGGTCATGGCTTACGTTTGCAAGAAGTTCCTTCCGGAGTTTTTCAGTTTTGCTGAGTTTTTGGGTCGTGTTGTTGAGCGTTTCACTGAGCTGGGTGAGTTCGCTGCAGCCGCCGCCTTCAAAAACAACTTCATAATCACCGGTTGCAAGCTGTTTTGCGGAATCCGAAAGGCTGCTTATGGGGCTTGAAAGACCTTTTGATGCGATGAAAGCAAAAATTATTCCGGCGCCGAAAGCAAAAATGCTTGCTACGGAAAGAATTATCATAAGTACTTCGCCCATTGAAGCGATAGGTTCCATTCGGGAAAGGACAACAAGAAGGGATTTTTCACCGGAAGAGGAAACAACTTCTGTCGCCATTATCATACTGCTGAAATCATTTTGTTCGGGAACGTTTCCGACAAAATGGGTGGGGTCATATTCAAGGAAAACGCCGCTGTCGGTAAAAACACCGGTGGATTCAACTTCGGTTATATATGTTCCGCCGTTTTTCAAAGCAAGTTCCCAGTATTCAAGAATACCCTTTGAAGCTTTATCGAAACGGACACTTGTTGAACGTTCGGTTGCACTTTTTATCATTCCGTTTTCGCTGAGGATATATATTGAAATTTCGTTTTCCTGGCTTATGGAAATAAGAAGGCTGTCAAGTTCCGGGTTATCTATGTTTTCGGAAATTGTTTCCGAATGTTCCTTCATGGTTTCTTTGGTATAAAGGGCATAGATGCTGTCCAGAAGAACCGTTTGCATAAGCCAGAGGATTATAAGCATCGAAGCGGCGAAGCCGATGAAATAGGTGCAAAGCTTCCAGCGTATTGAAACTTTATCACTCGTCAAAGCGATAGCCAACTCCTCTCAGGGTGGAAATACAGCGGCTGTAAGGGCCGAGTATTTTGCGAAGCTGTTTTATATGGGTATCAATGGTACGGTCATCGCCGAGGAAATCATAGCCCCAGACTTCATTTATGAGTTTTTCGCGGGAAAGGGCGATTCCGCGGTTTTTTACAAGGAAGAAGAAAAGGTCGTATTCGCGCGGGGACATATCCACATGTTTTCCGTCAACAATAACAAGTCTTCCGGTAAAATCAACGGTAAGGCCTTCGTGCTGATAAACTTCTTTGGCTTCCGGAAGAGTGATTCCGCCGCGTTTTAAAATTGCGCCGATCCTCATCATAAGTTCTTTCGGAGAAAAAGGCTTTACAACATAGTCATCAACGCCGGATTCAAAACCGTGAACTTTATCATATTCTTCGCCGCGGGCGGAAAGCATTATTATCGGAACATTTGAAAATTTTCTTATTTCACGGCAGGCGGAAAAACCGTCCAGTTCCGGCATCATAACGTCCATGATTATAATATCGGGGTCACTTGTTTTGCAGATTTCGAGGGCTTTAAGGCCGTTGGAAGCTTCGCATACATCGTAACCTTCAAATTTGGCGTATTTTTTTATAAGGTCGCGAACGCGAAGTTCGTCATCAACGATAAGAATTTTGCTCATATTACGGCTCCCTTTCGTGGTTTGCTGGTTGCATTTTATCATCACATAGTGTGGGTAATGTGATGATGCGATACAAAAAAGGATAAAAAAGCTTATTTTTCGGAAATAAGGTTATCAAGAATGTTTTTTACGTTTTTTCTTGTGAATTTTGTTTTTTCCGGAGCAAGATAGAAACGGCCTTTTTCAAAAGTAAGGCAGTCGCCGCTTTTTGAATTTTCAGGAAGGCGGCTTGCGGAAACGTGGAGCATTGCTCCGTCGGAATTTTCGACCGTTGCAATGCCTTCTTCAATGCGGTCAACTCTGTAAATATCCAAATCTGTCATCTCATTTCTTCGCAGATACTTTTATATTTTTTCCATCGGAATAAAAAACTATGCTGCCGTCAAAATCGGTGCGGTAATAATCAATCCCAAAATCCTTGAAAGCGGAAAGGACCTCTTTGTGGGGATGACCATAATCGTTGTTGTAACCACAGGAAATTGCGGCATATTCCGGGCTTGCCGCTTTAAGGAAAAGTTCACAGTTGGAGGTTGAACTTCCGTGGTGGCCTGCATTGAGAACGGTGCATGAAATATCCGCACCGGAATCAATAAGCAAAAGTTCGGCTTCCTCTTCGGCATCGCCGGTAAAAAGAAAACTTGTTTCGCCGAAAGTCAGCTTTGATATTACCGAATAGTTGTTAAGGTTATCGCCGGAATATCCGGCAGGACCGAGAATTTCGATAGAAATTCCGTTCCCGAGATCAAAAGTTTTTCCGATTTCCGCATAGGAAACTTTGCAGTTTTTAAAAGAGAGAGTAAGAAGAAATTCTTCAAAAAGAGAAGTGGTCGGAAGAAACTCCTCCGGAATTTCCGGGATTATAACTTCCGAAACCGGGAATTTTTTTAAAAGTCCGGAAGCGGAACCGATGTGATCCGCATGCGGATGGGTTGCAATAAACAAATCTATTGCAAAAACACCGTTGGTACGGAGATAATTTTCAATTTTACGTTCGTAACCGATGTCACCGGCATCAATAAGAACTGTCTTTTCAGGAGTTTTTATAAGAATACATTCGGCCTGGTCAACATCGATAAAATGAACTTCGAGTTCGGAAGTTTCGGTAACATTTCCCTGAACGGCTGAAAGAAGCTTCAGATAGAATTCATCGGAAATTATTCCCTGTTCATATAGCGTTGCACCCAAAAAGACGATTATAACGGCAAAAAGCGCCGCAAGAAGTCCGCTTGGGTTTTTGTTAAATGCTTTCATAGAGATTCACCGTTTCAAGACCATTTTCAAGCGCATAGTTCCAGCAATGTGCGGTTCCGCCGGAAAGACCGTTGTAATAACCGATTATGCGGCTTGAGTTATCGACCATATATTTATTTCTGCTGTGTTCACAGCCCGGAACGTATTTTTCGGAAAGAGATATTACGGAATCCGCTTTTGCGAGTACATTTTTTATACGTTTTGAAATTGCCGCGCTGTGGTGTTCACAAACTTCGGAATAGGGAAGAACGGAAATCAGAGCGATGCCTTCAAATTCATTTTTCATTTCAAGAACGATTTCTGCGGCAAAAAGGTCAAAACCTTCCGCCATTCCGCTCATAAAAAAGCGGAAGCCGTCGTAATAAGCATCAAAAACCGCCGAACGGATCTCTGTTTTAAGGGCGGCAATTTCTGCGGAATATTCGTTTCCTTCCATAGGAAGGCGCTTTGGGCGGGGTCCGGTAAAACAACAGGTGGTTTCTTTGTTCATACGGTGCTTCCTTTTTCAATTACCCAGAAAAATGCATAGAGCAAACCATAGATAACCGGTTGGTGGATGATATAGATCGCAAGGGTGTTTGAACCGATTTTACAGAGAAAATCGCTGTGCTTGTTCATCATAAAATCCGGAATTTTACGTTCCTTGAACCATTTTCCTATAAAACAGCCAAAAAGGAAAAGGAAGAACCAGGGAAGAAGCGGAAAATAATCCGCAGAGCGGAAACCGGGTCCCGGAAGACCGATTACCGCAAGATATTTTGAAAAATAAAGTTCAGAAGGAACGGCAATGTTTCCGAACATTATACTTCTTGAAGGAAGACCATAAAGACAAAGAAAAGCCGAAAGGGAAATTACCGCGCCGAGAAGAGCGGGCGCCTTTTTTACAGATCTTCTGAAAACATAATAGATCATCATCGAAACGCCGAGAAAATGAAGAACACCGAACCAGATTACCTGGGAAGGCATGAAAAAATAGGTTCCGATAGTCATAAGCATTCCGCAGCCGAAAACCACAAGGCCGTGTTTAAGGGCGTTTTTGGTAAGCCTTGAAGAGATTCCGGCAATTATGATGAAGGTTGAACATACCGCCAGCTGAAGTGTATCCCAGCCTGCAGAAAAGAAATCAAAATCGAGTCCGAAAATTGCGTAAAGATCATAAGCCGCGTGGTAAATTATCATTCCGATAAGCGCCAGAGCGCGCATTTCATCAAGGAAGAAGATTCTTCCGCCTTTTCCTGCCATAAAAAGCACCTCCTTTTATGCTAACATTATATAACAACTTAAAAAGATGTGCAATTATTTTATAGGTACAACGGATGAAATCGCTTTTTAAAAAATTGTAAATATTTATTATTGCACTTGTGCAAAAGGATATTTTTTGGTATTATTATTTTGTGAAACTATGAGAACATATAAAAATTCGTGAAAAATGTTTATATATGAAAGGAAAAACTATGGCAGATAAAAACAACGGTTGGGAAAAACCCGAAGAAAAATTTCCGGAAACGGAATTTGAAGACAGCTTTGCGGGATTTTTCAGCGAGGAAGAAGAAATAAAAGCTTCCGGAAAAGGAAAAAAACGCCGTAAGAATAAAAACGGTCCTGATATCCTTGCCGTTTCCGAAGGAACCGACGAGGGTTTTGTTATTGAAGAAGTTGTTGCTCTTGATACAGGAAAAGAAGTTGTTACCATAAAAGAAGAAACTGCGGAAGAAAATATTGAGCACGAAGATGAGCACGGTTCTGAAGAAGAGCCTGAAAAAGCTGATGCTCATGCTGAAAAAGAGGAATCCGAAGGAACTTCTGAAGAAGAAATTGTTGTTGATCTTTCTCCCGAGGCCGATGCAGAACAGCCGAAAAAGAAAAAAGTTCTTTTTGCAAATGCAAAGAAACATATCAGCAAAAAAAGAAAACACAAATATGCCGCAACTGTCGGTGCGGTCCTTATTGGTCTTGCTCTTATCGGAGCCATAAGTTTCTGTTCTTTTGTTATTAACCTTGGTGCAAGGGTGCTTGACAACACAAGCCAGAAAGAGGAGTTTGAATGGAAGATTTATCCTCTTCTTATGTTTGACCCGGCAACTTTTGAAGACCCGAGCCAGCTTGAGGAAGTTTTTGTACTTAAAACATCTCTTTGGTCAACTCTTCTCGAAAACCGCACAAAATATGCTTATGACGAAAACGGAATGCTTCTTGTTCCGGCATCGGACCTTGATGTTGCCGCAAAACGTCTTTACGGAAGCGCGGTTACCCTTAAGCACCAGACTTTTTCCGAAGGATACGACTTTTTCTATCTTTTCGATGATGAAACAAACACATATTCTGTTCCGATAATGGGCCAGACAGCAGGTTATGCTCCGAAGGTTGTTGATATCAGCAAGGACGGAAATATTTATACTCTTATCGTAGGTTACGTTGCGCCGACAACACTTTGGAACGTAAGTGAGGACGGTTCCACGGAATCGGTTCCGGACAAATATCTCTACTATGATCTTGAAAAGCTCGAAAAAGGAGAATTCATAATCCGCTCCGTAAGAAGAATTCCCGAGGACGAACTTCCTGAAGACCTTGAGGTTTCCGATATGCAGTCCCTCAATGCAACCCAGTATTTTGACTATGATGCAATCCAGCAGGAACAGATGAACCAGCAGATTGCAGAAGGTGAGGAATCCGGAGATCCCGAAACAGCGCAGGCAGGCGAAACGGAAGGAACCGACACATCTGAGGAAAGTTCCTCCGAAGCAGAATAATAAAAAAACAAATTCAGAATCCCGCGTTTTACGCGGGATTTTTTCTTTTTTGGCCGAACCGGTTTTTGTAAATTTTCATTGAAAAAGGGCAGATATGGTGCTATAATTATTTAAATATATTAATTTATAATGGCAAAGTGTTTTATTGCGGAGGTTATGGGAATGAAAAAATGGAAACTTATGCCGGGCAACCCGGGAAAGGCAAAACATATTGAAGAAGAATTGGGTGTTCCCGCTCTTGTAAGCGAGGTTCTTGTTGCAAGAGGAATCGATACCCCCGCAAAGGCAGGCAATTTTATTGCAAAGGAAATACCTTTTTCCGATCCGATGGCTTACCGCGATATGGATAAGGCAGTGCAGAGGATCAACGAAGCTCTTGATGAAGGCGAAAGGATCTGTGTTTACGGCGACTATGACTGCGACGGAATGACCGCAACGGTTCTCCTTTATGATTATCTTGCTTCCATCGGGTGCGACGTCTGGTATTACATTCCCGACAGGGAAAACGAAGGTTACGGACTTAACAAAGGTGCGATAGATTATATTGCTTCGAAAGAAACCGACCTTATTGTAACCGTGGATAACGGTGTTTCCGCCATTAACGAAATAGATTACGCTTCCTTCCTTGGAATCGACGTAGTTGTTACCGACCATCACAAACCCAGAGAAGTCCTTCCGGATGCGGTGGCGGTTGTTGACCCCCACAGGGAAGATGAAACCGACGAAGATATTTATAAAGAACTTGCCGGTGTTGGCGTTGCGTTCAAACTTGTCTGCGCGCTCGAAAATGATAACGGCTGGGGAATTATTGAACAGTATGCAGATCTTATCTGCATCGGTACCGTTGCAGATATTGTTCCGCTTACCGGCGAAAACAGAATACTTGTCCGCCAGGGACTTTCGCTTATCAGCGAAACCACCAACATGGGTTTAAGGGCACTTCTTCAGGAAATCGGCCTTGCGGATAAACAGCTTACCGCGGATATGGTCGCATTCGGAATTGCTCCGAAACTCAATTCCGCTGCAAGGCTCGGTTCCGCATATCAGGTAACGGAGCTTCTTACCACCGAGGACGAAGAACTTGCGGCACAGCTTGCGGCAGACCTTTGTGAGCAAAACCGCCAGCGCCAGCAGCTTGAAGCGGAAATTGCAAAGGATATCGATGCAATGTTCCTTAAAAAAGCGGATATCCTCAACGACAGAGTTGTTGTTCTTGACGGCGAAGGCTGGCACCACGGCGTTATCGGAATCGTTTGTTCAAAGGTTGTTGAACGCACCGGAAAGCCATGTGTTCTTATTTCCAGCGACGGAGAAGAGGCAAGGGGTTCCGCAAGAAGCGTCGAAGGTTTTTCTATGATAGATGCAGTAAGCTATGCATCTGAACATCTTACAAGATACGGCGGACATCCTTTTGCTGCGGGAATGAGCCTTGATTTTTCGAAAATCGACGATTTCCGCAAGGCTGTAAATGAATTTGCCGCAAAGAATTTTCTCCAGATGCCGGTTTACACCCAGAAAATCGATAAAGTCATGGATCCGGCGGAACTTACCGTTAACAATATTTCGTCCCTTAAACTTCTTGAACCTTTCGGCGCTTCCAATGAAGTTCCGGTTTTTGCATTCAGAAAGGTCCTTGTTGACGGAATTTATCCTATCGGAAACGGAAAGCACCTTCGCCTTCGTTTCAAAAAAGCGGGAATGGTTTTTTATGCGGTATATTTCGGAATGACTGCGGAAGAATTCCCCTATATTCAGGGTGATATTGTTGACGTTGCGGCAACATGTGAAGTTAACGAATTCGGCGGAGAGGAAAGGGTTTCCGTAAAGATCCGCGATATCCGCCCTTCCTCCCTCAGTCAGGAAAAACTTTTCAGCGGAAACCTTATTTATGACGGTTACAAACGCGGAGAACCCGTTCCGGAAGAGGATATTCCGGAGCGCAACGATTTTGCCGTTGTTTACAGATTTATCAGAAACAACCAGAGCTTTAAAGGCGAGCTTGATGTTCTTTTCGGAAGAATTACCGGACAGAACAAAGAATATCCCATGGATTCCTGCAAAATGCGTCTTTGCCTTGATATTATGGAGGAAATGGGACTTGTTACAAGAAAATTTGACGGCAGGGCAGAGGAAATCACCCTTAACCCCCAGTCGCAGAAAATAAACATGGAAGATTCCAAACTTCTTGAAAAATTAAGAAGAGGAAATATCTGACCAGAGCGAAAGAGGCGATGAGAAAATGCCCGAATATTTCAAGGAACTGAGAGAGGCTATTGATGTCAACAAAGGTTATGATGTTGAAAAAATAGAGCGGGCCTATGCCCTTGCAAGAAGTGCGCACGCGGAACAGAAGCGTGCGACTGGCGAACCTTATATTATCCACCCGGTTGCGGCGGCACTTACCGTTGTTCAGCTCGGTATGGATACCGATACCGTATGCGCCGCGCTTCTTCATGACGTTGTTGAAGATACTTCCGTTACACTTGATGAAGTCCGAAAGGCCTTCGGCGATGACGTTGCAACAATGGTTGACGGCGTTACAAAACTGAGCAAGATAAAATTTGTTTCAAAAGAGGAAGCCCAGGCGGAAAACGTCCGAAAAATGATGATCGCAATGGCAAAGGACGTCCGCGTTATCATCGTAAAACTTGCGGACCGTCTTCACAACATGAGGACCATCGACGCAAAACCCATTGATAAACAGCGCAGAACCGCCCATGAGACCATGGAAATTTATGCGCCGCTTGCCCACAGGCTCGGTATCCGCCCGATTATGGAAGAACTTGAGGACAGATGTATCCGAATCCTTGACCCGGTTGGATATAAAGATATCGAAGAGAGAATGGAACTCAAGAAAACAGAACAGCAGGAATTTCTTGAGCATCTTCAGAAAAAAATAAAGGAACGCCTTGACAGCGAAGGTTTTAAGGCGACCATCACCGGAAGAATAAAAAGCGTTTACGGAATTTACCGCAAAATTTATACCCTCGGAAAATCCTTTGAGGAAATTTATGATGTTTATGCCGTCCGCATAATCTGCAATGACGTTTACGGCTGCTATTATGTTCTTGGCCTTATGCACGACCTTTTCAAGCCGATTCCGGACCGCTTCAAGGATTATATTTCCACCCCGAAACAGAACATGTATCAGTCCCTTCATACAACCTGTATCGATGAAAAGGGTATTCCTTTTGAAATACAGATAAGAACATGGGACATGCACCATACCGCTGAATACGGTATCGCCGCCCATTGGAAATATAAAGCCGGAATCCAGGGCAAATATAAACTTGAAGAGCGTCTTGCCTGGGTCCGCCAGCTTCTTGAACAGCAGCAGGAACTCAACGACGTTGAAGATATAGTAAGTTCCATTAAGACCGATATCGCCATTGACGAGGTATTTGTTTTCACTCCCCGCGGCGACGTCATAAACCTTCCGGTCGGTTCCACCATTGTTGACTTTGCCTATGCAATTCACACTGCGGTCGGCAACAGAATGACCGGTGCGAAGATAAACGGAAGAATAGTACCCCTTGAAACGGAAGTAAAAACCGGTATGATAGTCGAAATAATGACTACAAATGCCGCCGGTCACGGTCCGAGCCGAGATTGGGTAAACATTGCAAAGACCAGCGGCGCAAGGGCTAAAATCAGAAGCTGGTTCAAAAAGGAACGCAGAGAAGAAAACATTGCCGAAGGACGCATAGCACTTGAAAAGGATTTCCGCAAAAACGGAATTATTCTTAACGAGCACGATCATACCGAATTTCTTGAGGAAATTGCAAGAAGACAGCATTGCAACAGCATTGAAGATCTTTATGCAACCATTGGTTACGGCGGCATAAGCATGTCAAGAATTCTTCCCTGGGTAAAAGAGGAATATTCCAAAAAATATAAACCCCAGGAAGAAATCGTTCCGGAAATCGTCAAGCCGAAACGCAAACCCAAAGCCAGCAGCGGCGTTATTGTTGAAGGGCTTGAAGGCTGCCTTGTTAAATTCGGACATTGCTGCAACCCCCTTCCCGGCGATGATATAATCGGTTTTATCACCCGCGGTTCCGGCGTTACCATTCATACCTGCAACTGCAAAACCGCAGTAAACGGTCTTGTTGACAAGGAACAGGAGGGAAGATGGGTAACAGCAAGCTGGAGCGATAACATCAAGGATACTTATAAGACCAATATTCTTGTTCACGGAATGGACAGAAGCGGTTTTGTTGCGGACGTTTCCATTACCGTTGCAAACCTTCACGTTCCGATGCACACTTTCCTTGCGCGCGAACTTCCGGACCACCATGCGGAAGTTAAGCTTACCATTGAAACCCAGGGCGTTGAACAGCTCAGGGGAACAATTGAAGCTCTTAAGAGGATCCGCGGAGTTGACAGTGTTGTCCGTATGTGATGAAAGGATTTTTTGAAATATGAAAGCTGTTTTGCAAAGAGTGCTTTCCGCTTCGGTGGAATGCGAAGGAAAAACCGTTTCCGAAATCGGAAGAGGTTTTATGGTTCTTCTCGGTGTTACAAAAACCGATACCCAGGCGGAAGCAGATGTTCTTGCTTCGAAAATTGCCGGACTTCGGATTTTTGAGGACGAAAACGGAAAAATGAACCTTTCTCTTGATGAAGTTGACGGAGAGGTTATTATTGTTTCAAACTTCACCCTTTGTGCGGATTGTAAACACGGAAGAAGACCATCTTTCGTCAATGCACAAAGACCGGTCCAGGCAAACGAACTTTACGAATATTTTATAAAAAGGCTTAAATTTTACGGTGTTCCGAAAGTTGGGACCGGTGTTTTCGGCGGAGATATGCAGGTGCATATTCAGAACGACGGACCGGTAACGCTTATTCTTGATACCGATGAATGGAAATAAAATTATTTGGGAGGAAACACAATGGAAATTCATGAACTTGTAGTAGGACCCCTTAAAACAAATTGCTATATCGTAACTTCCGATATGAACCACGCGGTAATTATCGACCCGGGTTTTGATGCGGAAAAAATCATTGCAAAGATCCGTGAACTTGGCGCAAAACCGAAATTTATTCTTCTTACCCACGGACATTTTGACCACATCGGCGCTGTAAACGCCATCCAGAAAACTTTCCCGGAAGTAAAATCCGTTATTCTTGCGGAAGATGAGGATATCTGCCTTGATCCGAGCCTTATTACAAAGGAAATTGGTGTTGTTACAAAACCGGATATGCTTTTTGCGGACGGCGACATTGTAAAACTTGATGACCTTGATTTCAAATTCATGGCAACCCCCGGACACACCAAAGGCTGCGCATGTATTATCTGCGGAAGAAATATTTTCAGCGGAGATACTCTTTTTGCCCGCGGTTACGGAAGGACCGATCTTTACGGCGGTTCTCTTCGTGATATGAAACTTTCTCTCAAAAAAATAGGTTCTCTCGAGGGCGATTATGAAATTTATCCCGCACACGGAAGCGGAACCACCCTCGATTTTGAACGTTACGCCAATCCCTATCTCAGAAAAGCATTGGGTCTCGGAATCTGATGGTACTTGTAATTGATTCCCACCCTTACCGTTATGAAGCAGAAGCTCTCTGCCGCATGTTCTTGCGCGGCAGAGAGCTTAAAATATTTGAAGGGGCAGATATTCCGGAGGAGGATTTTATTTACACGGGTATTTTCGGCGACGAAATTTCCGTAAGAATAAAAATGGACGGAAAAGATCTTTCCGCAAAAGCGGAAACTTCCGAAGTGAAAGCCGCAAAAATGGAATATCTTCTCTATGAAATTCTTTCTGAAATCACGGGACTTGAACCGAAGTGGGGAACTCTTACCGGAATCCGCCCGGTAAAACTTGCTCTTTCCATGATGGATAACGGGCTTTCTGCGGAAGATGTCCGCAGAAAGTTCCGAGAGGAACGCCTTGTTTCGGAAGAAAAACTCGATTTGCTTATGAGCACCGCCGAACACGAAAGAGCTATAAGGTCTCTTTCAAAACCGGAATCCGTGAGCATGTATATTTCGATTCCCTTCTGCCCGAGCAGATGTTCCTATTGCTCTTTCACCTCTCACGCAATAGAAAAGGCGGCAAAGCTGATTCCGCAATACGTTGACCTGCTTTGCGAGGAACTGCGCGGCACCGCTGTGCTTATGGAAGAACTTGGGCTCCGCCTTGAAACGGTTTATATGGGCGGCGGAACGCCAACCGTGCTCACGCCGGAACAGATGGACAGAGTTTTGAGCACCGCAAGAAATTCTTTTGATTTCAGCGGAGTCCGCGAACTTACCGTTGAAGCCGGAAGACCGGATACGATTACCCCGGAAAAGCTGGAAGTTATGAAGAAAAACGGCGTTGACAGAATCAGCATCAACCCCCAGACCATGGACGACGGCGTTCTTGAACTTATCGGAAGAAAACACACCGCCAAGGACGTTGTTGACGCTTTTTATATGGCAAGAAGCTTTGGCTTTGATAACATAAACATGGATTTGATTTCCGGACTTCCGGGCGATGATTTTGATAAATTCCGGAAAACAATAGATTCCGTGCTCGAACTTGAACCGGAAAACATAACTTTACACACTCTTACGGTAAAACGCAGCGCGAATCTTGCGGGTGATGCTCAAAAAATGCTCAGCAGAAGCGTTGATGAAATGAACGAGCACGCTTTCCGCTGTTTTGATGAAGCGGGATATTATCCGTACTATCTTTACCGCCAGAAAGGAACAGTTGAGGCCCTTGAAAACACCGGTTTCTGCAAGCCGGGAAAAGAAGGCATTTACAATGTTTTTATAATGGACGAAACCCATTCCATTCTTGCAACCGGCGCCGGTGGAGTTACAAAACTTAAAGATCCCCACGGAAGCAAAATTGAACGCATATTTAACTTTAAGTTCCCGTATGAATATATTGACAGATTTGACCTTATGAACGAAAGAAAAGAACAGGTGAAAGATTTTTATGAACGCTATCCTCTCTGATGCTTTTGATATCGGCACGATAAACAAAGGAATTTCTTATGGTTTATCGGAAATGATTTCTGAAACCGAAGCGGAAATTGAAAAGAAAGTTGAAGAAACGGCGCAAAAAATCCTTGAAAAAGGAGAAAAATTAAAAATCGTTCTTGTTTCGGGACGTTCGGCTTCCGGAAAAACAACTTTTACGAGAAAAGTTTGCGAAAAACTTTCGGAAAAAGGCAGGGAAGCAAGGCACATTGCCCTTGATGATTTTCTTCTTGGGCTCGGATATATGCCGGTGAATGATGACGGAACTTTTGATATGGAAAGCATTGCGGGGCTGGATACCGCCCTTGCAAACGAGTGTTTCCGCCTTTTGCTCAGGGAAGGAAGGGCGGATTTCCCCACTTTTGATTTTCCTAAGCAGCGCAGGGGAGAAAAATGGAACAGAATTGAAATCGGCGAAAAAGGTCTTATTATGATTGAAGGAATCCATTCCCTCAATCCGCTTCTTACGGAAAACCTTCCGGAGGAAGGCATCCTCAAAATGTTTATTGAACCGAAAAAAGCTTATAAAAACGGCGAAGAAACGGTTCTTTCTGCGGAAGAGGTAAGGCTTATCAGAAGAATGACCAGGGACGAACTTTTTCGGGGATGGTGCGCGGAAAAAACTTTTGCACAGTGGAAAAGCGTTCTTGCCGGAGAAAAAATTTATATCGAACCTTACATAGATTCTGCCGACATAAAAGTTGATTCATCTATGGATTTTGAACCTGCGGTTTTTGTGGATATCCTTTCGGAAATGCTTTCGAGAATCGGCAGAGAATCGCCGTTTTTTGATATGGCAAGCAGACTTTCCGAAAAACTTTTGTCTTTTGAAAAAATCAGCCCGGATTTTTTGCTGAAAGATTCGCTTCTTCGGGAGTTTGTCGGTTGATTTTTGCATATTATAGGTATATAATTAAAAAGGAAAATTTTGCAGAAAAGGGGAAAGATAAAAATGTCTGAATTTGATGATTTCATCAGAGGAATTGGCTCTGATATAAAATCCGCCGCCGAACAGGTTGGCAAAAAAGCGGAGGAAACTTTTGAAATTTCCAAACGCCGCGCAGAAAAAATGAAAATAAAAGGTCATATCCAAAGCCTTTATCAGCGCCTTGGTGAACTTACCTACGGCGGAATGAAAAACGGCGAAGATGTTTCCGAAGAAACCGGTGCCCTTATTGCACAGCTTGATGAAGCTTTTGCAAGAGTTGAAGAACTTTTTGAGGAAATCAACGCAATAAAAAACGGCACTTTTGTTCCGGAAGAGAAGGAAATGGACTGGGGCGAAGAATATGCCGAAGAAAATGATGAGGAAGAGGTTGATGTTTCCATCGTAGTTATGGAAAACGACGGCGAAGTTGTTGAAGAACCGGCTGCTGTTGAACTTGAGGAAACCGAAGAAAAAACCGAAACCGCAAATTCCCAGGCATTTGATATAAACATTGACTGAAAGTCAAAAACGGAGGCAAAACAGATGACGTATAACCAGATAAAAGGTTCTGCGGAATATATCCTTGCACAGACAAGGATCCGCCCGAAAATCGCCATTATTCTTGGAAGCGGACTTAACCCTATAGCTTCCGAAATCGAAAACGCAGCAAGGATCCCTTATAAAAATATTCCCCGCTGGAACTCCACCACCAATCCGGACCACGAAGGCGTTCTTATTGTTGGAACCCTTGATAAAATCCCCGTTGCGGTCATGAACGGAAGACTTCATCAGTATGAAGGCAATTCAATGAAGGAATGCGCATATCCCGTTGCAGTTTTCAAGGCTATGGGAATTGAAAAAATCATTATCACAAACGCCGCAGGCGGAATCAATACCGATTACAAAAACGGCGATTTTGTTCTTCTTACCGACCATATCAAGTTCTTTAACGACGGCCCGCTTACCGGTGAAGATGCTTCGATCCTCGGCGGAAACCGTTTTTTTGATATGAGCGATACTTATTCCGAATATCTCCGCAACCGCGTTGCAGGTGCTTTTGAAGCCGAAGGCGGCAAAAAACTTCAGCAGGGCGTTTACGCTTATATGCCCGGACCCCAGTTTGAAACTCCCGCAGAGATAAGAATGCTCCGTGTTCTCGGCGCGGACGTTGTCGGCATGAGCACCGTTCCGGAAGCAATCATGGCTGCAGCATGCAACATGAAAGTTCTTGGAATTTCCGTTGTTTCCAACATGGCGGCCGGTGTTGTTAACCAGAAACTTTCCGGCGCGGATGTTAACGAAACCTGCGCTTCCATAAAAGATGATTTCAAGGCGCTTCTTCATACTGCCGTAAGAATTCTGGAGGAGGAAAAATAAAATGCTGTTTAAAGACATAACCTATATTGACGAAAACTTCAATACCGTTGAGCATGCTTATATCGGCACCAAAAACGGCGTTATTGATTACATCTCCACCGAAAAACCCGACTGGGGTTACGGCGAAGTTTATGACGGCCAGGGAAAAGTCCTTATTCCCGGTTTTGTAAACAACCATTGCCACGCTGCAATGGGTCTTATGCGCGGTTACGGAGAGGGACTTCCGCTTCAGAGATGGCTTGATGAAAAAATCTTTCCCTTTGAATCCAAATGGGACGAAAACAGCATCTATTGGGCCGGGCTTCTCGGAATGGCGGAAATGATCGCCTGCGGAACAACTTCTTTCTCTGATATGTATTTTTTTGATGCAGTTGCGGAAAAAGTTGTTCGTGAATCCGGAATCAAATGCAATTTTGATAATCCGCCCATCTGCTTTGACGGAACTCCTCTTAAAAAACAGAAATATTTCCCGCCGGTTGACGAAATGGTAAAGAAATTCGGACACGGCAAGGGCCGTTTTATTGAGGAATTCGGACTTCATGCCGAATATACCTCCACTGAACCCCTTGTAAAAGAGGTTGCGGCTTACGCAAAAGATAACGGCGTTCGTCTTCATATCCACATGGACGAAACCAAACTTGAGCACGAAAACTGCAAAAAGAACCGCGGAATGACCACCGCTCAGTATTTTGAAAAATGCGGAATTTTTGAAAACAACGTAAACCTTGCCCATTGCGTCTGGGTAGAGGACAGCGATATCGAAATTCTTGCAAAATATCCCAACGTTTCCGTAACCCATTGCCCTTCCAGCAATATGAAACTCGGTTCCGGTTTTGCACCCATCAGAAAGATGCTTGATGCAGGAATCAACGTTTGCCTTGGTACCGACGGTGCTTCCAGCAACAACAACCTCAATATTTTTGAGGAAATGCATCTTGCCGCAATGATCTGCCGCGGAAACACCGGCGATGCCGACAACGTTTCCCCGAAGGAACTTTTCAAAATGGCAACTGTAAACGGCGCAAAATCCCAGGGCAGACTTGATACCGGTGTTATCAAAAAAGGAAACAAAGCGGACCTTGTTGTGCTCGATTTCAACAAACCCCACCTTGTTCCCTGCTATGATGTTCTCACCAACATCGTATTCTCCGCCCAATCTTCCGACGTAGCCCTTACCATGGTAGATGGCGACGTTCTTTACCGCGACGGAAAATATAAAACCATTGATATCAACAAAGTTTACGACAAAATCAGCTATTATCTTCCCAAAATTCTTGAACAGCTTTGATTTTTAAAAACTTTTTCGACGCTTTTTTCGGTGACCGGAAAGAATTCTTTCCGGTCACTGTTTTGACTTTTTTATGAAAGGGGAACAGCATTTGAGTTCGAAAAAACAAAATTTCTTACAGGGCGCGCTGATCCTCAGTATTGCGGCAATAATAGTTAAAGTAATCGGCGCGGTTTATAAAATTCCGCTGATGAATATAATCGGCGGCGAAGGTTTTGGTTATTACAACACCGCCTACACAATTTTCACGCCCCTTTACACCATTGCAACCGCCGGAATCCCCGTTGCTGTTGCAAGAATGGTTTCGGAATGCGTGACCCTTGGAAGATACCGTGACGTCCGCAGGATATTCCAGATTTCAATGACTTGTTTCCTTGTTACCGGTACTGTCGGAAGCCTTATTATGCTTTTCGGAAGCAAATTTCTTGCAGGAACGGTTTGCGGAAACCCGGGGGCTTTTCTTCCGGTGATAATTCTTTCGCCCGCGGTCTTCTTCCTTTGCATGACAAGCGCATACCGCGGATATTACCAGGGACTTCGCAACATGTATCCAACAGCGATTTCTCAGGTTATAGAAGCGGTGGTAAAGGTTGTGATCGGCCTTGCGCTTACGCTTCTTGTTACAAGCCTCGGCGTTTCGGAATATGCCGAAAAGGGAAAATTCCTTGGTATAGACCTTGGAATTTCCGCAGAAGGACTTTCTGAAACTTCCGCCATTGCTCCGGTTGCCGCAGCCGCGGCCATTGCCGGTGTTATGATTTCCACAATGGTGGGAATGCTATATCTGATGGTGCATTATCATTTCAAAGGCGACGGCATCACTCAGCCGGAACTTTATGATGCGCCGGAGGCAACTTCTAAGAAAAAACTCCTCAAAACCCTTGTTACAATTGCGGTTCCGGTTTGCCTTGCGACCCTTTCCACGAACATCACGAACCTTATAGACCTTGTTTCGCTGATGAACAGAATGGAATATGCTATTCGCCTTGACCATTTCACGGTTCTTGAAATGTACAAAGGCCTTCTTCCGGAAGGGCTTGAACTTGAAGGTATTCCGAACTATCTTTACGGTGTCTATTCCGGAATGCCGGTAACGCTTTTTAACCTTGTTCCGACAATCGCAATGACTTTCGGAACGGCGGCTCTGCCGAACGTTGCGGCGGCATGGACTTCTCATAACCGCCATAGGATAAAAAAATCCATCGACACAGTTCTCCGCCTTACCACTCTTATCGCTGTTCCGGCGGGAATCGGTCTTTCCGTGATGAGCCACGAAGTTCTTTCTCTCCTTTATCCCATGAGAATGAACGAAGTTGAAATTGCTTCTCCGCTTCTCCAGGTCATGGGAATAACCGTAATTTTTGTCTGCACCTGTGCTTCCTGCCACAGCATTCTTCAGGGAATCGGAAAGGAAAGGCTTCCGCTTATTTTCATGCTCATCGGTGCGGCGGTCAAACTTATTGTAAACTATATTTTCGTTGCGATTCCAAGTTTTAATATCCAGGCTGCGCCTTACGGTTCGCTTATCTGCTATATTATAATAATGATAATAGATATAATAGCAATAAATCATTTTGCGCAGATAAGGATAAATCTTTATGCAACATTTATTCTTCCTGCTCTTTGCGGAACGCTTTGCGGAATCGGCGCAAAGGTTTCCTATTATCTGTTTGATATCCTGCTTTCTGAAAGACTTTCCACCGTCGGAGCGATCGGCGTTGCCGTTGTAATTTACGGTTTGTCGATACTTTTGACAAAAGGAATTACAAAAAAAGACTTTTTAATGATTCCGAAAGGCGAAAAAATCGCTAAAGTACTTGAAAAAATCCATTTGTTGAGATAAAATAGGGGGTAGCCGCGCCGTGGGTAATGATTTTGTTAAAAAAGAAAGGTATTCTATAGAAGACCTTACAGAAATCATGTCGCTTTTAAGAAGCGAAAACGGCTGCCCTTGGGACAAGGAACAGACCCATGAATCCATCCGCAAAAATTTCATAGAGGAAACTTATGAAGCGGTGGAAGCCATCGATTGCAATGATCCCGAAATGCTTCGGGAAGAATTGGGCGATGTGCTTTTGCAGGTAGTGTTCCACACCCAGATGGAAAAAGAAAAGGGCAATTTCGATTTTGACGATGTTTGCGACGGAATTTGCAAAAAGCTGATCGTGCGCCATCCCCATATTTTCGGAGATGAACACATCGACGAAGCAAACGCCGTTGCGGACCGTTGGGACGAAATTAAAAAAGAGACCAAAGGACAAAAGACCGGAAGCGAAACTCTTCGCGCTGTTCCGAAACAGCTTCCTGCGCTTATGAGGTGCGCGAAGCTTCAGCAGCGTGCGGAAAAATCCGGCGGATACCGTTTTGATACCGCCTGGTCCCTCAGAAAGCTTGATGAAGAAATTTCGGAGCTGCGTGAGGCGATTGTTTCAAACAATGCTCTGCGCTGCGGCGAAGAAATCGGAGATCTTTTGTTTTCCGCGGTTTATGCCGCACGCACTTTGGATCTTGAACCGGAAGAATGCCTTACGGCCTCTTCCGAGAAATTTATAAGGCGTTTTGCCGCAGCAGAGAAAATTGCCGCAGAAGAAGGAAAAGAAATTTCCGAGATTCGCGGCGAAGAACTTTCTGCTCTTTGGCAGAAAGCCAAAGAAGAAACAAAAAAGCGCGGATAAAATTCCGCAGACATTTAAAACGGAGGTATTTTAAAATGACCAAATCTGATCTTATTGCAGCAGTTGCAACCAAACTCGGTTCTTCCAAAAAAGACAGCGAAAAAGCTGTTTCCGCAGTTCTTGAATCCATCACCGAAGCTCTTGCAAACGGTGAAGTAGTACAGCTTGTTGGTTTCGGCACTTTCGAAGTTAAAGAACGCGCTTCTAGAAAAGGTATCAACCCCAGAACCAAAGAAGTTATCGACATCGAAGCTTCCAAACTTCCTTCCTTCAAAGCAGGCAAAGCTCTTAAAGAAGCAGTTAAATAATTTTTGCTTAAAAAGTTCCCCTGCCGTAAGGCAGGGGATTTTTGATAAAAGAGGAGAAATCTTATGCGCCTTGATAAATATTTAAAGGTTACAAGACTTATTAAACGCCGTACCATTGCAAACGAAGCCTGCGACGCGGGAAGAGTTCTTGTTAACGGAAAAGTTGCCCGTGCTTCCTATGAAGTTAAAGAGGACGATATTATTGAAATTCAGCTTGGGCAAAGACCGCTTAAAGTTCAGGTAGTTTCCATTGTTGAAGCTACCAGAAAAGAGGACGCCGCACAGAATTACAAAGTTGTTGAATAAAAAACGCCTTTTCAACAAACCGTAGGGAACGGTCTTGACCGTTCCGGAAAGAAGAGAAAATAAAAATGGATTTTCCGAAAAGAAAACTTCCAAGACTTTCTGGATATGATTATTCAAGATCCAACTATTATTTTGTAACAATTTGTACCGATGAAAAGAAAGATTTATTTGGTGAAATTGGGAAATTAAACTGTTTTGGAAAAATTGCGGAACAAAAACTTTTAGAAATTGAACAGCATTATGAAAATGTTTTCGTTGATAAATATGTAATAATGCCAAATCATATTCATGCAATTATTATTTTGAAAAAACTAAAAACGGAACGGTCAAGACCGTTCCCTACACTTTCGGAAGTGGTTGGATTATACAAATCCGGAGTGACAAAAGAAATACATAAAATTGAATCAGAATTAAAAATATGGCAAAAATCGTTCAATGACGTAATTATCAGAAACGAAAAAGCCTATAATGAAATATGTAAATATATTTATGATAATCCACTAAAAGCAGTAATAGATTATTAAACAAACTGATTACGGAATAGCTAAGACCGTTTCCCGTTATAAAATGACCGGGATTTTTATTCCGTTTCGGAATAAATTACGGCAAAAGTTACAAATCTGTAACTTTTGTAATAAAATTTCAATATTTTTGTAAAAAAGCTGTTGACATTTGGATTTTGCTGTGGTATATTATGGTCGTGATAAATGTTACAAATTGGTTAAAAAGTTTGTAACCAAACATAACTCTCCGATGGGTTTAATAAACCGAGCATTTATCACCGTTAACGATTGGATTTGTCCGAATGGAGAGACGGACTTTTCTGATAATTGCTCAAAAAAATATTTTAGGAGGAAACTAAACATGAAAAAAGCTCTTGCTCTTGTTCTTGCTCTTGTTCTTGCTCTCAGCATGGCTGTTTCTGCTTTTGCATTTGTTAAACCGGTCTTCCTTGAACCGGACGAAGAAGACGAAGCTGGCAGAAAAGAAATCGAAGTTATCGACGTAGTTGAAGATCTTCTTCTCTATACCTACGAAGGTGGCACTTATTATATCGCTCTTCCCGATGAAGCTTGGGAAGACATCAAACTCACCACTAACGGCAACGTAAGCGCTGAACTCGTTGAATTCGATCCTGAAAAAATGGTTATCGTAAACGAAGCTGGCGAAGACATCGTTAAATGGTGCGTAACCCGCAAAGGTGAAGAACTCGAAACCTCTGGCCTTACCTATGATGTTGCTAAAGAATATGCAAAAAAATTCAACAAAGAAGGCCATCCTGATTTCGACGATAAAAACGGCAAAGTTACCTACTACGGCGTAGCTCCCATCACCAACGTAAACGTAATCAAAATCGTTGTTGAAGATAACTACACTGCACACTACACCGAAGGTACCATCAAAGTTAACGCAACTCTCGATGACGAACCTTACAAAGGTGTTGTAACCGTTATCAACGACGTTGTTCTCTTCGAGTATGAAGAAGTTAAATGGACTGCTAAAAACTTCAAAAACAAAGCTGCTCTTGAAGTTGACCAGGCTGGTTATTCCGACTATGACTTCGACGAAACCTACGGCCCTGAATACGATGAAGACAACCTCCGTGTTGACGATGGCGCAGCAGTAGTATCCACCACTGCTTTCCGTGCAATCGAAGGCATGAACCTCAAAGTTGTTGCTAACGATGCTATGACCGTTGTTCTCAGCGAAGTTGCTGCAGGCCAGAAAGGTGTAAACTTCTCCGCATACCTCGATTATGACTGGGTTGACGAAGACGGCGACAATGACTGGAACGTATACTATGAAGACCTCGTAGCTATCGAACTCGGCTTCTATGGCGATCAGGTTGTTAAAGGCGAATACGAAATCAAAGTAGAACTTCCTTACGACTACTATGATCTCCGCGAATACTTCGGCCTCAGAGTTGAAGAAGACGACATCATCAACTACTATGTAGTAGATGCTAACAACAACGTTGTTAAAACCATCAAAGTTGACTACATGTCTGCAAAACTCAACGAAAACGTTGAATTCACCCTTGAAGGCTCCAACAAAGCTCTCGGCGAATACAAAATCGTTCTCGATGTTCCTACTGGCGAAGTTGAAGGCGAACAGAACCCCAACACCGGTGCTGAATCCGTTGTTGGCGTAGTTGCTGCTCTTGCAGTAGTATCTCTTGCAACTGCTGCTGCTGTTTCCCTCAAAAAATAATTTTTGACCGAAATAGTCAAAGCTTGTAATTGATTGTTAAAAATCCCCCGGAACTCTCCATCCGGGGGATTTTTTTGTAATTATTTTTTAACTTTTGATTAAATATTTTTTGAGAGGAAATTAAAAAGCTCCGGAAATTTTCTCCATTTCGGAAGCGCGCGTTTCGGGCATAACGTGGCTGTAAAGATCCATTGTCATTGTAAGGGAACTGTGACCCAAAATTGTTTTGAGCACCTGGGGCGACATTCCTGCTTCGATTGCGCGGGTGGCAAAGGTGTGCCGGAAAACATGCGGGGTTATGTGTTCAAACTCGTAGCCGTGCGAATTTATGTTTTTTATTATATTGTTCAGCTCCGTCTGTACCAAATCACGTCCAAGAGGGGAGCTGTTTTTGCCCTTTAAAATATAATCTGCAGGGGAAGAGATATCTTTTTTGGAATAGAGCAGACGGATAATATCCGGGGTTAGGGGAATATCGCGCAGAGAGGAATTTGTTTTTGGGGTATCCTCAAAGTAGCCGCGCCCATCGAGATATTTTATGGTTCGCCGAACATGAAGAACATTTTTATCAAGATCGATATCGCTGAATTTAAGACCGCGAAGTTCGCCGTTGCGAAGCCCGGTTCTTAAAAGAACTGCGAAAAACTCATAGAGCTTGCTTTCTTTTGAAAATTCCGAAAAGATTTTTTGCTGTTCTTTTGTAAGGGCGCGGCGCTGTTCCGGAAGTTTTCTGCGGGGAAGCTGTACGGATGCGGCGGGATTGCGTTCGAGCATTCCGTTATACATTGCCTGCCGCAAAGAGCTGTTTATTAATGAGAATACTATTTTTATTGTAGAATAGGCATAGCCTTTTTCCGCAAGATGATTTATCAGTATTTGGATATCGGTGTTTCTGATGCTGCAAAGGGGAATGCTTCCGAGATTTTGAAAGATCAGGCTTTTATAAAATTGTCTGTAGGTTTCATAGGTGCCGATTTTTATGCGGAGCTTTCGGTATTCGTCAAGCCAGATATGGAACCATTCGTCAAAAGTCGCCCGTGAATTTTCGGCAAATATGCCCCGGGAAAGCTTATAACGGAGTTCTGTGAGTTTTTGCTCTGTTTCAGTAACGGTTTTTCCGCGGACAGAATGGGTTTTTCCGTTTATTGTAACGCGCCCTTCAAATGTTTTTCCGCGCTGGCGAATACCTTTCGGAAGTTTTCTTCCGCGAAGATCTTTTGCCATAAATAAATCCTCCTTTTATACTATTATTATAAAGGTAGTTTTATTATAGCAAAGGGAACGAACTAATTATTATATATACTATATTATAATAATATAGCAAAATTGGAATCGTTTCCAATCATGAAAAATTATTCGTCCGCGAAGCCGGGTGTTCCGTGTTAACAGGCTAAAGTAAGTTTGTAAAATATGGTTAAAACACAGATTTTTGACTTGATTTTTTGTGCAAAATGTTGTAAAATAGTATTCGGAACACCCGGAAAGGTGTACAGAAGCAGTGTTGTGATTTTTTACGAAAAAAATTTGAAAAATTTTCGAAAAATAACGAAAAAACGCTTGACAAAGGGCTTGCTATATAATATAATATGTCTTGCGTGACTGCAACAAGGCGGATGCTATGCAAGCATATCACTTGTGTGACGTCCGCACGATATGCGATGAAGCGGGAGGTTGCTGTCTGTGTGACAGGTAATTTCCGCAGAGTATGTCCGATTTTAAACCGGGCGACAAGAAATACTGCACACCCATGTGTGTCGGCGTATGTGATGAGCTGCGTTCGACGGGTCTTGTTATTAAAGCGTGCCTTTGCTTTAAAAAGCTATAGGTGCGTGTGTCCGGAGATACTTGCGTCTATTATATATAATATATAATAGAGTGCAGCATTTCCGTTTTTTAATGAGAGGGCATGAAACACACGGGAACGTGGAATGTGTTTCACAAGGTCGCACCCCAAGTGTCATTGGGAATCAATTAAGGAGGCGATTTTAGTGGCAGTCAAAGAAAAAATCAGAATCAGACTGAAGAGCTATGATCATCAGCTTATCGATCAGGCAGCAGAAAAGATTGTTGAAACTGCAAAGCGCACTGGTGCTCGCGTTTCCGGTCCTATTCCGCTCCCTACCGAAAAAGAGATCGTAACCATTCTCCGCGCTGTTCATAAATACAAAGACAGCCGTGAGCAGTTTGAACTTCGTACCCACAAAAGACTCATCGACATTCTGAGACCTTCCAACAAAACTGTTGAAGCTCTCACCGGTCTTGAGCTCCCTGCCGGCGTCGAAATCGAAATCAAGTTCTAATCAACCTGATAACGAAAATCGACCATGCAGGTCATGTCGATCCGCAAAAATCTTAATTGCGGAACCGACCAATAACCAATAGGAGGCAGAATAATGAAAAAGGCAATCATCGGCAAAAAGATTGGTATGACCCAGCTTTTTGACCAGGCAGGAAAAGTAATTCCTGTAACCGTTGTCGAAGCCGGTCCCTGTGTTGTTACTCAGAAGAAAACTCTTGAGAACGACGGTTATGAATCCGTACAGATCGGCTACGGCGAAATCACTGAGAAACATCTCACCAAACCCCTTAAAGGACATTTTGCAAAAGCAGATGTTGCTGCAAAAAAATTCCTTCGTGAATTCAGACTTGACGATTGTTCCGCAGTAAACGTTGGCGACATCATCAAAGCAGACGCTTTTGAAGTTGGCGAAAAAGTTGACGTTACCGCAAAATCCAAAGGTCACGGCTACGCTGGTACCACCAAACGTTATGGTTTCAAAGGTATGCGCGCAACCCACGGTGTTGGCCCTATCCACCGCCACATCGGTTCCATGGGTAACTGCTCCGACCCTGGCCGCGTATTCAAAGGCACCAAACTTCCTGGTCACTTCGGTGTTGAAAGAACCACTGTTCAGAACCTTGAAGTTGTTAAAATCGATGCAGAGAACAACCTCATCGCAATCAAAGGTGCAATTCCCGGTCCTAAAGGCGCAATCGTAAGTGTTATGGCTGCTGTTAAGAAACAGAAAGTTAAAAACACTTCCGTTTCCATCAGCAAGAACCCGCAGAAAGCATCTGCACGTAAATGATAAAGGAGGAAAAGAAGCATGTTAGACGTTAAAGTTTTGAACATGAACGGCGAAGAAGTCGGTACTCTTTCCCTCTCTGAAGCCGTTTTCGGTATTGAACCGAACACTGTTGCAATGCATGCAGCTGTTGTTAACTATCTTGCTAACCGTCGTCACGGTACTCAGTCCACCAAGACCAGAACCGAAGTTCGCGGCGGCGGCAGAAAACCCTGGAGACAGAAAGGCACCGGCCACGCTCGTCAGGGTTCCACCAGAGCTCCGCAGTGGACTCACGGTGGTGTAGCTCTTGGCCCGAAACCGAGAAAATATCATTTCACTCTCAACAAAAAAGTTCGCAGACTTGCAATGCTCTCCGCACTCAGCTGCAAAGTTGCTGCAAGCGAAATGATCGTTCTCGAAAACCTCGAGCTTAACGAAATCAAAACCAAAGCAATGGTAAAAACCCTTGCAAACATCGGCGCAGAAGGCAAAACCCTTATCGTTATGCCTGAAGTTAACGAAAACGTTATCAGAAGCGCACACAACATTCCCGGTGTTAGAACTTCTCTTACCAACACCATTAACGTATATGACATCCTCAACCATGATAACCTTGTTATCACCAAAGAGGCTGTTGCAAAACTTGAGGAGGTGTATGCAAAATGATGAAAACCGCACATGACATCGTCATCGCTCCGGTTATCACCGAAGCTTCCATGGCTGCAATCAGCCAGAAGAAATACACTTTCCGTGTAATGAAAAACGTAAACAAACAGGAAATTGCCAAAGCTGTTGAAGAACTTTTCGGCGTAAAAGTTGCAAAAGTTAACACCATCAACATGAGAGGCCGCAACAAACGCGTTGGCCTTCACTTTGGTAAAACCGCTGACTGGAAGAAAGCGATCGTAACCCTTAAGGCTGACTCCAAGGGCATCGAGTTCTTCGAGAGTATGCTGTAAGGAGGACGAACTGAATGGCTATTAAGTTCTATAACCCCACTACTCCCGGTCGTCGCGATATGTCCACCATTGATTACTCTGGACTTTCCAAGGTAGCTCCGGAACGCAGCCTTCTCGAACCGATGAAGAAGCATTCCGGTCGTAACTCCTACGGCCGCATCACCGTTCGTCATCGTGGCGGCGGCAACAGAACCAAATATCGTATTATCGATTTCAAACGTAACAAAACCGGAATCAACGGTGAAGTTCTTACTCTCGAGTATGACCCCAACCGTTCCGCTCACATCGCTCTTGTTCAGTATGAAGACGGCGAAAAGAGATACATCATTGCTCCTCACGGCATGAAACCCGGTGATAAAGTTGTTTCCGGTCCGGAAGCAGATATCATCCCCGGCAACGCTCTTCCCCTTGTCAACATCCCTGTTGGTACTTTCATCCACAACGTAGAGCTTTATCCCGGAAAAGGCGCACAGCTTGTTCGTTCCGCAGGTACCATGGCACAGCTCATGGCTAAAGAAGGCAAGTACGCACTTATCCGTCTTCCCAGCGGCGAACTTCGTAACGTTCCTAACGGATGCTACGCAACCATCGGCCAGGTTTCCAACGTAGAACACGGCAACGTTTCCTACGGTAAAGCAGGCCGTATGCGCCACATGGGTTGGAGACCTACCGTCCGCGGTTCCGTAATGAACCCCTGCGACCATCCTCACGGCGGTGGTGAAGGTAAATCTCCTATCGGCCGTCCGGGCCCTGTAACCCCTTGGGGTAAACCTGCTCTCGGCGCAAAAACCAGAGATAAACACAAGGCTTCCGATAAATTTATCGTGAAACGCCGCAATTCGAAATAATCGAGAAGGAGGATAAACGAAATGAGCAGAAGCGTTAAAAAAGGACCGTTTGTTCAGCCTGTTCTTCTTGCAAGAGTTCGCGAAATGAACAAAGCAGGCGAGAAAAGAGTTCTTAAAACCTGGAGCCGTTCGTCCACGATCTTCCCGGATTTCGTAGGACATACCTTTGCGGTTCACGATGGACGTAAACATGTTCCGGTATATGTAACCGAAGATATGGTTGGTCACAAACTCGGTGAGTTTGCTCCCACCAGAACTTTCAGAGGTCACGCCGGTTCCAAAAAAACTAACAACGGTAAATAAGGCCGAGAGGAGGATTTCACATGGAAGCAAGGGCTATATTGAGATATGCCCGCATCTCGCCTCGTAAAGTTCAGATTGTTCTTGATCTTATCAGAAACAAACCTGTTGACTATGCGATGGCAGTGCTTAAACACACCCCCAAAGCGGCCTGCGAGCCGCTCGAGAAGCTCCTGAAATCGGCTATCGCCAACGGAGAGAACAACCACGGCATGAGCAAAGACAACATGTACATTGCAGAATGCTTTGTAACTCCCGGCCCGACGATGAAACGAATTCAGCCTATGGATCACGGTAAAGCATTCCGTATCCTTAAGAGATCTTCTCATATCACCCTGGTTCTCAGAGAAAAAGACTAAGTAGGAGGTAAATTAATGGGACAGAAAGTTAATCCCCACGGTCTCCGTGTTGGTGTAATTAAAAATTGGGATTCCCGCTGGTTTGCCAAGGACGCAGTCTTCGGCGACACTCTTGTAGAGGATTACAACCTTCGTAAATTCCTCAAAAACAAACTTTACGGCGCAGGCGTTCCGAAAGTAGAAATCGAACGTACCGGCGACAACAAAGTGAGAATCCACATCCATTGCGCAAAACCCGGCATGGTCATCGGCCGTCAGGGTTCTGAAATTGAAAAACTTCGCCTTGAATGCGAGCAGATGCTCAACAAAGGCAAAGAAGAAAAAGTTCAGGTTTTCCTCAACATCGTTGAAGTTAAACAGCCTGATAAAGATGCACAGCTTGTTGCAGAAAACATTGCTGCACAGCTTGAACGCAGAATTTCCTTCCGTCGTGCAATGAAACAGTCCATCGGACGTTCCATGAAACTCGGCGTAAAAGGTATCAAAGTTATGTGCTCCGGCCGTCTTGGCGGTAGAGAGATTGCCGGCAGCGAATGCTATCATGAGGGCACCATTCCGCTTCAGACCATTCGTGCTGATATCGACTACGGTTTTGCAGAAGCTGCAACTACCTACGGCCGCATCGGTGTTAAAGTTTGGATCTACAACGGCGACGTTCTTAACGACGTAAAAAAACAGCCCTCTCGCAAAGAAGGAGGTCGTAAATAATGCTTCTTCCGAAGAGAGTTAAATACCGTCGTGTTCAGAGAGGCCGCATGAAAGGTGCTGCACACAGAGGTAATTTCGTTTCCAACGGCGATTTCGGCCTTATGGCTCTTGAGCCCTGCTGGCTCAAAGCAAACCAGATCGAGGCAGCTCGTATCGCTATGACCCGTTACATCAAACGTGGCGGTCAGGTTTGGATCAAAGTTTTCCCGGATAAACCCATCACTGCAAAACCTGCAGAAACCCGAATGGGTTCCGGTAAAGGTGCTCCTGAATATTGGGCAGCCGTTGTTAAACCCGGCCGCGTAATGTTCGAAATCGGCGGAGTATCCGAAGAGCTTGCAAGAGAAGCAATGAGACTTGCTTCCCACAAGCTTCCTATCAAATGCAAATTCGTAAAAAGGGAAGAAAAGGGGGTTGAAGAGCAGTGAAAGCAGCACAGGTTCGTGAAATGAATAAAGCAGACCTTGAAAAGAAACTTTCTGAGCTCAAAGCCGAGCTTTTCAACCTGAGATTCCAGCACGCCATTAATCAGCTTGAAAATCCGATGAGACTTGTTGAAGTCAGAAAAGACATCGCAAGAGTTAAAACCGCTCTTCGTGAACTCGAGCTTAAGGCAGAGCAGTAATTGAAGGGAGGATAAAGCATGAACGAAGAAAGAAATCTTAGAAAAACCAGAGTCGGTATCGTAGTTAGCGACAAAATGGACAAAACCGTTGTTGTTAAAGTCGAAGACCGTGTTCAGCACCCCCTTTATAAAAAGATTATTAAGAGAACCGTAAGATTCAAAGCGCATGACGAAAAGAACGAATGCGGAATCGGCGACCGTGTAGAGATCATGGAAACCAGACCTTTGTCCAAAGACAAACGTTGGAGAGTTTCCGAGATCATCGAAAAGGCCAAATAATTAGAGTCGGACGGAAAGGAGGAAATATCTGTGATACAGATGCAATCTCATCTGAAGGTTGCTGATAACACCGGTGCAAAAGAACTTCAGTGCATCCGTGTTCTCGGCGGTACCAGAAGAAAATATGCTAACATCGGCGACGTAATCGTAGCCAGTGTTAAAAAAGCAGCTCCCGGCGGCATGGTCAAAAAAGGCGATGTTGTTAAAGCTGTTATCGTCCGCTCGGCCAAAGGTGTTCGTCGTGATGACGGCAGCTACATTCGTTTCGATGAAAACGCAGCCGTAATCATCAAAGAAGACAAAAACCCGCGTGGAACCCGTATCTTTGGACCGGTAGCTCGTGAGCTCCGCGACAAAGATTACCTTAAAATCCTGAGCCTTGCGCCCGAAGTTCTCTAAGAAGGAGGAAATTGACGATGAATAAAGTACACGTAAAAACCGGCGACAAAGTCATCATCATCTCCGGAAGAGATAAAGGCAAAGAAGGCAAGGTACTTGAAGTAAGCCCTTCCGAAGGCAAAGTTATTGTCGAAGGATGCAACATTGCAACCAAACATGCAAAACCCAGAAGAATGGGTGAGCAGGGTGGACTTCTTCAGGTTGAAACCGCCATCTACGCCTGCAAAGTGATGCTTGTCTGCCCCAAATGCGGCAAACCCACTAGACTGGCCCACAAAGTTCTTGCTGACGGAACCAAAAAACGTCTTTGCAAGAAATGCGGCGAAACTTTTTGAGTAAGGAGGAAAACACATGACTAGACTTAGTGAGTACTACAAAAGCGATGTAGCACCTGCTCTTATGAAGAAGTTTGAATACAAAAGCGTCATGCAGATCCCGAAACTCGATAAGATCGTCGTGAACGTTGGCGCTGGTGACTGCAAAGATAACTCCAAAGCAATGGACGCTATCCTCAAAGACCTCGGTGCTATCACCGGTCAGAAAGCAATCACCTGCAAAGCTAAAAAATCCGTAGCAAACTTCAAACTCCGTGAAGGAATGGTTATCGGTGCAAAAGTAACCCTTCGTGGTGCTAAAATGTACGAATTCATGGACAGACTCTTCAACATCGCACTTCCGCGAGTAAGAGACTTCCGTGGTATCAATCCTAACGCTTTCGACGGACGCGGCAACTACAGCCTTGGTCTGAAAGAACAGCTGATCTTCCCGGAGATCGACTATGATAAAATCGAAAAACTTCGTGGTATGAACATCTGCTTCATCACCACCGCACAGACCGATGAAGAAGCTCGCGAGCTGCTCACTCTTATGGGCGCTCCGTTTGAAAAGTAAGATAGGAGGATATTAACATGGCAAAAACGTCTATGAAGGTCAAACAGAAAGCAGAGCCTAAGTTCTCCACCAGAGCTTACACTCGCTGCAAAATCTGTGGCAGACCCCACGCCTATCTTCGCAAATTTGGTATTTGCCGTATCTGCTTCAGAGAACTTGCTTACAAAGGTGAGATCCCTGGCGTAAAAAAGGCAAGCTGGTAACTTATAGAGAACAAAGGAGGTTTGAGGAATGCATATCACCGATACTGTCGCTGACTTGCTGACCCGCATCAGAAACGCGAATTCCGCTAAGCATGATACCGTCGATGTTCCCGCTTCTAACATGAAAAAAGCAATTACCCAGATTCTTCTTGATGAAGGTTACATCAAAGGTTACCAGGTAATTGAAGATGGAAAACAGGGAATCATCCACATCACGCTTAAATACGGCGCAAATAAAACCCCGGTAATCACAGGCCTTCGCAGGGTTTCCAAACCCGGCCTGCGCATTTACACTAACGTTGAGGAAATGCCCAAAGTTCTTAAAGGCCTTGGTATCGCAATTCTTTCCACCAATAAAGGAATCATGACCGATAAACAGGCACGCAAAGAGAACGTTGGCGGCGAAGTCCTTGCGTTCATTTGGTAAGAAGGAGGGAAACTGAATGTCTCGTATCGGTAAAAAACCGATTGCTATACCGGCAGGCGTTGAAGTCAAAATTGACGGCAACGTTGTAGAGGTAAAGGGTAATAACGGTACCCTTAAACAGAGCTTTCGACCTGAGATAAACATCGCAGTCGAAAACGGCGAGATCATCGTGTCCCGCCCCGATGATACTAAGGAAATGAGAAGCCTTCACGGCCTTACCAGAACCCTTGTATCCAACATGGTAACCGGTGTTTCCACCGGATTCACCAAAGAACTTGAAATCAACGGTGTTGGTTATAAAGTTGTTAAAGAGGGAACCAAACTCGTTATGAACCTTGGTTATTCCCATCAGGTCATCGTTCCCGAAAGAGACGGTGTTACCTTCGATGTTCCTGCACTTAACAAAATCGTTGTTAAAGGCGCTGACAAACAGAGAGTTGGCCAGATCGCAGCAGAGATCAGAGAAAAACGTCCGCCCGAACCTTATAAAGGCAAAGGTATTAAATATGTAGGCGAAACCATCATCCGCAAGGAAGGTAAAGCCGGTAAAGGTAAAAAATAAGAAGGAGTGAAAAAACATGGTATCTAAAGCTGATAAAAACGCAGCACGTGTTAAAAGACACTACCGCGTAAGAAACAAAATCAGCGGAACCGCTGAAAGACCGCGTCTTAATGTTTTCCGCTCCGCTAAACACATCTACGCTCAGATCATTGATGACGTAAACGGAGTTACCCTCGCAGCAGCTTCCACCACCGAAAAAGCTTTCGAGAATTACGGCGGCAACAAAGAAGCAGCTAAAGAGATCGGCAAACTCGTAGCTCAGAGAGCTATCGAAAAAGGTGTAACTTGTGTCGTATTCGACAGAAGTGGTTACCTTTATCACGGACGTGTTAAAGAACTTGCAGAAGGTGCCCGCGAGGGTGGACTTCAATTCTAAGAAGGAGGATACAGATGGCTTTAATCGATGCTTCTAAACTCGATCTTGTTGAAAAGGTCGTAGCAATAAACCGCGTATCCAAAACCGTCAAAGGCGGACGTGTTATGAAGTTCAGCGCTCTCGTAGTAGTTGGCGACCAGAACGGAACCATTGGTTTCGGAATGGGCAAATCTAACGAAGTTCCGGACGCAATCCGCAAAGGTATTGAAGACGCAAAGAAAAATCTTAAACACATTACCCTCAAAGGAACCACCATTCCTCACGAGGTTATCGGTAAATTCGGCGCTGGCGAAGTTCTTATGAAACCGGCTCCCAAAGGTACCGGTGTTATCGCAGGCGGCGCAGTTCGTGCCGTTATGGAAGCAGCAGGCATTCACGATGTTCGTACCAAATGCCTCCGTTCCAACAATCCTTGCAACGTAGTTTCTGCCACCATGCAGGGCCTGCTTTCTCTCCGTGATGCGGAGCAGGTTGCAGCAGTCCGCGGCAAAACCGTTGAAGAAATCTACGGTTAAGGAGGAAAACAGTTAAAATGCTTAAAATCAAACTTGTAAAAGGCTTTATCCACAAGAAAGATGATCAGATCGCAACTGCAATCTCCCTTGGCCTCCGCAAAATTGGTGCGGAAACCCTTCAGCCCGACAATGCAGCAACTCGCGGCAAAATCGCTAAGATTGCTCACATGGTCGAGGTCACCGAAGTAGAAGAATAAGGAGGTGCACCGATATGAAACTTCATGAACTTGCTCCGGCACCCGGCGCAAACACTGAAAGCTACCGCAGAGGTAGAGGCCACGGTTCCGGCAACGGTAAAACCGCTGGTAAAGGTCATAAAGGTCAGAAAGCCCGTTCCGGCGGCTCCATCCGTCCCGGATTCGAAGGCGGCCAGATGCCTCTCCAGAGACAGATCCCGAAACGCGGATTTAAAAACATTTTTGCAACCCAGTATGCAATTGTTAACGTTGGCGATCTCGAAATCTTCGAGAACGGCACTGTTGTAAACGAGCAGACCCTTGTTGAAGCAGGTCTTCTCAAAAAGACTCTTGACGGAGTCAAAGTTCTCGGCAACGGCGAGCTTACCAAACAGCTCACTGTTGAAGTAGCTGCTTTCTCTGAGTCTGCTAAGCAGAAAATCGAGGAGGTTGGCGGAAAGGCCGAGGTGAAATAAAGATGTTTGATGTCTTCAAGAATGCTTGGAAAGTAGAGGATATCCGCGAAAAACTTCTTTACACTCTCCTCATTATTGTCGTTTTCCGTCTTGGTGCTGCAATTCCGGTTCCTTTCCTTGACACCACCGCTCTTTCTTCCATGTTCGGAGCAAACTCCGGTAACCTTCTCGGTTATCTCAACATGCTCACCGGTGGCGCTCTTTCTATGGCAACCGTTTTTGCACTTTCCATTTCGCCTTACATCACCGCATCCATCGTAATTCAGCTCCTTACCATTGCAATTCCCGCACTTGAGAAACTTGCAAAAGAAGGCGCTGATGGCAAAAAGAAGATCAACATGATCACTCGCTGCTCCACCGTTGCTCTTGCTCTGATCCAGGCATATGCATACTACGTAACCCTTAAAGGTTACAACGCAGTTGCAACTTTCGACAATACTTGGGAAAATGTACTCGTAGTCGTAACTATCCTGTTCATGTTCACCGCCGGTTCCATGCTCGTCATGTGGCTCGGTGAGAGAATTGATGAAAAAGGTATCGGAAACGGTATTTCCATGATCCTTTTTGCCGGTATCGTATCCGGTGGTCCCAATCTTGTTTCTACTCTTTGGTACTACCTTACCCTCGGTGAAGTAAAATATTACTTCTTCGTTCCGGCACTTATTGTCATCTTTGTTTTGCTTATCGCTTTCATCGTTCTTATGAACCAGGCTGAACGCCGTATCCCTGTTCAGTACGCAAAACGCGTTGTTGGACGCAAACAGTATGGCGGCCAGTCCAGCCACATTCCGGTTAAAGTAACCATGGCCGGTGTTCTCCCGATTATCTTTGCGGGTGCACTTCTTGCCATTCCGGCAACCATCGAAGCTTTTGTAAAAGTTGAAGAAGGTTCCTTCTGGTATGGCTTCTTCAGAATGTTCGACCAGACTTCTTGGTTCCATTCTGTTCTTTACTTTATCCTTATCGTGGCATTCAGCTATTTCTATATTGCAATTCAGTATAATCCTACTGAGATGGCAAATAACCTTCAGAAGAACAACGGTGCAATCCCCGGAATTCGTCCCGGTAAACCTACCGCAGACTTCATTTCCAGAATCATCGGAAAAATCACCTTCATCGGTGCAATGTTCCTCGGCGTTATTGCTCTTCTCCCGACCATCATCGGCGCAGTTTCCGGCATCCAGGGCGTAACCATCGGCGGTACTACTATTATCATCGTTGTTTCCGTAGCTCTTGAAACTGCAAGATCCCTTGAATCTCAGATGATGATGAGACATTACAAAGGATTTCTTGAATAATTAATAGGAGGTATATCCATGAATCTTATTCTTCTTGGAGCTCCTGGTGCAGGAAAAGGAACTCAGGCCGAAATTCTTAAAGAGAAACTCGCAATTCCGACCATTAGCACAGGCAATATCCTGCGTGAGGCAGTCAAAAACGAAACTCCGCTTGGACTTGAAGCAAAAGGATACATGGAATCCGGAAAACTTGTTCCGGATGCTCTTGTTATCTCCATTATCGAGGAGCGTCTTACTAAGGACGACTGCAAGAACGGTTTTATTCTTGACGGTTTTCCCCGCACCATTCCCCAGGCAGAAGCCCTGCAGGAAGGCGGCGTAAGAATTGACAAGGCACTTGAAATCGCCGTTTCCGACGATGTGATCATTGCCCGTCTTTCCGGCCGCAGAGTGTGTTCCGGTTGCGGCGCTCCCTACCATATGATTTCCTGTCCTCCTCCTGCTGATAATGTCTGCCCAAAATGCGGTGCAGAAATTATCACCAGAAAGGACGATCTCCCGGAAACCATTAAACACCGCCTCGATGTTTATCATGAACAGACCGAGCCGCTTAAAGGTTTCTATGGAGAACAAGGCAAGCTTGCAGTAGTCAACGGTGAGAACGGAATTGAAGAAACCACTCATCTTGCACTGGAAGCTTTGGGGGTCTAAATCATGGTGATTCTTAAAACCGCAAATACGATCAAAAAGATGCGCGAAGCCGGAAGACTTTCGGCTCTCGCTCTTAAGGTCGGCGGCGAGGCTGTCAGACCCGGTGTTACCACCGCGAAAATTGACAAAGCTATTTATGATTTCATCGTGAGTCAGGGCGCAACCCCCTCGTTCCTGAATTTATACGGTTTTCCCGCCAGCGCATGCATCTCTGTTAACGATGAGCTTATCCACGGTATCCCCGGAAACAGGGTTATCAACGAAGGCGACATTGTTTCGATAGATGTTGGTGCATGCCTGGATGGTTACCACGGCGACAACGCCGCAACTTTTGTGGCGGGAACTGCCTCCGAAGAAGCTCAGAAACTTCTTGACGTTACGAAACAGAGCCTTTTCAAGGGAATTGAAGCTGCTGTTGTCGGAAACAGAATCGGAGACATTTCCAATGCCGTCCAGACTTACTGTGAAGAGCGCGGCTATTCCGTTGTCCGCGAATTTGTGGGACACGGAATCGGACGCGACGTCCACGAAGACCCGGAAGTGCCGAATTTCGGCGCGGCTGGTCACGGACCCAGGCTTGTTAACGGAATGTGCATAGCCATTGAGCCCATGATAAATGCCGGAACAAGGTTCGTTTCAACGGATTCGAACGGCTGGACAGTAAGAACCAAAGATGGCAAGCTTTCTGCCCATTTTGAGCACACCATTGCAATTACGGATAACGGTCCGATAATTCTGACCGACCCGGACTGATGAGGTGAAAAATGCTCGGACAGGTTGTTTTGTCAAAAGCGGGTAAAGACCGCGGCAGTTTCTACGCAATAGTGCTTGAGGATGAAGAATTTGCATTTATTGCCGACGGCAGACTCCGCAAAGTCGAAAAACCCAAACGCAAGCGTAAAAAGCATCTTGCCTTTACCAAAACGGTTTTGGAAAAAGATGCACTCGAAACTAACGGAAAGCTCATCACTGCGCTTTCAAAATTCAATGAAATTGACGAGGGAGGGAATTAAGCTTGGCCAAAGAAGATGTAATTGAAATCGAGGGTACTGTTGTGGACTCCCTTCCCAACGCCCAGTTCAAGGTCGAGTTGCCCAACGGCCACCAAATTTTAGCTCATATCTCCGGTAAACTCAGAATGAACTACATTCGTATCCTTCCCGGAGACAAGGTAACGGTTGAAATGTCGCCTTATGACCTTACCAAAGGGCGCATTACTTGGCGATCTAAGTGATAAGGAGGTATATCTATGAAAGTCAGACCTTCCGTAAAACCCATCTGTGAAAAATGCAAAATCATCAGACGCAAAGGCCGTCTTATGGTTATCTGCTCCAATCCTAAACACAAACAGCGTCAGGGCTGATTAACTAAAACGGAGGTGCAACAAAGTCTATGGCTCGTATAGCTGGTATTGACCTGCCGAAGAATAAGAGAATCGACATCGCTCTCACTTATATCTACGGTATCGGCCGCACAACCGCTTCTAAGATCATTGCGGATACTGAGATTGATCCTACTATTCGTGTAAAAGATCTTTCCGAAGATGATGCTACTAAATTGCGTGAGTACATCGACAAAAACATCGAGGTAGAAGGCGACCTTCGCCGTGCTACCGCTCTTGATATTAAACGTCTTGTTGAAATTGGTTGCTATCGTGGTCTTCGCCACAGAAAAGGTCTTCCTGTTCGTGGGCAGAGAACCAAAACCAATGCAAGAACCCGCAAAGGTCCCAAGAAGACCATTGCTAATAAGAAGAAATAAGAGGGAGGATTAAGACATGCCGAAAGCAAATGCTAAAAAAGCAATTACTCGTCGCCGTCGCGAAAAGAAAAATATCGAACGTGGCGCAGCACATATCCAGTCCACCTTCAATAACACTATTGTTACCATTACCGATGTTCGCGGCAACGCTCTTTCCTGGGCTTCCGCAGGCGGACTCGGATTCCGTGGTTCCAGAAAATCCACTCCTTACGCAGCACAGACTGCAGCAGAAACTGCAGCAAAAGCAGCAATGGAGCACGGCCTTAAAACCGTTGAAGTTTTCGTAAAAGGTCCCGGTTCCGGTCGTGAAGCAGCAATCCGTGCTCTTCAGGCAGCAGGACTCGAAGTAACTATGATCAAAGACGTTACTCCTGTTCCCCACAACGGATGCCGTCCGCCCAAACGTCGCCGCGTATAATAGTGGTATTCTGAAATTATTGGAGGTGTAAAAACACATGGCAAGATATACAGGTTCTGTATGCAGACTCTGCCGCCGTGAAGGCAAAAAGCTCTTCCTTAAAGGCGAAAGATGCTATGGTCCTAAATGCGCACTCAGCCGCAGAGCATATGCTCCTGGCCAGCACGGTCAGGGCCGTAAAAAGATCTCTGAATACGGTCTTCAGCTTCGCGCAAAACAGCAGGCAAAGAGATACTATGGTGTTCTTGAAAGCCAGTTCGAACATTATTTCGAACTCGCCAGCAAACAGGCTGGTCAGGCTGGTGAAAACCTTCTCAGAATTCTCGAAAGCCGTCTCGACAACGTTGTTTATCGTGCAGGTCTTGCTTCTTCCAGAAAAGAAGCTCGCCAGCTCGTAAGACACGGTCACTATACCCTTAACGGCCACAAGGCCAACATCCCTTCCATCCTGCTCAAAGCCGGTGACGTTGTTGCTGTAACCGACAAGAGCCGTCAGAACGAAAAACTCAAAGCAGTTGTAGAAGCAAACTCTGCACATCCCGTTCCCGCATGGATCGATTTCGATGCAGAAAAACTTACTGCTAAGATCAGCCAGCTTCCTAACCGTGAAGACATCGATCTTGACGTTGAGGAACACCTGATCGTTGAGTTGTACTCCAAATAATAATTGGTAGGAACTGACAGGGGAATGCGAAACAGGGCATTTTTGCCCATTTAGGAGGGATTTAGATGTTAGAAATAGAAAAACCGAGAATCGAAGCCGAAGAAAACCCCGAAGACCTCAGCTACGGTAAATTCGTTGTTGAACCTCTCGAGCGCGGATTCGGTACGACTCTTGGCAACAGCCTGAGACGCGTATTGCTCTCCTCGCTTCCCGGCGTTGCTGTAACGTCCGTAAAGATTGACGGTATCCGTCATGAATTTTCCACCATCCCCGGTGTAAAAGAGGACGTCACCGAAATCATCCTCAACATCAAAGGCCTTACCGCAAAACTTCATTGCGACGGCCCCAAGGTTGTTGTAATCGATGTTTCCGGTGAATGTGAAGTCACTGCCGGTTCAATCCAGGCCGATTCCGAAGTCGAAATTCTCGACAAAGACATGCATATCGCAACTCTTGACAGCGATGGCCACCTTTTCATGGAAATTACCCTTGACAAAGGCCGCGGCTATATTTCCGCCGAAAGAAACAAACAGGATATGCAGCCCGCAATCGGCGTAATTCCCGTTGATAGTATTTATACTCCGGTACTGAAGGTAAACTATACCGTTGAAAACACTCGTGTTGGTCAGATTACCGACTACGATAAACTTACCCTCGAGGTTTGGACGGATAACACCATTTCCGCAAAGGAAGCAGTATCCCTTGGAGCTAAGGTCCTCAATGAACATCTCAACCTGTTCGTGGATCTTTCTGAAGACGCCTTCAAAGGCGAGATCATGGTAGAAAAGGACAACAACAGCAAAGAAAAAGTCCTTGAGATGACCATTGAAGAACTTGACCTGTCCGTAAGAAGCTTTAACTGCCTCAAACGTGCAGGTATCAACACTGTCGAAGACCTTATAGGCAAATCCGAGGACGAAATGATGAAAGTTCGTAACCTTGGTAAGAAGTCCCTTGAAGAAGTTGTTTCCAAGCTTGAATCTCTTGGCTTCAACCTCAACAAGGAAGAAGATTGAATCAAAAAGGAGTGAATATCGATGTCCGGAACTAGAAAGCTCGGTCGTGCTACCGACTGCAGAAGAGCTATGCTCCGCGCGATGGTCACCTATCTGCTTGAAAACGGCAAGATTGAAACCACCGTCACTCGTGCAAAAGAAGTTCGCGCTATGGCTGAGAAGATGATCACTGTTGGTAAAAACAGTGACCTTCATTCCAAACGTCAGGTTTATGCTTTCGTAACCAAGGAAGCTGTAGCAAAGAAACTCTTTGACGAGATCGCACCTAAATACGCCGAAAGAAACGGCGGTTACACCAGAATCATCAAAATTGGCCCTCGCCGCGGTGACGCAGCAGAAATGGCTATTATTGAACTTGTGTAATTAATAGAGCATAATTCTTAAGAAATGCCTCCGGAGAGATCCGGAGGTATTTTTTTGGTTTTGTTACCGTATTTGACAAAAATTTTAAAAGCCTGTCTGTATTATATAATGCAGACAGGCTTTTTGTTTGGAGGTGTAAAACTTGCCGGTTGAAATAGATATTGATGAAAAAACAGTTACAGCTTATATTTCCGGAGAAATTGACCACCACAATGCAGCAGGTTTAAGAAATGAAATAGATGAAGCGATTGAATTTGCTTATCCGGAAATATTGATTCTGGATTTTGGCGCGGTAACATTTATGGATTCTTCCGGAATAGGTCTTGTTATGGGAAGATATAAACTTATGAAAAATTTGTCAGGGAAGATTGCAATTGAGAATGCTCCGAAAAGTATAAAAAAAGTAATGAGGATGGCAGGAATTGAAAAATTGCTTTCAGCCGAAGAAAGAAAGGAGAAAGCTTTCGTATGAAACCGATAAATGAAATGAAACTGACATTTGAAAGCCGTTCCTGCAACGAAGGCTTTGCCAGAAGCGCTGTGGCATCTTTTATTTCCGTTCTTGACCCGAATGTCGAGGAACTTTCCGACATTAAGACTGCGGTTTCTGAGGCGGTTACAAACAGCATCGTTCATGGTTATAAGGAAAGCATCGGAACGGTTTACATACACGTAAAAATCTTCGAGGGAGCGAAAGTTTGCATTATAATCCGTGACAAGGGCTGCGGAATTTCCGATATAGGAAAGGCCATGGAACCGCTTTATACAACTTGTGAAACAGGCGAAAGAGCAGGACTTGGATTTTCTATTATGGAATCATTTATGGATAAGCTGAAAGTCCGTTCAAAACCCGGAAAAGGAACAAGCGTGACCCTTGAAAAATCCATCGTGTCGAAAGGATAATAATATGTCGGGAGCAAAGCTTGCTGACAGCACTGTTGACAGAGATATACTTATTACGGAAAACATGGGCCTTGTTCATGCCTGTGCACACCGTTTTGCGGGAAAGGGAATAGAATATGAAGATCTTTTTCAGGCCGGCTGTATGGGGCTTGTAAAGGCCTTTGACGCTTTTGATACGGAAAGGGGAGTAAAGTTTTCCACGTATGCGGTTCCGGTTATTCTTGGAGAAATAAAAAGGCTTTTCCGGGACGGAGGAACCGTTAAGGTGAGCAGAAGCCTTAAAGAACTTTCAATACGGGTGACAAAAGAAAGAGAGATCTTTTTGCTTAAAACGGGAAGAGAACCAACAGTTTCTGAACTTGCGGAAAAACTTTTGATAGAGGAAGAGGAAGTTACAGAAGCACTTTGTGCGGCAGCCCCTGTGGTTTCTTTGACGGTCGATGAAGACGAAGGCGGAGGTCAGACAGATATTCCGGTCGAATCGCCGGAAAATGAAATAACGGAAAGGCTTTCGGTTATAAAAGCTGTTTCCGACCTTGAAGAAAGGGACAGGCTTATAATCCGGCACAGATATTACGAAAACAAAACCCAAACGGAAACGGCGAAAATTCTCGGGATGACCCAGGTTCAGGTTTCAAGAAGAGAGAAAAAGATTTTAGAAGTTTTACGAAAAGAACTCACAGGATAATATAAAAAAACGGTTCTGCAAAAAAACAGGACCGTTTTTTTGTTTATAAAACATATTTTTTCGGACAGAATATATTGAAAAGATGAGAAAAATGATATAAAATATATTTACAGAAAAAATTTCAAAAAAATGCAAAAAAATATTAAAAAACCTATTGACAAGTCGATATAAATGGGTTATAATAATCAAGCTGTTGAAAATCACATATGAGCCATTAGCTCAGCTGGCAGAGCACTTGACTTTTAATCAAGGTGCCCGGGGTTCGAATCCCCGATGGCTCACCA
>JAGBAZ010000055.1 GCA_018110905.1 Oscillospiraceae bacterium
ACCAGGGGTTTTGTTAAGCCTAAAGGCAACAATAAAAAACGGAACAAAACAAAGTTTTGTTCCGTTTTTTATTATGTAATGTTGTTTAACTTTACATGCGTATAATGGCTTTAATATGCGGTTTAAGCACCAAAAAAGAGATGTTCGATAAGAATTTTTGTTCCGAGAAAAACAAGCACAATTCCTCCGAAAAGTTCCGCTTTCGACTTATATTTTGCACCGAAAACGCTTCCGATTTTGATTCCTGCGGCAGAAAAAAGGAAGGTTGTAACACCTATCAAAGCAACCGCAAGAAGAATATCCACTTTAAGAAATGCAAACGTAATTCCAACAGCAAGGGCATCGATGCTCGTTGCAACAGCAAGCACAAACATCGCTTTGAATCCAAAGGACGAATCCTGATCATTTTCTTCCTCTCTGGATTCCTTAACCATATTGAATCCTATTATTCCAAGCAGAATAAATGCAACCCAATGATCGATGCTCGTAATATATTGCTCGAAAGTTGAACCGAGCAGAAAACCGAGAAGAGGCATAAGCGCCTGGAAACCGCCAAACCATATTCCGGCAGAAATCATATGTTTCGGTTTGATTCTTCCGACGGAGAGACCTTTGCAAATTGAAACCGCGAAGGCATCCATGGAAAGGCTTACCCCTATTAAAAAAAGCTCAATTATTGACAAAATTGACCCCTCCAATATAAAAAACAAAGACTTATCCGCAAAACGCGGATAAGTCTCATCATTTAAAGCAATGCCAGGATAAAATCCAGTCTGTTGACATAGCTGCGCATATGCGCCGACTACTCCCTTATTCAAGCGGCAATTATATCAGATTTTCCCAAAAAAGTCAACGCGTGCTCAAATTTCTTTTCCCGTTTCGGAATCATATATATTCTCATAAACCGCATAATAGAACGGCGGAATTCTTCTGTCAATATGGAAACATCCGAAAAACCACTTGCTGAATTTACATGTTGTGGAAACTTCATTAAGAAAAGCATGGAGATTATTAAAGCAGTTGCTTTCCATTTCAAGGAAACCGCGCATTTTGAAACCGGCATCATAAGTAACTATATAATCAAACTTATGCTCAGCTTTTTCAAGGTTTTCACGGGCGTGCTCACATTCCTGCTCATTCGGAAGTCTTACAAAATCCGGGCACTCGCGAAAATCAGAAACATCAAGTTCTTCATCATCTCCGCCGCCGAAGGCAAAAATTTTTTTGCCTTCAATCTCAAAAACTTCCCCGCGCATAAGCTGATATATGTTTTCGGATATTTTTCTTGCTTTTCCTCCGCAAAAATCAACTTTCGGAAACTTTTCAAGAAGCTCGAAATTTTCGTGAGCACCTTCCACAAAAAGAATCTGATATTTTCTTTTTGAAAGCCATTTTATATTGCTCAATTCTTCTTTAGATTCATTCCAGACAAAGCCAAAATCTCCGCAAACTATGATCGTATCGCCTTTTTTGATTTTTTTTGCAGAATTTGTTTTGAATCTTGAAATTTCTCCATGTGTATCGCCGGTAAAATAAATCATTTTTTCCTCCGGAATCAATATAATCAAACCGGTCAAAAATTAACAAAAGATTAATTTTATACCAAACCGGAATAAATTAAAAAATAACCTATTCCATTATACACCATTTTTTGCTATAATATCAATATAGTATATAAAAAAACAATTTTCATCAGGATTTTGAATTTTTATATGGTTCGGAGGAAATTATGAAAAAAGCATTATCTCTTATTCTTGCCGTAATAATGGCGCTTTCCTGCTGTGTATCCGCTTTTGCAGCAACAAAATACCAGCCTTCTTTTGAAATAAATTGCGAATCTGTTTATCTTGCGGACGAAAACGGAAACGTTCTTTTTGAACAGAATCCCGAACAGCGTATGTATCCCGCAGAGCTTGTTCAGATCATGACAGCTATTGTTGTAATCGAAAACATCGAAGCTGTCGGCGGATGGGAAGCCGAAGCTGCTTATGAAATGAGCACCCAGAACTTTCTTTACGAAAACCGTCACGGCGGAATCATTTCCACCGGTATGCTTTCCGGAAACGTCTTTACTGCGGACGAACTTTTCCATTCGATGGTAATCGCTTCCGGTTACGACGCAGCAATGACACTTGCAAAACTCATCGCGGGAAGTCAGGACGCTTTTGTTGAACTTATGAATCAAAAAGCGGCGGAACTCGGCGCACGCGATACAAACTTCACAAACTGCCACGGTCTTCATGATACTGCAAACTATACAACCGCTTACGATATGTATCTTATATCCAAATATGCAATGGGGCTTGATAAATTCAAAGAAACCGTTGCAAAAACTTCCTATACCTGTGAGGAAAGCGATACCCATAAAAAACTTGTCTGGAATACCAACAACGGTCTTGTTGCAAGCGGAAATATTCATTATTACTCCCCTGTTACCGGAATAAAATCCGGCTACAGTGCCGAAGTTGGAAGAAACGTTTCCTCTTACGCCGAATATGAAGGTTTTTCCTATTACCAGGTAAACATGGGAGCACCTTTTGAACTTGACGAAGGTTACAACCTTGCTCTTTATGATGCAAAACAGCTTTACAACTGGGCTTTTACTGAATTTGAAGTAAAAACCATTGTTGAATCCGGCTCCCAGATCGGTGAAGTACCCCTTGAACTTGCATGGCAGAAAGACCATCTTAAACTTATGATCGGTGAAACATACCGCGCTCTTCTTCCTATTGATATCGATATTTCTTCCATTGTATATGAACCCAATCTTCCCGAATCCGTTGAAGCACCGATTGAAAAAGGTGAAAAAATCGGAACCCTTGATCTTGTCCACTCCGGTGAAGTTATCGGAACCGTTCCCCTTGTTTCCATGGAAGATGTTGAACAGAGCGAGCTTTTAAGCGGTCTTAAAAACTTTTCCGATATGACCCGTTCATTCTGGTTCAAATTTATTGTGATTGTTCTCTTCGTTCTTGTTGCTCTTTATATTGCTCTTATGATTATCAGAAATTACAACAAGAGAAAATACGGCAACTTTAAAAAGAGAAAACGTCTTTAATATTTTTTAAAATATTTTAAAAAAAACTCTTGACATTATAAATCATATTGTATATAATATTAACGCTGTCCAAAGACAGCAGGTGCGTTTCTGCGCTTAAACGGTCAAAATGGCCGGCCTGCCGAGGATGAGTGTTTTAATGTGATTTATTACGCTCCTTCCACGGCTCGCGGAGGGAGCGTTTTTGTTTATACAAATTCAGCTCCCATCACAAAGCAGGAGGTGAATTTTTAAAATGGCCAGTGAAAAAATCTTGCAAGCGAAAAAAGAAGCTGTTGCAGAGCTCGTTGAAAAGCTTAAAGTTGCAAAATCCGGTGTTCTCGTAGACTACGTCGGTATCAACGTTGCTGACGATACAAAACTTCGTCGCGAACTCCGTGAAGCAGGTGTTGAATACACCGTAATCAAAAACTCCATTCTTCGTTTCGCAGCTAAGGAAGCAGGTTACGGCGAACTCGACGCTTTCCTTTCCGGAAGCACCGCTCTCGCTCTTTCCAACGACGATCCTGTCGCTCCCGCAAAAATCCTTGGCAAATTTGCAGAAGGTTCCAACGGTAAATTCTCTCTTAAAGCAGGTTTTGTTGAAGGCGAAGTTCTTGACGAAGCAAAAGTTATCGAACTTTCCAAAACTCCCAGCAAAGAAGAGATCCTTACCATGCTCGTTATCGCTCTTTCCAGCCCCATCAAAGGCATTGCTGTTGCGCTTGACAAATATGTCGAGAAAGAAAACGGCGGAAATGACGGCGAAGCAGCATAATTGCGCAGCCTGATCGCAACACTATTTTAATTAAAGAATTACATCAAAATTATCTACAGGAGGTAAACTACAATGGCTTCTGAAAAAATCCAGAACATTCTCGAAGAGATCAAAGCTCTTACTCTTCTCGAAGCAAACGAACTCAAAAACGCAATCTGCGAGGAATTCGGCGTTTCCGCTGATGCTCCCGTAATGGTAGCTGGCGCTGCAGCTGGTGCTGCTCCTGCTGCTGCAACCAAAGACAGCTGGGACGTTGTTCTCACCGGCGCTGGCGAAACCAAAATGGCTGTTATCAAAGCAGTTAAAGAAATCACCGGTCTTGGCCTTAAAGAATCCAAAGAAATCGTTGACGGCTGCCCCAAAGCAGTTAAAGAAGGCGTTTCTGAATCTGAAGCTGAAGAAATCAAAAAGAAACTCGAAGAAGCAGGCGCTTCTGTTGAAGTTAAATAATTTCCGCTTTATCGGATTGCAAAAAAAGCTCTTCCCTTTTCGGGAAGAGCTTTTCTTTTTTTATTTATGCCTGATTGCTCCGAAATAAATCGGCACAAAAATCCCCAATATCGCACCAAATGAAAAACCTGTGATCATAAAATAGCCAAGGTTTCCGCTGAAAAAAATTCTCACCAAAATTGAAGCAACCGGCAAAGCGACCATTACAATCATAAGGCTTATTCTTGCGTTTTTTATTATATAAGGCCAGTTTCTGTTGTTATAATAAACTCCCGGAGTATGAAGACGGAAAAATCCGTCCGTATAATAATCAACTTTATTATCATCAAAATACTTCGGCAGACGTTCTTTTACAAAAAACATAAAATATGCGCCGAAAATTGCCGTAAGAATTTCTATTACAATAAGGCTCTGGTAATATTGTGCTCCGTTATTTTTATAGAAATAATATGTTGCAGCTGCACCTACCAAAAGACATATTATATAGATTTTAAACCGTTTTCTTTTTGAAATATCCGGTTCTTTGTTAAACTCAATAGCCTTTTCAACAATTTCATCCACCTGCGAAGCATCAACCTTTTCTCCTTCGATTTTTCCGCAATTGAGAAGTTCCGCCGCAGTTACGTCAAGGGCATCGGCAAGAGGATTGAGCATTGTGATATCTGGAAGGCTCTGTCCCCTTTCCCATTTACTGACGGCTTTATCAGAAACAAAAAGTTTTTCCGCAAGTTCCTTCTGGGTCATTCCCCGTTCCTTCCGAAGTTTTGAAACAAACTCGCCGAATTTTTCTTTATCGAGTTCAAATGTCATAAAAACACCTCCCGGGAAAATTATAACCCCGGGAGGTGTTTCTTTTCAATATTTTATCGGTGGAACAAAGGTAAACCGTCGGTAGAATCAATCTTCACTCGTCCGGATTTTGCAGATTTCCATCCAGTAATGTTCTTCTTCGCCGAGAAGAACGCTTGTGATTCCGTTTTGAAGGTCAAATCCAAAATTGTTATAAACGATCTCGATTTCATCGGCACCCGAAACAGAAGCCGTCTGTTTCGTAATATTAAGGTTTGTTCCGAGTTTTGTCACCATATCAAAACCTTCCATATCCTTTTCGCGCCTTTTTCCGACATAATCATAACTTGCTTCCCGAAGGGTTTTTGTTCCGATTTCAACCGTTTTACCGGCGGGAACGGTTACCTCAAAAGTAACATACAGAACACGGCTTACGTAACCGGTTTCGATTATTACGTCGTCGAGCCTTCCTCTGCCGTATCTTTCAGCAGGGTCTTTCGAAAGCTGACCGTGGGCATACATAAATTCCGCAACGTATCCGAGATATTCCTCGTTCGAAATCAAACTGCGAACAGTCGGTTCATCATCAAAATAGTGAGATTCATAATCTCCGGAAGAAATTATTTCATAAATCACTTCACCAAGGGTGCTTTCATATTCTTCTGAAAGAATACTGAAAGAATCCGTTTCTTCCCTTTTATCCCAGGAACCTTTCGATTCTCCCGCAACGGTTTTTACGCTGATATTATTGAGAGCCTCGCCCATAACGATTACATAAATCGGGTGATTTTCAAAATCCGGATTAAAACTTTTCGGAATATAGGAACCGGCTTTTGCCCAGCCTTCCTCCGAGTTCCAGCTCATGGAGTTGAAACCATAAAAATATACGCAGGTTTTTTCGGTATCATAATCAAAAGTGACTATCATATCCGGATTGTCGATTTCATCAAATTCCTCCATCGGCACATTATATTCAATTTCAAAGGAATAAACTTTTACCGGCTGATCCATTTTTGGATTTTCGGCAAATGCATTTTCAAGATATTCTCCGCTTTCTAAAAGAGTTTTATATTCGTGCCAGGATTCAAGACTGCTGAGGTTAAGTCTTTCAACTTCGCTTTTTTCGCCCCGTGCGGAAGCAAAACCGCCGCTGTAAGGTCCTATTTTAAGTTCGGTTTCGGCCTCTTTTCCGTCAACGGTGATTTGCGGAATTCTTGAAAGGGCGGTGCTTATATTTCCCGCAAAAGGATAAACCGCGGTAAAAGTTTTATCTTCATCGGTCATATTGGTCACGGTATAATTATCACTGATTACCGCATCGTTTTTCCAGGCATCGTAATAGACCGTTTCGCCGTTGCCATCCTCATAGCTTTCTTTATAAGTGTAATAGGGGGTAAAATCAAAATTTATACTGCGCTCAAAAGAAAGTCCATCTGTGTTTTCCAACGCGGTAAGCGGAAATGCAGGGCCTGCATAACTCATATAATTTTCTCCCGGTTCCCGGTTTGTTCCGCCTCCTGCGGAAGCACCAAGACCTCCGTTATTAACAATACCCACGGCTATTGCAATTACAAAACAGGCGGCAGCTCCGCCTGCCCAGCGCCAAAAATGTTTTTTTCCAAAACGAATTTTTTCTGTCTTTGCTTCATCGATATATTTATCTTCAATTTCCGTTAATGCTTCAAAAAATTTTTCGCTTTTCATAAGGCAATTCCCTCCTTTTCAAGAAATTCCTTAAGATTTTTCCGAAGACGGAACATTTTTGAGGAAAGTTTTTTCGGCGGAATTTTCGATTTTTCCGAAAGTTCCGCAACGGAATCGCCGAACCAATATCTCCGAAGGAAAAGAATCCTTTCCTCTTTTTCAAGAGTTCCGAGCCAGCGGTTTATTGCGGCGGTTATTTCTTTGCTTTCGCTTTCCGCTTCAACGTTTTCAGAAGAAGGAATGCATTCCTCAAGTTCCGAAAGCATTGTTTCAATTCCGCTTCGCTTTTGCGCCCTGTTTTTTCTCCAGCGGCTTATTGAAAGATTGCGGGTGATTTTTCCAAGCCAGGCGCCGAGAAAATCCGGTTTTTCCGGCGGAATTTTGTCCCAGGCTTTTCCGTAAGTATCGTTCACCGTTTCTTCGCTGTCTTCACGGTTTGAAAGAACGTTCATTGCTATTGAAAAAAGCATTTTTCCGAATTTGCGTTCGGTTTCCGCAACGGCAAGTTCGTTTCTTGCGTTATAAAGTTCGATTATTTTTGCGTCCTCCAACAATAATTCCTCCTTTCGGTTTTGATTTTTTAATGAGGGCCTTCATCAATAAAGACGCAGGTTTTTATCGGATATTCGCAAAATTTTAAAAAAGGCGCAGAAATTCTGCGCCTTTTTTATGTCAGCTTATCAATGTTATCAAATGGGCGGTAAAAACTTTTTCTTCCGTAAGTTTCTATCGTATTTTGGATCTGTTTGTTTATAAACTCAACTTCCTCGCGGAGTTCATTCGCGGACATGCGCAAAACACCGCTACGCAAAGCGGCAACCTGGATAAGGTTATCGGAAGTTGCAACCTTTACGTTATAATTTTTTCCGATATCCTGACAAAGTTTTTCGATATACATATCTCCGGTTTCGTTTTCCTTGGTATAGGCAACGTGGATTTCGTGATAATCGAATTTTTCGCCGTAGTTTCCTTTAACTTTATATCCGTCGAAAACCAGAACCAGTTCACATTTTGTATATCCGCGATAGTTCGCAAGGATATCCATAAGGATATGTCGGGCTGCATCGAGATTTTCGGAAGCGAGTTTTTTAAGACCTTCCCAGGCAAAGATTATATTATAGCCGTCAACGATCAAATAATCTTTTTTCTTTGCCGCAGGCGCTTTATATTCTTTCGGGCGGTCCATAACCGCTTCGGTATATTGCTTTCTGCGGATAGGGCCGAATTCCCTTTCCATTATGGCTTCGAGTTCTTTTTCGTCGATGCTGAAATTCCTGCGGAAAACTTTTACGTTCGGAATAAGCGGAATTCCGTTTTCAATGCTGAAATCGATTCCGCTGGAAACGTGCATATGTTTTTCAACTTCGTTCCATTTTACGTTTATTCCTGCGCCATGGGAACAGAAAACAGAATCCGGACTGTTGAGAACATCTGATTCCGGGTCATATCCGAATTCCGTAATAACCTCTTCGGTATTATGGCAAGGAGCGTAGCCATCGGAAAAACAGACCAGTTTTCCCCTTCCGTGGGTATAAGAAAGGACATCTTTAAGATAGGAGCGCATTGTTGAAACAGGCGCACGGCCTGAAATTTCGACCATATCTCCTTTTGTTTCCGGATAACCGAATGTTCCGTTCATCTCTCTGATATCGTTTATGGCGCGTCCTATCTGCTCCGAAGGTATTTCAAGACGGAAAGCATAATATGGTTCAAGAAGAACGTTTTTCGCTTTCATAAGTCCCTGGCGTACTGCACGGTACGTTGCCTGGCGGAAATCACCGCCTTCGGTGTGTTTTATATGAGCACGGCCCGCAACAAGGGTTATTTTAACGTCCGTAAGAGGCGAACCGGTGAGCACACCGAGGTGTGTTTTTTCCGCAAGGTGGGTCAGAACAAGCCTTTGCCAGTTGCGGTCAAGGGTATCTTCGCTGCAGCGGGTTTCGAGCAGAATTCCGCTTCCGGGTTCGCCCGGTTCGATTACAAGATGAACTTCCGCATAATGGCGGAGAGGTTCAAAATGACCGACTCCCTCCACCGGTTCGGCAATTGTTTCACGATAGATGATTTTTCCTTCATCAAGACCGATTTCCGTTCCGAAACGTTCAGAAACCATGCTTTTGAGTATCTCTTCCTGAACTTCACCCATAAGACTTGCGTAAATTCCGCCGAGCTGTTCGTTCCATTCAATATGGAGCTGGGGGTCTTCGTCCTCAAGCTGCTTAAGCTTCGGCAAAAACTGCGCAGGAGAAATTCCTTCCGGAAGTTTTATACGGTAAGTCAGAACAGGCTCCAGAATCGGCTCAAATCCGGCTTCTTCAAAGCCAAGACCCTGGCCGGGAAAGGTTTTTGAAAGCCCGAGAACCGCAACAACGCTTCCCTGCTTTGCCTCATCGACCGGTTCAAACTTCGCACCAGAATATATTCGGAGTATATTTGCTTTTTCCTCAATCGGTTCGGAAGAATCTTTCGGCTTATATGAAACGACCGAGCGAACTTTGAAACTTCCACCGGTGATCTTCATAAAAGTCATGCGGTTTCCCTGAATATCCCTTGAAATTTTGAAAACCTTTGCGCCAAAATCCGCCTTTTGTTCCGGTTCATCAGCAAATTCTTCAAATCCTTCAATAAATTCCGAAACTCCGTAAAGGCGCAGAGCCGAACCGAAAAAGCAAGGAAAAACCTTTCGTTCTTTTATGAGCACGGCAATTTCTTCGGTGCTCAAGCTTCCGTTTTCCATATATTTTTCCATGCTCAGCTCATTGGTAAGGGCTATGTTTTCATAAAAATCCTCGTCTTTTTCGGAAAAATCAACACAGTTTCCGGAAAGATTTTCCCGAAGATTTTTCATTATCATGGATTTATCCGTATCTTCAAGGTCCATTTTGTTTATGAAAACAAAAACCGGAACGTTATAGCGGGAAAGAAGTTTCCATAATGTTTCGGTATGGACCTGAACGCCGTCCCTTGCGCTTATTACAAGAACAGCATAATCCATAACCTGCATGGTGCGTTCGGTTTCGGAAGAAAAATCGACGTGACCGGGGGTATCGAGAAGGGTTATTTCCATATTTTCGGTTTTAATAACCGCCTGTTTTGAAAAAATGGTAATTCCGCGCTCGCGTTCAATTTCGTTGTTATCGAGAAAAGCGTTTTTGTTATCAACTCTTCCGAGCTTTTTTATTTTTCCGGTGGAATATAAAAGCGCTTCGGAAAGAGTCGTCTTTCCTGCGTCAACATGCGCAAGAATTCCGACAACCAGTTTTTTCATAGAATAACCCCCTTTCTTTAAAATTATAAACTTTATTATACCACAACACGGCATCAAAAGCAAAAAACTCCCGCTTTGCGGGAGTTTTTATTAAAGCAATTTATCCAGTTCCGAAAAATCAAATTCCTCTTTCAGCGCATCTTTTTCATATCTTATAAGTTCACCCGTTGAAACATTTATTTCCGCGGCATCATTTCCGAATGTGACATTTAGTTTTTCGCCATATAAAGATCCGCTGTAAACGGCGTCTTTATCGTGTTTTACTACAATTGCAATTTTAAGGACCTTATCGGTTTTTGCGACGATTTTCATTGCATCGTGGGGTTCGTTTCTTTTGATATTTTTCGGATTAAAAATTATGTCATATTCCTCTTCATCACAGCCGATTACAAATTTTTCGTCGGTTTCAAGAACGACAGTTGCGTTTCCGCTTTGTAAAACCATATTCATTCTCCCTTCCTTATGGATAACCTGCATCTTTAAGTTCCCATTCTTCACCTATATTTCTTACAAGAATCCAGCTCCATTTTGCAATTTCGCCTTTTTCAAGAGCACCTTCGGTTTCTTTTGAAGCAAAAAACTTCGACCGAAGAACAATTGCCTCATCTGCACTATATTGTTCCATATAGTATTTCATTTGTTTTTTGCAAAAATCTTCTTCATATTTAAGTTCCAAAAGAACATATCCTTCGGATTTTTTGATTTCTTCACAAACGATATCCATTGCTTCTTCGATATCCTCTTTTGAAAAAATCTTGGAATCTCCAACATTTTTCCGAGCCAAAAATGTAATTCCGCATCCTGAAAGACTCAGAACAATTATTGCTACAACAAATAATTTTAAAAATTTTTTCATCAGCCGTATCCCCAGGTTTTAAGTTCCCAGAATCCGCCTTTATCACGAACCAGGATCCAGTTCCATTTTGTATATGTTTTTCCCGGTTCAAGGCTTCCGTTTTCTCCGGCAACGTAGAATTTAGAAAGCAGGACTATCGCTTCGTCTGCATCATATTGTTCCGCCCAGCCATTCATTCTTTCTTTCGAATATTCCTCATCATATTCAAGTTCAAGAAGAACGCAGCCTTCAAAAAAGGCAAATTCACGATAAACCCGGTTCATTGCTTTTTCGATATCTCTTTCGGAATAAATTTTTGAATCATCAATGATTTTTTTCGCTGTGAAAGGAATTCCGCAGCCGGAAAGACTTATGACCAAAACCGCCGCCAATAAAATCGCAAGAACCTTTTTCATGGAAAACACACCTCTTTTTCGGTTTATGTTTTCATTATAACTCGGGGATTTTTGTTTTCCACAGGTTTAATAAAATCTTAAAAAAGGTTTAAGAATCTGCTTCAGAAACCGAAACGCTTCCCCGGTGCTCTTCGCAATATATACGGAATTTTACCTTTCCCTTTGCGGAAAAATTATAAGTTCCGGTTTCTGCGTTTTCTATTTCAGTTATAATTTCTCCGTTTTGGTCTTTCGCAATTATATCGACGCTTCCTTCTTCGGTAATAACTTCGATAACCATTTCCTTCTCTTCTTTTCCGAGATTAAGAACATGGCCTTTTGTTCCGTCAAGAAAATCGTGCTTCTGGCTCCAGCTTGTTCTTGTTCCGCTTTCAATGGACATAAAAGCTTTGTAACTATCCGGTTCACAGCCGGAAAAGCAAGCACACAGCATTATGCAAAGCATAAAAACTAATATTTTTCTCATTTTTTCACCTCAGTTCGCTGTTTTTGATCTGAGCAAGGAGTTTTTTATAAAAACCTATCTGGTAATCGAGTTTTTCGATCCACATTTTCTTGCCCGTTTCCGTCGCAAAATCAAGGTTTTTATAGCTTTCAAGCCTTTCGATAACTTTGTTTACGTGTTCGTTTTTTTCGGGAAGGCTCATTTCGTCATATTTTACCCATTTTAAATTTTCAAAAATTCGGTAGGCATCAAAGCGGTCGATATTATCCGCATCGCCGACAGAAAGAGCAAAAGCTGTTCTTTCCCCGGGAAAATCCGCTTCATCGTCAACGTGGATCGCAATTCCGTAGCAGATTTCTTCAATAATTTCCGGCTCGATTCCGATTTCTTCAATGAACGGGCGGGCAATTTTTGCGGAATATCTGCCGTGGTTTCTTGCTTCTTCCCTTGTTTTGAATTCGTTTATGTAAGAAATATCGTGAAGAAGACAGGCGATTACCATTGCGTCAGAATCCATTCCCTCTTTTTCTGCGATTATTTTTCCTATGTTCGCGACCCTTACGGAATGTTCAAAACGGTAATCTTTTTCCGATTTTTTATCTGAAAAATAATCGCTTTCGTCAAATCTTTTTTTCAAAAAATCCATTGCAAGCTGAACACAGTTTTCTGCTCTCATTTTTTCTCCTTTTTACCGTTAACAACTGTTTTTACCATCTGAAAAATTCCAACCGCTACCATAAGCGTCGGAATAATTGCCAAAAATCCCATTGAACCGAAAGCGTTCCAGGGAAAAACGCTTCCACCCATCATATATAGGCAAAGTTCTCCAACCGCAAAGATAAGAAATCCAGCTGTAAAGTCAAACACGTTTACATGTATTTTTATTTTTCCGTTTATCCAAAGCCAGCAAAATATCATAAAAAGCGGAATAAAAGTGAACATAAAACCTATTGTTATATAAGTTGCGGAAGCCGTTCCGCCTTTTATTATCGCATTTTTGGGATTTTCCGGTTCATAAAGAACCGTTCTTACACTGTCGATTTCCGGAATAACACCGCTTCCGTAATCCGTTTCAACAAAATATTCCGCACCGCCGGAATAGAAAACATATTTAAGACGATAGGTCGTTTCACCGTCATCATCTATATCATAAACGCTGTAATCCCTGAAATATCCCGGCGCTTCGAACCAATCCTTTGTTTTTATCGCAAGCGAAATGCTGTTTTTGATTCCGAGGAAAAGCAAAATTATTCCGGCAAGCAAAGCCGAAGAAAAAAGCAGAATTATTATGATTTTTTTAGGATTTATTTTCAAAAAGCTTCGCCTCCTTTTTGTTTTATTATATCACTATTTTTCCGATAAAAAAAGACCGCCAGAAAGGCGGTCTTTTCATCTTCTTTAAAATTATGCTTTTCCGTTGCAGCCGAGAACATCAACGATTTTATGGCGAACCATTTCCTTGATGTTTTCTCTTGCGGGTTTAAGGTACTGTCTGGGGTCAAAATGATCCGGATGCTCAACGAGATGCTGACGGATGGAACCGGTGCAAACAAGGCGAAGGTCGGAGTCGATGTTGATTTTGCAGACTGCCATTTTTGCTGCTTCGCGGAGAAGTTCTTCCGGAATACCGATTGCATCGGGCATCTGGCCGCCAAATTCGTTAACGATTTTTACCCATTCCTGCGGAACGGAAGAAGAACCATGAAGAACGATCGGGAAACCGGGAAGTCTTTCTTCAACTTCTTTAAGAATATCGAAGCGAAGTTCGGGTTTGTGGCCGGGTTTGAATTTATAAGCACCGTGGGAAGTTCCGATTGCGATTGCAAGGGAATCAACGCCGGTTCTTTCAACAAATTCCTGAACCTGTTCCGGTCTGGTATAGGAGGAATCTTCGGCAGAAACGTTAACGTCGTCTTCGATACCTGCAAGGGTTCCAAGTTCACCTTCAACACAAACGCCGTGTGCGTGAGCATATTCAACAACCTGTCTGGTAAGGGCGATGTTGTCTTCGAAATCATATTTGGAACCGTCGATCATAACGGAAGTAAAACCGCTGTCGATGCAGCTTCTGCATACTTCGAAATCTGCGCCGTGGTCAAGATGAAGAGCGATCGGAAGACCGGTGTCGTAAACAGCTGCTTCAACAAGTTTTGTAAGATAGATGGGTTTAGCATAGTTTCTTGCGCCGGCAGAAACCTGAAGAATAAGGGGAGCTTTTTCTTCAGCAGCAGCTTCGGTGATACCCTGGATAATTTCCATATTATTTACGTTGAAGGCGCCGATTGCATAGCCGCCTTCATAAGCTTTTGCGAACATTTCTTTTGTTCCTACGAGAGGCATAAAAATTCATTCCTTTCAGATATAAATCTACAAATATATTCTATACTAAATTCCAAATGTTTTCAATAGCAATAATACTTTATTTGGTTTTAATTCCAACGAATTTTTCCGGAAAGTTTCTTGCATAGTGGAAAAGAAATTGTTGGGCAATTCCCGCATAATCCGTTACGCAGGGCGGCATTTCGCCGCCAAGAGCGGCAATTACACGCTTCATCCAAACGTCTGCAGGACAGCGCTCCACCCTTCCAAGCCCGTAAAGCAAAACACAGTCCGCAACTTTCGGACCTATTCCGTGAACTTTCAAAAGGCGTTCGCGCGCTTCATTAAGCGGAGCGGACATAAGCGATTCCAGATCAAGCGTACCTTCATAAACCTCTTTTGCTGCGGCGGAAATATATTCCGCACGGTAACCGCAGCCAAGTTTAGAATAACTTTCGGTCGGTTCTTTTGCAAGCCTTTCCGGAGTCGGAAAAGCAAAAACTCCCGGTTCGATTTCTTCGCCGAAGGCTGCGCAAAGCCTTTCAACAATTCCTTTTATTCTCGCAATGTTGTTGTTCTGACTGATTATGAAGGTTATGAACGCTTCCCAGGGTTCCTGGCGGAGAACTCTTATTCCCGGTGCAAATTCGCATGCGTTTTTAAGCATTTCATTTGCTCCGAAATCTGATTTCAAAACATCGTAATCACGGTTAAAATCAAAATAATCAAGCCATACTTCATTGAATTCAGCTTCATCGGCACCGATAAAAGTAATTCCGTCTTTTTCCTGGCGGATTTTTCCATAAACGCCTTTGACAACGCCGCGCCAATTTCCGATTTCATCCGGTTTCCAGCGAAAACACTGTCCGCAATCCAATGTTTCGGGAAGAGAAAGATTGCTTATATCCGTAACTTTTATTCCTTCGGAAGTTTTCTCTATTTTCATAAAAAAATCACCTTTTTCCGATGCTTTTTGTGCAGTTTTTTCGAGCATTTCCGACCTTTTTTGTGCTCGCTTTTTGAGCATCAGTGCTCAAAAAAATTTTACGTAAAGTCTAATAAACTGTTTGTATGATTATGAATAAACTGTTTCCACAATGTTAAAACAACGTTTTTTCCCTTAAAAACAAGCCTTTCGCGTTAAAGTTTTCAACGTTTTCCACCAAGTTTTCCACCAAACAGTTAAAAATAATATCCCGATTGTATAATTTCTGTTTAATAAATAATCTCCAAAAACAGCGTATAAATCGTCCCATATTTTTAAAACTATATATGGATAAATTTTATGGAGGTGCAATCGCAAATGCTGCGCGGAGTCAATAAAAAAATTATAGAAATAAATAATGTCGAAGGCGGATATTTTGATAAAATTTTGTTTTTTGTAAATGATGAAAAACGTTCGGAACCTGATTCTGTTCTTAATAATCAAGCTGAAAAATATGTTTCGGATTCCTGTGCTCTTAAGTACAAAAAAAGCTTTTTTTCAGGAGAAACAGCAAAAATCCTTCTTAAAATGGCAATTTCCGGCGGCATTGGACTTGCCGTCGGAACATTGCTGCTTTAAATGATTATTTTGTAAGACGTTTTATAATAAGTTCGTGCTGAGGATATTTGCGGATAAGGTCTTCTCTTTCAAGAAGTTCAAAATCACCGAATTCAAAACCTGGAGAAACCATGCAGCCTGCAAGAGAATAGCCGGTTCCGTCCATAATGGCTCCGAAAATACTGCCTTTGGGGATAAGCACCTGGGGCTGTTCGCCGCGTTCAATATCAAGACCGAGTTTTACTCTTTCAAGTTCGCCGTTCTTATTTATAATATGAATCACCATCGGAACACCGGAATGGAAATACCAGATCTCATCGGACTTAAGACGGTGGAAACGGGAAACATCTCTGTCTTTAAGAAGAAAATAGATGCTGGTCCAGAGTTTTCTGTTTCCGTCAAAGGAAGAATCAACAGCTTTTGCGTCGATTATATCTTTTGATTTAAGACATTCGTTATAATATCCGCCTTCGGGATGTTCTTTCATATTAAGCTTTTCAACAAAATATTTTCCTGTAAACAAAGAAAAAGCCTCCTAAAAAATGATACATATATTGTACCATTTTTCGGGAGGCTTTTAAAGTCCTTAATCCGAAAATCTTATCTCAATTTCCCGTTTTTTACGCATGTAATAAATCGTTCCGAGAACTGCGCTCAGGATCCAGCCAAGAGGATAGCCGAGGGCAACCGCAGTGAAAGATGATGTGTATTGAGTTACGAAGAAAAGGTATATCTGGCGGAAAACAACGAAGGAGAAAAGACGGATCGCTGTCGGGAACCTTGTATCACCGGAACCGCAAAGCGCACCGGAAAGAACCGAACTTACCGCAACAAAAGAATAGAACGGTGTCATAAAACGGAGAAGAAAAACGCCATATTCAATAACTTCCGTTTCTTTATTGAAAAGACCGATAAGCTGGGGTGCAAAAATAAGTATCGGAACCGTAACCGCCGCTGTTGCCGCAAAAGCAAGGATAACAGCATATTTTGTGCCTTTTTGGGAGCGTTTTACATCATGCACTCCAAGGTTTTGTCCGACGAAAGTCGTAATGCTCATGGATATACTGTCCAGCGGAATTATCGCAAAATGGTCAATTTTTATATAAGCAGACCAGGCGGCCATTACCGAAGAACCGAAGGAATTTATATAGGACTGTACAAAAACGTTTGAAAATGATGTTATGCTCTGCTGTAAAGCTGTTGGAAAACCTATATGGAAAATTTCCTTCATAACATATTTATGGATCTTTATTTTGTCCCAATGCAGCTTATAAATCCCATCTTCTTTTGTAAGCGTTCCGAGCACGAGAACAGAAGAAATTATCTGTGAAAGAACAGTTGCATAAGCTGCGCCCGCGACACCCATTTTGAAAACTATCACAAAAATAAGGTCAAAAACTATATTTACAAAAGATGAAGCTATAAGAAAATAAAGCGGGCGCTTTGAATCGCCGACCGCGCGAAGAATTGCAGCGCCCATATTATAAATCATCAGCGAAGCGATTCCGGCAAAATATATTGTCAGATATGTTTTTGATTCGATAAAAACATCATCCGGAGTTTTCATAAACCGGAGCATATACGGAACCATAAAAACACCAAAAGCTGTTGCAACAACGCTCAGCGCAAAAATCATTCCAATGGCGGTATGGACCGCATCCTGAAGTTTCTGCTTATTCTGTGCGCCAAAACTTCTCGCAATTACAACGGAAGCGCCGCTTGAAAGACCTGTGAAAAAACCTATGAGCATATTGACGATCGGGGTAGTTGTTCCGACCGCGGCAAGAGCCTGCTTGCTTACAAAGTTTCCGACTACAATGCTGTCAACGGCGGTATAAAACTGCTGAAAAAGATAGCCGAGCATAAGCGGAAGTGCAAATTTTATGATTTTTTCCCATATATTGCCTTCCGTCATAAGGGTGGCGTTTTTTGAAGCCAAATTTCTTCCTCCTTTCTTCATGTTTTTCCATATTAAATAATAAACTCATATTGTTTCATTTTCAACAATTTGCGGATAATTCTATATAAAAGTAAAAAAATGTTGAAATAATATACATTGTTTTGATTATATTAGCTGTATATTTGTCAGTTTTATTCATCAAAGTTCAAAATCTGAATTTTTTTATTCAAAAGGCTTTAACAAATTCTTTTTTTGTGGTATGCTTTATAAAGAATTTTTCTCGGAGGATTTTTTAATGAATTACATATATCTTATTCTCGGCGTTGTTCTCGGAATCGTTTTTATCGGAAGAGGAAAAAACGCAAAAAATCAAAAATTTATTCCTTATGAAGCAAAGATGAAACTTAAAACAAAAAAGACCATGGAACAATATGAAGAATGGTGCAAGACCGAAGGTCTTGGCTGCACTCTTGTTGGTCTTGGTTTTATTGTTTTCGGCGTTTCCGCAACTTTTATGGACAGCAACGCTCTTTTGAGCACCATTATTGCAGTTGTTTCTCTTGTAATTTTTATCATCGGTTTTATGATGCGTGTTATCAATAACAAAAAACACCTCGGACATTATTTTACAAAACAGTGAAATATTAAAAATCCCGTCGAAAGACGGGATTTTTTTGAAAACGGCGAAACCAAAATGAATTTTTTGCGTGATATATTGATGAAAGGAGGTTTTTGAGTTGGAAGATTTAAAAATAATCGAACTTTTTTTTGACAGAAAAGAATATGCCATTGCCGAAACGGAAAGAAAATACGGCCGTTATCTTTTAAAAATCGCTTATAACATTCTTTTTGATGCTGAAGACAGCGAAGAATGTGTAAACGACACATATATGAAGGCGTGGAACACGATTCCTCCGCAAAGGCCAAAGGTTCTTTCAACATTTCTCGGAAAAATCACAAGGCACCTTGCAATAGACGTTTTCCGCAGAAAACACGCCGGAAAACGCGGAAATTCCGAATTTGCCCTTTCCCTTTCGGAACTTGACGAATGCATTCCGGATAATCTTTCCGCCGAAGCGGAATTTGAGCAAAAAGAACTTTCTGAAAGCATAAACCGTTTTCTTGCTTCGCTTTCCAAAGAAAACCGGGATATTTTTGTTTGCCGATATTTTTATTCCGATTCTATCAAAGAAATAGCCTCCTTTTTTCAAAGCAATGAATCAAAAATAAAAAATTCGCTTTTCCGAAGCAGAAAAATCCTTAAAGAACAACTTTTAAAGGAGGGTTTTGATTTATGAAAGCAGAGGATATTTCCGAAGCAATGAATAACATAAACGAAGATTTTATTGAATCTGCGAACGAAAGAAGAAAACCGAAATCAAGAAAATCCGCATGGATAAAATGGGTTTCCGCCGCCGCGGCAATCGCTGTTTTTGCTTTTGCAGGCGCAAAAGCCTTTGTTCCTAACCGGCCCGAACAAAACGATAATCCCGTTGGCGGAACAGAAAGCGAATACGAATCGGAACTTCCGATGCTTGTTTATGAAGAAAGTTCCGCTGTCGGATACGGCTTTGAAGGATATTTGGCATACGATATTTCCGAACTTGAAAACGGTAACCCCTGGAACGAAAAAATGGTTTTCGAGGCTCTTCCGGTTTTCCGGAACAACTCTTTCAATGAAGTCGGAATCGCCTATCCCGGAATCGGCGAAGAAGCCATGCTCCAAAAACTTAGTTCCATAACCGGCGGTGAGCACGGAGAAATTGAATATTCCCGAGTCGGAGATTTTTCTTCCGGAAGCGGAATTCCCGATGATTTTGTTGACCGAATTGAAGTGGATTTCGGAAACCACACCATTGAAATCCAGTCAAACGGCACAGTAGTTTCAACTTACAACGGATTTGACGGAGAAGAACTTCCGGATGACATAAGCTTTACCTATACCGAAACATCTGAAGGCGATGCTTACAGAGCCATCTCTTATATCTGTCAGAATTATTGTGATTTCCTTGATAAAGGTAATACGACGTTTGTCACTTCCGGAGATTATACTTTTGACGGTGAATTCAGCAGAAATTACCGCATCTATGATTTTTCCGGCGATGAAATAAGCGATATGCTGAACTTTGCCTTTAACGAAATCCAGCTTGCGCCCAACGACGAAGGAAAACTGATGCTCATAAGAGTTAACGATAAACTTTCCTGCGCGGAAAAAATCGGCGATTATCCGATTATTTCCACCGAAGAAGCAAAGGATATGCTCCTTGACGGCGGTTATATCACAACCGCTCCATATGAAATGCCCGGAAAGAAATATATCGCAAAAGCTGAACTTGTTTACCGCAGCGGAACCGGCGAAAACATCTGGATGCCCTATTACCGGTTCCTTGTAGAACTTCCGGAAATGGAACAGGAAAACGGACTTAAAAACTTCGGCGCATATTACGTTCCGGCGGTCAAAGCTGAATTTATAACCGGGCTTCCCCTTTGGAACGGAAGCTTTAACTGAAAAAAACGGGCTTTTAAGCCCGTTTTTTTACAGCATCAATTTATAAATTTCAATATTACCCGTTTTTCCTTCATAAACAAAGCCGTTTTTTTCGGCAATATGTTTACTTGCGGATTGGTTTTCGTCAAATTCGATAATCAGACTTTTTATATCAAGAGTTTTTGAATATTCTATTATCCTTTTTGTAAGTTCATTTGCAATTCCAATTCCCCAATATTTTTTATTGATTACCCAGCCGATTTCATAACCGCAGTTTTCATAACTATGGAAAATCAGATGCCCGATCACTTTTTCCGTTTCGTTAAATTCCACGGCATAAACCAGCGGCGGTTCACAAAGACCAGCGTTTTTAATAAAATCCAACGTTTTTTCCATATCAAAAATCGGCTCAATATAATTCATAACTTCTTCGTTCGAAAGCGTTTCATACAGATCTTTTGCGTCTTCCGGGCGGAAATTTCGGATTTTGCATCTTTTTGTAAAAAGTTCCATTTTGTCACCTATAAAAAAACTCCCGCAGAAATTTGCGGGAGTTTTTTGTTATCTGTAATCGTCCATTTCAAAAGTAAAAGTTCCGACTTCGCCGAATTCGTCATACTCGATTTTCTTTCCGGGAACAACTGCGCCAACGCTGTGGGAAAGAGGAGTTACCTCGACCATTTCCCCCTTGTTTTCCATCCAGTCAAGGCGGCAAACAATAATGCTTGTGCAGATATAGTAAATATCGACAATATCTTTATTCATTGCAACATAATCTGCGCCGTCATTGGAATAACAAAGAGCTGTGCAGGGTTCTTCCCCTTCAAGAAGATTTTTTATTTTACGGATAAATTTTCCGTCTTTTTCGTCTTTTAAAAGTTCGCTTTTGATAAATTCCGCAATTTTAAGATAGTTTTCTTTCCCGTTTTTTTCAAGACCGTCTTTTTCGAGAATATCGAAAACGTTTGAATCTTCCGGAAAACCTTCGAGCAAAAGCGCAAGAGGGTTTTCTTCAACGGCCTTGCGGTAGGTCATAAGGCTTACGGTTTCGCCTTCGGCAATTTTTCCTTCAACAAAAGGAACTATCGGGTCATAGCTGAAGCGGATATATTCTTCGCCGAAAAGCGGAGATTCTTCGAAAAGCGTTTTTTCGTGATCATCAAGCGGTTTTTCGCCATTGCGAACAACCCTGTAAAGTTCAGGAGCTTTAATCTCTTTAGATGCAGAAAAAAGCATTCCGACAGTTTCATCGAGGAGATTTTCTACCTCATCTTCCGGAAGATTTTCGCGGTTTTTAAGCTTTTCCATTTTTTCGGAAAGTTCTTCCGCCGATGCTGAATTAAGTTTTTCAATGGCTTCTTCGTATCTCATTTTTCAACCTCAATCTTTAACTTTTATCTCTTCGGAATCGCTTAAAAGTCCGACAATGAAAAGGAAATATTCCGGAGCTTTTCCGTTTTCGATCCAAAGGATTTTTGTGCCGAAAAGTTCTTCCGCGGTTTTAACAAGGTTTCCGCCGATGGCATCTATTGCCGGACGGATATCGTCCTCATGGCGGCAGGGTTTTCCCTTCGGTCTTGTGCAGCGTTTGCATTTTGCACAGTGACCGCCGTCAAGAGCAAAGGAACTGGGGTTTTCCCTTTCAACTCCCAAAATCCATTTGCTTGCAAGAATATAATTCTGGTGGCGGATTCCGAGAACAAGTTCGTCAATTTCTTCCTGGGTCATTCCGTGTTCAATAAGATCGTCCTCAAGATACATTTTGAACGCAAAAAGATGGAGATATTTATAATTGTTCCAATATTTTTCCTTTACGTCAAAGGCATAGGGCGGACAGCCCCATTTTGCACCGTAATTCGGGCACATTTTACAGCATTCGATAAAGCGTTCAACTTCAACATAATCCTTTGCGTAATCCGCGGAAAGGATTTTTTCATAGCTGCGCTCCACCGATTTTATTCCTTTTGCTTTTCTGAAACGAATCATAAACAAATCACCTTTATAAATAAAACTGGAATTATAATATCATAAACCGCGGTTTATTGCAATTCTTCCGCAAGTTTTTCCAAAATGACCCTGTATGCCGGGCGATATTCGGTTTTATATTTTTCGCTGTGGCTTACCATTTCGCCGCTATATCCAAAAAGATACTCAAGAAGTTCCTTTTCCGAAAAAGGTGTTCTCCCCTCTTTAGAAAGCTTTTTTAAAATTTCAATTTTTGGTTCAAGTTCAGTTTTTTCTCCGGAATTTGCGCTTTTTATAAAAACTTCGCAGATTTTTTCTTCCGGAATTTTAACTGCTTTTGCTTTATGCAAATCAATCCGAACATAGCCTCCGCCAATTGGTTCGAAAAGCTGAGCATCAAAATCCCGAGTTGTGTTTTCAAGCTCATTTTTGAGCATGCTCAAAGCAAACTCTTCGTTTTTAACAAGATGTCCGCAACCGAAAGCGCTTTGGTAACAAAGTTTTACCGCATCGACCGGCTTCATAAGCGGATATTTTTCAAAATGAAAAAGCAGGATTTTTTCAAAATTCTCCAAAAAATCCTCCTCCTTTTTTGATAAACTAAAATTTACAATTCATAAAGTTGAATTTTGAACTTTCGATAGTATAATATAAATATATCATAAATCAATTTATTTTTACAGAGGATTTTAATGAACCACATTTTTTCCGTTAAAGGAATCATCGGTATTGCCGAAAAATTTCTTTCGCTTAAACTTAACCGTTCCGCGGCGGCTCTTTCATATTTTCTTATAATGACTCTTTTCCCGATGCTTATCTGCGTCCAATGGATTCTGAGCGTTCTGGGCGAAGACATTGTTATTTTCCTCGAGGAATTTTCGGAACTTATTCCTTCCGGAGTTCTCGCTATAATCGAAGATTATCTTTCCTATTCCGGTTCACAGTCCGGCGGACTTTTAATAATCGGAATCTTCACCGCGGTTTATACCGGAGCTGCGGCTTTCCGTACTCTTTCGGACACTCTTCGGGAAATTTTTGAAAGCCGCGGCGGAAGCGACACAGCAAGATTTATTTTCAGTTTTGTTTATGCTGTGGCATTTCTTCTGGCTGTTTATGTTCTTGCAATAACGGTTATCGCCGGAAGATGGCTTATAACTTTTCTTGAACCTTTTTTTGCTATGATAGATTTTATTAATCTTCTTGATCTTGCCAACCTCTGGAACTGGTTCCGATTTGTAATTCTTAATATAATTTCCGCCGGAATGCTTTATACCGTTTATTACTGCAACGCATGGCGCAGTCCCTATAAAATGAAAATTCTTCCGGGCGCGGTTTTCGGTTCGCTTGTTTTTACTGTTGTAAGCGGATTTTTTTCCTGGTTCATAAGTTCTTCGGTAAAATATTCCGCAATCTATGGTTCACTTGCTTCTGTAATAATTCTGATGCTCTGGCTTTATATCCTTGCTGACATAATCCTTCTCGGAGCTTTGATAAACAAGGAAATGAGCGAACACAAAAGTGACCCGAAAATGAAACTCCACAGCGACGTCCACAGTTTTATTAAAAAGAAGCAGTAAACAAAAGCTCCCATTAAAAACGGGAGCTTTTGTAATAATCGCCGATAAGTCCGAAAACATCGGAAGGCTTTCCGCGAAGAATTATTCTCGGTGTTTTATAATTTCCGTCAAAGCTGAAATTTATATCATTATAATCTCCGTTGCTGATGCCGTAGCAAAAGAACTCCGCCGTTTCTTTGATATCACATTTCGGCAAATCGAGGATAACGCAGGTTTCCTCTTCCTTTTTGCTGTCATTAAGCATAAAATCATATACGACGGAATTGTTTTTTGCAACGATGCTCGGACGCACCGCAGGATTTTTGATAAATGCGTCCACTTCTTCCGGAGTAAAATGCCAGATTCCGTTAATCTTTTCGCCTTTAAGGATTCCGGAAGCGATGTAATTTCTTATGGTACGGTCGGAAAGACCGGTTATTAACGTAATGTGGCTTATAAGATAAAGTTCTTCTTCCATTTAAAAAAACTCCTTTTTATAGATTCGCCGGCTGTGATTTAATTATATCGCCCGCTCCGAAACTTTTCAATTTGAAATAACGGGAGTTTTTCATAACCGCAACCAATAGTTGACATACAGTTGGTAGTCATTTGCGGATTTTTTTGATAACATATCATCACGGAGGTGATTTTTAATGACTCTTGGTGAAAGAATCGGAAATTTAAGAAGGGACGCGGGATATTCCCAGGAATACGTTGCGGAAAGCCTTGGAGTTTCGCGCCAGGCAGTTTCAAAATGGGAAACGGACCTTTCCAGTCCGGATACCGAAAACCTTATAAAACTTGCGGAACTGCTTAATACTTCTGTGCAGTTTTTGGCAACCGGAAAGGATTTTTATTTTCCGGAAGGAAAACCCGCTCCGGAAAAGAAAAAAATAAAAATAACCAAAAAGCTTGTTATAAAAATCATCGCAATAATTATAGGAACATTGCTTTTTCTTGCCGCGGCAGCTTATGTTCTCATCGGACTTTTCGGAACGGTGCGTTTTGATTCCGCAGCTTGTTCCGGCGGTTACCGCACTTTTCTTTTTGATAAATATTCGGAAGAACTTACTGAAAAATTTCTTGAAAACATTGAAAATTCCAAAGAACGCCACCCGGTTTTTGTTTCAGCAAGACCTGTTGGAAAAGAACACGTTGAAATGAATTCTTCCAAAAGAGATATCTGGCTCACTTTTACTATTCTTGGCGAAGCAAAAAGCGGAAACGAATATGCTTACAGCGTTACCTTTAAAGGAAAGCGGATTTGGTACGACACCTATAAATGGACAAGCGTTTCCATAAACGGCGATTTTGGAAACCCCTATTTTACTTCAATATCTCCATAAAAGAAACCACCCTCCGGAAATTTCGGAGGGTGGTTTGTTTATCGATAAATTCATCTGTATTTGATAGTAAATTTGGGACCGGGAATAATCTTGGAATTTTCGACATCATATATTTCCGGACTAAAATGAATAAGAATCGGTTCATCCGAATCAATAACTTTTTGAGGAATTTCTACCGCCCAATAATGTGTTTCTTCTGCAAGCGGATCCATGTGATACATCCATACATCGGAACATAAAGAATGTACATCAAAGTCTATCTGATATTTATATCCGTCAGCATATTCAACGATTACATCGTCTGTATTAAGATACAGCGTATCTTTCGACATATTATCAATTTCTATTTCAATTGCCAAAACTTTACCGATATCATATCTGCCTGCATAATGATTTTTAAAATCCAACAATTCGCCTTCCAATAAATTTTCGCCTTTTCCGAATTTAGCGGTTACTTTTATTGAAATATCTTCAGATGTTAATGTTTCGTTAATTTTGCCTTCAACAACTGGATTAAGTTCTTCAACAACTGGATTGGCCACATCGCATCCGCACAGAGAAAGCAACATAACAAATACCAAAATAAGCGCCAATAATTTTTTCATTTTTTCATCCTCCTGAAAATAAAAAAGTGCGCAGCCGAAGCTACGCACCAAAAACGCAAGCTCCGATTGCTGCGACACAAACTTTCACTTCCATCAGTAGGTATGCGAAAATAGAGCATGCATTTTTATCATGGGATAAAAATACACACCTTACTGACGGAATCTTATTAAGTTTGCGTCGCAGTTTTATTTTATCACTTTGCGTTTGCAATATCAACAAAAATCCGAATAAATAAAAAAACGGCGGGAGCATAGCCCCCGCCCTACTTTTAAAAATTCATATTTTCTGCTTCGCTTTATAGATTCTTTCAAGGGTTGCTTCAAGAACGCGTTTAGGGCAGGCGATATTGATTCGCTCAAAACCGATTCCGCCTTCGCCGAAAACATAGCCTTCATCAAAAATCGCTTCGGCTTTATGTACCATAAAGTCCTCAAGCTCTTTTTCATCCATTCCCCAGGCGCGGAAATCCAGCCACATAAGATATGTTCCCTGAAGACGATGTACTTTAACTTCCGGCATTTTTTCCGCAACAAATTCCTCGACAAATTTTCTGTTTTCATCAAGGAAAAGAAGAAGCTCGTCGAGCCATTCCTCACATTCGTCATAAGCAAGTTCGCATGCTTTATATCCGAAAATATTGAGTGAGAAATATCCCCTTGCGGCGGTCATTTTGTTTCTGTATTCCTCATTCGGAATAAAAATATTGGAAGTCTGAAGACCAGCAAGGTTGAAAGTTTTGCTTGGCGCTGTGCAGATCGCGCAGTTGTTAAGATATTTTTCCTCAAAAGTTCCCATAGAAACGTGTTCGAATCCGGGCATTATAAGGTCGAAATGGATTTCGTCGGAAATGATGAAAACGTTGTTTTCAAGGCAGATTTCGCAAAGTTTCAGGAGTTCCTCTTTTGTCCAGATTCTTCCGATCGGGTTATGCGGGCTTGAAAGAATGCAGAGGGTGGTTTCAGGTCTTGCGGCTTTTTCCGCAAAATCCTCAAAATCGATTCTGTATTCGGTACCCTCGAGGATAAGTTCGCTTCCAAGAACGGTCCTTCCGTTTGCCTCAACACTTGAATAGAAAGGATAATAGACCGGGGTGAGCATCAAAACGGAATCACCGTCTTTTGTAAAGGCGCCGACCATTTCCTTAATTGCCGGAACTACGCCGGCGGTCATTACGAACCATTCCTTTTTCGGAGAAAATCCATGGCGGCGCTCCATCCAGGAAGTTACGCTTTTATAATAATTTTCCGTTTCGCCGGTATATCCGAGAATGATGCTATCGAGATAATTTTTAAGACCTTCGATTATTGCGGGAGGATTTTTGAGTTCCATATCCGCAACGGAAAGCGGAACAATCTCGTCCCCTGCATCGGGAATCTGTTCATACATTCCTTCCCATTTATGGGAACCGGTGTTTCTTCTGTTGACAAGGGTTTCAAAATCGTATTTCATTTTGTTCTCCTTATTCTTCAATTCCTTCCATTTCTTTTTCAACGGAAGCTTCGCAGGATTTCATTGCCTCAAGAGTTTTTTCAAGAAGTTCGGAAAGTTCCCAGCCAAGACGTTCCGCACCGAGTTTTATAACGTCGCGGCTGCAGCCCGCTGCAAATTTTTTATCCTTGAATTTCTTTTTAAGGCTGGAAACATCCATATCAAGACAGCTTTTTGAAGGACGCATTTTTGTTGCTGCCCAGATAAGTCCGGTAAGTTCGTCCGCCGCAAAAAGCACTTTTTCCATCATGTGTTCCGGTTCAACGTCGGAAGTCATTCCGTAAGCATGGCTGCAGACGGCATGGATAAATCTTTCGTCAAAGCCGGCCTCACGAAGAAGTTCCGGAGCTTTTACGCAATGTTCTTCCGGCCAGTTTTCAAAGTCAACGTCATGAAGAAGACCGACGGTTGCCCAGAAATCCGCTTCATCACCGTAACCGAGTTCATTTGCGTACCAGCGCATAACGCCTTCAACGGTATAGGCATGGCGAATATGGAAAGCAACTTTGTTATATTTTTTAAGAGTTTCGACAGCAATTTCTCTGTTCATTTTACGTCCTCCAAAAGGGTCATTCGGCTGTCAGCCGAGGTTTGCAAGTCTTTCGGTAACCGGATCGAGCCAGTTTTCTTCGCAATATTCAATATCGCCCGCATCGCATTTTGCGGCAACATTGGGATCCATCGGTATTTTTGCTGTAACGGGGATTCCGTATTTATCCGCAATCTCATCAATATGGCTTTCACCGAAAATGTTATGAACTTTTCCGCAGTCCGGGCATCTGAAACCGGACATGTTTTCAACAACTGCAAGAACGGGAATATCCATCATTCCTGCCATTTTGACCGCTTTTTCAACGATCATTCCGACAAGTTCCTGGGGAGAAGTTACAACAACGATTCCGTCAACGGGAAGGGATTGGAAAACGGTGAGCGGAACATCGCCGGTGCCCGGAGGCATATCGACAAACATATAATCAACGTCATTCCACACAACGTCCTGCCAGAACTGTTTTACCGTTCCGGCAATAACAGGTCCGCGCCATACAACGGGCTCGGTTTCGTCCTGGAGAAGAAGGTTAACGGACATAACTTCGATTCCGGTTTTGGAAAGTTCCGGAATGATTCCGGCTGCGGAACCGGTTGCTTTGTTTGTGATTCCGAAAGCTTTCGGAATTGAAGGACCGGTTACGTCCGCATCAAGAACCGCGGTTTTATATCCTTTTTTCTGCATGTTCGCGGCAAGAAGAGAGGTAACAAGAGATTTGCCTACGCCGCCTTTTCCGCTTACAACACCTATTACGTGCTTGATATCGGAAAATTCGTTCTGATCAACAAGAAAACTTTCCGGCGCCTGTCTTGAAGAACAGTTTTGGCTGCAGTGTTCGCAGTCGTGATTGCATTCGCTCATTTTTATATATCTCCTTTTTTAGTTTACTAATAGATTAGTATATCACTTTATTTTCAAAAAGTTAAGATGTTTAAAATTTATTTTTATTTTTTGATAATTTTGTCAAAATGATGTCGCTTTTTATCAAAAAATGTGGTATAGTCTGTAATATTGACTGATATTTTTTAGGAGAGTGTTTAAATTGGCTGCAACAGCTGTTTTCGGCGTCGCTTTTGTTGACGTAAAAGGTTTCCCCTTCGGAAAATATATTCCCACCGGCACCAACCTTGGTAACGTAAAAATTGTTCACGGCGGAGTTTCCCGTAACGTTTGCGAGGATTTTGCAAATGTCGGAATGCCTGTTGATTTTGTAAGCGTTGCGGACCACACCCCAATCGGTCTTGATGTTGTGGATCATCTTCAGAATATCGGAGTCGGGACCGACCACATTACAATGGTTCCTTCCGGCGGAATCGGAATGTGGCTTGCGGTCATGGACGAAAAAGGCGATCTTGCCGGTTCCACAAGCCAGATGCCCGACCTTGAAGCACTCGAATCCTTTATTGGAGCAAGAGGCGAAGAAATTGTAAAAAATTGCGAAAACATTGTTCTTGAAATCGACACCAACGAAGCAATTTCCGAAAAAGTTCTTTCCCTTGCTGAAAAATATAATAAAAAAGTCTATGTTATAGTCGGAAACCTCAGCGTTATCGGAAAACGCCCGGATTTTTTAAGCAGAGTTGACTGTTATATCTGCAACGAAATTGAGGCAGGAAAATTCTTCAACATGAATCTTGAAGAATATAAACCCGAACAGATGCTTGAAGTTGTAATTGAAAAATCCGCGGAACTTAAAGTTCCTTCCATGGTTGTTACAATGGGAAAAGACGGCGCCGTTTTCTATGACAACCGCACCGAAGAAAAAGGTCATTGCCCCTGCAACCCCTGCAACCTTGTTGATACAACCGGCGCAGGCGACGCCTTCCTTTCCGGAACCGTTATGGGTCTTACCAGAGGTTACAGCCTTGAAAAAGCGGTTAAAGCCGGAACTTTCCTTGCTTCCGCAACCATTCAGGTTGCCGAAAGTTCCTGTCCGAAGAACCCAAAGTTCTTTGAACAGTTCGAGGATTGATTTTTTCAGAATTATAGCATAGGCAGACGGATAAAATCCCCGTCTGCCTTTTTTGTTAAGGAGGAAAACTTATGAATTTTGAGGAACTTTATCAGATAAAAGACGAAATTGAACAGATAAACAAAACTTATGACATTTTTGACGAGGAACACCGCCTTTCTTCAAAAGCTGCAAGGGTCGAATTTTTCACCACTGTGAAATATATTGAAAAATATCTTGAACCGGGAATGAAAATTCTTGATATCGGAGCCGGCGCAGGAGAATACAGCCTTTATTTTGCCGAAAAAGGCTATGAAGTTTCCGCTCTTGAACTTGCGGATAACAATATTGCGGCTTTCAAAAGAAGGATAAAACCCGAACATAAAATTGAGCTTGTTCAGGGAAATGCCGTTGACCTTTCGCATTTTGAAGATGACAGTTTCGATATCATTCTTATGTTCGGGCCGCTTTATCATCTTCACAGCGAAGAAGACCGTCAAAAAGCAATTTCGGAAGCAAAACGCGTTGCAAAAAAAGACGCGGTTCTTTTCTTTGCTTTTATCGGGAACGATATGATTTTTATAACCGAACTGAATTATGATTCCAATTACATAAAAACCGGTGATTTTGACAGGAAAACTTTTAAAATGGACGACTTCCCTTTCGTTTTCCATACGGTTGAAGGATGCAGAAAAATCCTTCAAAACGGCGGAATAAAAATCATTCATGAAGTTGCTTCGGACGGCGTTTCGGAACTTATGGCGGAAAAGATAAACAGTCTTGACGATGAGGATTATGAAACCTATCTTCGCTATCATTATTATTGCTGTGAAAAGCCGGAAATGCTCGGCAGGAGCAACCACCTTTTGTTTGTTGGAAAGAAGTGAAAAAATGAAAACCATTGCAAAACTTACGGATAAAACCGTTCTTGGGCTCGAAGGTGTTTCCAAAGCAGAGCCGCGGTACACTTCGAGAGCCGTTCTTCGCAATTCCAATGGAAAATTTGCCGTTATGCTGATGAAAAAAGTTGATTTTCAGCTTCTTCCCGGCGGAGGAATTGACCCCGGAGAGGATAAAATTTCCGCACTGAAAAGAGAAATCCTTGAAGAAACCGGATGCTCCTGCGATTATATAAAAGAAATCGGAATCGTCGAGGAAAACCGCGCACACTGTGATTACACACAGATTTCTTATTACTATTTTGTTCACACAAACGGAAAAATCTCCGAAATAAATCTTACGGAAGGCGAAAAAGCCACAAAAACAGAAGTTTGCTGGCAAAACTTTGATGAAGTTTTCCGCCTTATTACGGAATTTGTTCCCAAAACGGAACAGCAGAAATTTCTTCGCGCAAGAGATACCGCCGTTTTGAAAGAAGTTAAAAACTCCTTTTCCGAATATAGTACGATTCTTCATGCTATGAAAAAATCAACATGGGAAGAATTCAGAAACAAAGATCTATGGGGCAAACAAAATATCGAAACCGAAGGTTTCATCCATTGTTCCCAACCGGAATTTTTTTGGCGCGTTGCACCGAATTTTGACAGTATCGAAGATGAAATGGTTATACTTTGCATTGATGAAAACAAACTTTCCGCGAAGGTAAAATATGAGGACGGTGACAATTGCGGAAGAAGCTATCCCCATGTTTACGGAATGATAAACAGTTCCGCCGTTACCGCCGTTCTTCCCTTTTTGCGTGATGAAAACGGCTGGATTAAAAATCCGGAACTTGAAAATTTTGAAGATAAATAGAAATGGAAATTGTAAAAATTGAAAACAAAATTTTTTTAAAAGAAAAACTTATTGATTTTGCAGAAAACTGTTCATGGGAAGCAGGAAAACACCTTGCTTTTATACTTAAAGAAAATAATTTTCTTGAATGGGAAGCGGTTTTTGCCGCGGTTGAAGATGGCGAAATAATCGGATTCTGTACCTTTTTGGAAACAGATTATTATCCAGAAAACAGATATTCCCCTTGGATAAGTTCGATTTTTGTTGACGAAAAATTCCGCGGAAATAAAATCAGTTTTAGACTTATTGAAAATACAATTGAATATGCAAAAATGCAAAGTTTTAAGAAGGTTTACATCCCTTCGGATATGATTGGTTTTTATGAAAAATGCGGTTTTATAAAAATTGATGAACTTTTAAATTACGGCGGAGATACAGACAATATTTTCGTCAAAGAAATATTGTAACACCTCATCCGTCAGCTTCGCTGACACCTTCCCCTCAAGGGGAAGGCTTATTCATACTTGAAGATTGACTTTTCTTATGTTATTATATAAGTTAGATTAATTTTGACCGGAGGATTTTTTAATGATTGGTGCAATAATCGGCGATATTGCCGGAAGCATATATGAATTCAACAACATCAAAACAACCGATTTCCCGATAATCAGTGACGATTGTTTTTTTACCGATGATACCGTAATGACTTTTGCCGTTTCGGAAGCTCTTGTTAAAGGAAACCGCGACGAAACAAAAACCGAAAAAGAAATGGTAAAGGCTTTCAGAAAATACGGAAAAACCTATCCCGATGCCGGTTACGGACTTCGCTTCGGCGAATGGATTGCTTCTTCCGACCCTAAACCTTATAACAGTTTCGGAAACGGAAGCGCAATGCGCGTTTCTCCCGTTGCATGGTATTTCCACAGCCTTGAAAAGGTCGAAAAATTCGCGGAAATAAGCGCGAAAGTTACCCATGACCACGAAGAAGGGATCAAAGGCGCAAAAGCCACTGCCGCTGCAATTTTCCTTGCAAGAAACGGCAGACCCAAGGATTATATCAAACGCTACATCGAACTTAAATACAAATATAATTTCAGCAAATCCCTTGACGAAATTCGTCCTTATTATTTGTTTGACGAAACCTGCCAGGGAACCGTTCCGGTTGCGCTCCAGGTTTTCTTCGAGGCCGAAAGTTTTGAAGATACCCTTCGTAAAGCAATTTCCATGGGCGGTGACAGCGATACCCTTGCGGCAATCGCCTGCAGCATTGCGGAAGGTTTTTATCCCGTTCCCGCAGAAATCAAGGAACGAGCACTTGCAAAACTTGACAAAAGACTTTCGAGCATGCTCAAAAAATGGAACGAAGACCTCAGCGTTTCTTCAAATCCCTTTGAGCACCGCGATGTTATGCTTTATACCGATTACATGCTCAGAAATCCCCACACCGAGCGCAAAACCATTCATCATAATGACACCAACCAGGACTACGTTGTTCCGGAATATAACGAAATCATGTTCAACTTTATCCGCGATGCGGTTGCTTCCAAAAGATTCCGCAGCGATTATGCCCAGATCCTTGCAAACCACAACATAAAAAGCCACCAGGATATGGTTTGCGAAGTTTGCGACGCAAGCATAGTTCTTCTTGAAGCGATGCTTACTGTTATCATTTCCGGCGAAAGAGTTAAACCCGGAAACGTTGCCTGGGCCGCCGAAGACGGAATCCTCGGCGATATCCTTTATTATATCCGCAAGAAAGAAAAGGAAGAAGCTGAGAAAGAATGACCGTTTTTGATACTGCTTTGCGTCTTCTTGAGGAAGTTTATATCGCAAAAAATTTTTCCTATGCAGAAGAACATCTTCCGGAAAATTATATCTGCCATTGTTCCGAAGGAGAAAAAAACAAGGCGGAAGCCATTGCTCTTGCTAAAAAATACTTAAAAAAGCACAATATTAAAAAAATCTATTCTACAGTCGATTCTTCCGACGCGGAAACAATTACTCTTGATATCCTTCTTGAATGTAATGAAAAAGAAAAATTTTTCGGATTCACCGTTGGTGAACACACCACCGTTCACAGACATAAAAAAACGTTTAAACTCAAAGACGGAGTAATTATTGAATCCCGGGACGAATTTTCCGAATTTGAATATGAAGAATAAAAAAGACCCGCAATCGCGGGTCTTTTTTTTGCTTTCATTTTCGTTCAATGCGGTAATATCTGAAATTTCCTTCTTCTTTGAAAAATCTGAATCCGACTTTTTCCAATACATGCTGACTTCTTGTATTCGATAAAATTGTGTCCGCATAAAGAACCGGAATGTCAAGTTCATCAAAAACATAATGTACCGCAAGCTGTTCCGCCTTTGTTCCGAAACCTCTGTCTTTATATTTTTCGTTTCTTAACGCAATTCCGAGAACAGCGCTTTCATGTTCGGAAATGTTTTTGATTATAAGCTCCCCAACCATCTCATCGCCGTACATAATTGCAAAAGTTTTGCGTCCAAGTTCCGCTTGTTTTCTTATATAGCTGTTCACTTTTTCCTCGTTGTAAACATAAGGTTCGAAGGCATTTTTATCAATATATAAGTCCGGATCGTTCTGATATTCCATGAAATATTCGTGATACATTTTTTCTGTCATTGGCAAAAGACGGATTTCAGAATCCATTGCTTCACCCCTTTTTTTGACGAAAATCGGTTTTTATACTTTTATTTTGTTTAATTTTTCCATTGCCGCGAACATCATAACGAGAATTGCCCCAAGATAAAACGGCAGAAGTCCCGCAGAAATATGGTTTGCCAAAATCCCGAAAAGCGGCGGCATAAAACAGCTTCCGATATAAGCGCAGGCCATCTGGACACCAACTATAGCCTGTGATTTATCCACTCCGAAATGCGCAGGAGTTGAATGGATCACACAGGGATAAATCGGTGCACAGCCAAAACCGACCAGAACGATTCCGGCCATTGCCGTTTTTTCGCCAAGCGGAAGAATTATCAGCGATATTCCGACTGCAATTATAATCTGGCCAAGACGTATCATATTTTTATCGTTCAATTTATATGTCACAAAACCGCTTATTCCCCTGCCGACGGTTATTCCGGTATAAAACAAGGTTGCAAGGCCTGCGGCGGTTTCTTTGGAAACTCCGTGTTCCATAACAAGATAACTGCTTGCCCAAAGACCGGCGGTACTTTCCAAAGCACAATAGCAGAAAAAAGCCGCCATAACTTCCTTTGCTCCGGGAATTGCAAAAATTTCTTTTATGGAAAGGGGTTTTGTTTTTACGGAATTTTTCGTGTTTGTTTTTTCTTCTTTCCAAAGCGGAAGAGTAAGAAAAAGAACGGCGGTAAGAACGATTTGCAGAATTGCGACCCAGCGGTAACCGAGATTCCAGCTTCCGTTCGTCATTGCCGCGGCAAGAAGATAAGGGCCTGTTGAAGCGCCTATTCCCCACATACAGTGGAGCCAGCTCATATGGCGGCTTGCGTAATGTATTGCGGCATAGTTGTTTATCGAAGCATCGACTCCACCCGCTCCAAGACCATAAGGAATTGCAATTATGCAGAGCATAGGAAAAGAACTGCTTAACGAAAAACCAAAAAGCGCCGCCGCAGTCAGCGCAACACTCATTGCGGTAACTTTTCCGGTTCCGAAACGTTTTGTCATCCTGTCGCTTAAAAGGCTGGAAACAATTGTTCCGAAACAGATTATCATCGAAATAATCCCCGCATAGGAAACCGGAACATCAAATTCCTTCTGCATGGTCGGCCAGGCACCGCCAAGCAAAGCATCCGGCAAACCAAGACTTATAAATGATATATAAATAATTGCAAGAAGAAAACTTGCCAATTTTTCACTTCCTTTTTTAAACGCTTGCTACATTATACCACATCTGTCAATGCTTTTGATTTTACTTACGGTTAATAAATTTGTTGAATAACTCTACCGGAAATATCTTCAAAACAGCAAAAAACGGTGTTATCATATAACCACGGTACCGAAAACAAACGGAGATGATTATTAATGAAATCAAACCTTAACGAAAATATAAAATTTTACCGCAAAGAAAAAAATCTTACACAGGAACAGCTTGCGGAAGCAATGGGCGTTTCCGTCGGAGCGGTTTCAAAATGGGAAAACGGAGCTTCCGCGCCTGAGCTTTCGCTTATTATGGAACTGGCGGATTTTTTCGGAATTTCTGTGGATGCGCTTCTTGGGTATCAAGTTCGGGACAATTCTGCAGAAAAGGTAGCGGAACGCATTGATTTGCTTCAGGACGAAAAGAAATATGACGAAGCCATTATCGAAGCGGAAAAGGCCCTTAAAAAATTCCCTAACAACTTTGAAATTGTATATCAAAGCGCTCTTACTTTTTTTATGAAAGGACTTGAAAAATGCGATGATTCATCGCTTGAAAGAGCCCTTGAACTTTATAACATCGCACTTACACTTTGCAACGGACCAAACGAAAAAGGAGTAGGTCCTGCAAAAATTTACCGTGATATAGCAGAAACATACGATTGTCTTGGAAAACACCGGGAAGCTGTTGAACTTCTTAAAAAATACAACGATAACGGAATGTATGATGATCTTATAGGATATATAGGTTCCACCTTTTACAGCGATGACCCAAAATGTGTGGAATATCTTTCCGATTCGCTTGTAAACAGCCTTACGTCGCTTTTCCGCACTGCATTTGGTTTTGCAAATTATTATCAGAAAGAGGACAAAGACTGTCAGAAAGCGCTCGATGTTCTCCTCGTCTGTAAAAACATCAACGAAATGTTCCGCATTCCCGGAAAACCCTCCTATCTCGATAAAAGCAACGTTATAATCCTTGTTGCCTGCGCAAATTTTTACGCAGAACTCGGAGACACAGAAAAAGCTAAAGAATATCTTTTGGAAGCTAAAAAAACTGCTGAATATTTTGATGTAAACCCTAATTATTCCGCTGAAAATATCAGATTTTATAAAAAGGAAAAACCCGGCTCCGCAGGTGATAATTTTGGAGAAACGGCGATTGAAGGCATTGAAAATACTATAAAATACAATAACTGCGGTTCCCCCGCTCTTGTTGAAATCTGGCAGGAGATGAAGGAAAATGGATAAAAACAATCTGCGAAGGCAATTCACTTTACAGTTTTGGAAAGGCAATAAAATCAGCTTTTCTATCGCAATGATCGGGTATATTCTCCAGGTTTTTGTAAATCTTATGATATCCTGGCTTTTACAGCAATTTATAGATGCTTCTTCCGGAATCGACACCGGATTTTCTATTTTAGATCTTATATTGCTTTCAATAGTTATGGTTGCTTTACTTACATTCTGCGCGGCGTTGATATATTTTTCAAAACCGAAATTTATTTCAAAAGCAATGCGGCAATATAAAGATTTTGCGTTTTCCGAACTTACCAGAAAAGGAATTTCCGCCTTTTCAAAGGAAAACACAGCGGCTTATATTTCCGCCTTTTCCAACGATGCCGCTTCAATTGAGCAAAACTATCTTCTTAACATTTTCAATCTTGTGTTGGATTCTTTGCTTTTCTTAGGCGCAATAGCTATGATGTTTTGTTACAGCCCCCTTCTTACCGCCGCGGCAATTCTTTTCGCGCTTTTACCTGTCGCCGCCTCTTTCATTACCGGAAACCGGATTGCAAAAGCGGAAAAGGAAATTTCCGAAAAAAACGAAAGTTTTATGTCGGTTTTACGCGACGGACTTGCCGGTTTTTCCGTGATCAAAAGTTTTAAGGCTGAAATTTCTGCCATAAAACTTTTTTCGGAAAGCAACAAAAGCGTTGAAGAAGCAAAATGCCGCCGTAAAAAACTCGGAACCGTTCTTCAGATGCTCGGAACCGGAGCTGGGCTTATATCCCAGTTCGGAATTTTTATTCTGTGCGCTTATTTTGCAGTAAACGGAAAAGACGGAATAACTCCCGGTGTTGTTATGATTTTCATGCAACTTATGGGGCTTGTTACGGAACCGATAGGAACCATTCCCGAAATGCTTGCAAACAGAAAATCCGCCGCGGCTCTTATTGACAAAATGGCGAAAGCGATTTATTCCAACACCAGAGAAGAAGGAAATTATGTTCCTGCGGCGCTTAACGAAGGAATTGAAATATCCGACCTTTGTTTTTCCTATAACGGAAAAGACAATGTTCTTGAAGACATCTGTTTTAAATTTGAAGCAGGAAAAAGTTACGCGATAGTCGGCGCTTCCGGAAGCGGAAAATCCACTCTTCTTAACCTCTTGTCCGCCGGTCATGGCGGATATTCCGGAAAAATAACTTATGACAAAACGGAGCTTCGGAATATAAGCGGAGATTCTCTTTATAATATTATTTCTATCATTCAGCAAAACGTTTTTATTTTCAACAGCTCGATCCGTAACAACATTACAATGTTCAGGGATTTTGATGATAAAGACGTTGATAACGCCGTTTTTCTCTCCGGACTTTCCGAACTTGTTTCCGAACGCGGTGAAAATTTTATCTGCGGAGAAAGCGGAAGCGGACTTTCCGGCGGAGAACGCCAGAGAATTTCCATTGCAAGGAGCCTTCTCCGAAAAACCCCTGTTCTTCTTGTTGATGAGGCAACCGCCGCTTTGGATAAGGAAACTTCTTTTCATATTTTAAGCACCATTTTGTCCCTTGATGAATTGACCAAAATTGTCGTTACCCATGACCTTGACAAAAATCTGCTCAAAAAATATGACTCTGTGCTCGTTTTGAAAAACGGCAAGATTTTTGAGCACGGGACATTCGATGAACTTATGGAGCGAAAGGAATATTTTTATTCCCTCTTCACAGTTTCGCAATAAAAAAGGCCCTCTCCGGCGGGTCTTTTTTTCAGTTGTTTTTATAAGCTTCCTCTATGGAAATCATAACAATTTCGTTAAGATGTTCTATAATGAATTTCTGGGCTTTTTCGTTATAATAATTCTTGCTGTATTCGCGGTAATATTTGTTTATCTCCCAAAAACTTTCGATTCCGACCCTCATTCCCTTTTCGGTTGGTACACGGTTAAGACTTTTTGTCTTTTCGTCAAAAGAAAGTTTGAGATAACCGTTTTCAAGAAGATATTTTGTTATCTGTACCGGAACGATCTTTTCTTTTCCTGCGGCATCGTTGATTCTTTTGGCAAGAAGTTTTACCCCGACAGGATCACGGGTTATTTCGATTTTTTCAATTTCTTCCGGTTGAATCCATATTGCTTTATCTTTTTCGCAACGGCATATTCCGTATTTACGATATCGGAAAGCTTTTTTGCAGAAAGAAGTTTTTCAAGACTTGTAAAAGCCTTAGCATAAATTCCTCCGCATTCACGGATTATTGGAAATTCGAGTTTCTTCCATTCCTCAATTTCAAATTTATAATAGGACATTTCCGGATTTTTTGAAGGAAGAGAAGTTATTTCATCTCTTTTGACAATTTTTGTTTCGGAAATCTTTCCGTAATAGCGTATGCAGCCGTCTTCATCGCCGAAAGTTCCCGCCGGAAGATAAAGCGCGATATATTCAACCGGGAGCATATTCTTTGGAACAACCGCTTCCGGAATATGATAAAATTTTTCGCTGAAATTAACCTCGAACTGTTTTTTGCTTTTAACAGTTCCGATAAGTACCGCATGTTCCATTGTTTTATACCCCATTTTTTCATTTCCTCATTTTTAAGATATCCTTTTTGATTAATATAGTCAAGATTGCAAAATGTTTTTATGCAATAATGCTAAATTATTTAGCCTTTCTTTATATAAAATCACGAAAAACCAAGTTTTTTTGGTTTTTTTGGACAGATTTACAATTTTTTTCAATTTTGCTGTATAATTTGTCATAATTTTGTAGAATTTGAACAAAAGTACTTGCAATTTTAAAAAAACAAGGATATCATTGAATTATATTTTTTCAGCTTAATAGATGCATTTTTAAACCACTGAATTTGGGGGTCCTTTCTATGAAAATTCTTGAAGAAAGAATAATCAAAGATGGAGTAGTGCGCGCCGGTAATGTCCTGAAGGTAGATTGCTTTTTGAATCACCAGATGGACATTTCTCTTTTTCAGGAAATGGCAAAAGAATGGAAAGCACGCTTCGCCGATAAAAAAATAAACAAAATCCTTACTATCGAAGCTTCCGGAATTGCAATCGCAGCAATCGTTGCAACCGCTTTTGATAATTGCCCGGTTGTTTTTGCAAAAAAGACCGAAAGCCTTAACGTTGACGGTGCGGTTTATTCTTCCAAAGTTACTTCCTTTACCAAAAAACGTACTTATGACGTTTTTGTAAGCCAGAAATATCTTTCCCCCGAAGACCACATTCTCATCATCGATGACTTCCTCGCTGTCGGTAGCGCGCTCAACGGACTTATTGATATTGTAAAACAGTCCGGCGCAACCGTTGAAGGACTTGGAATCGCCATTGAAAAAGGTTTCCAGGGCGGCGGCGATTCTTTCCGCGAAAGAGGCTATCAGCTTGAATCCCTTGCAATTGTTGAAAAGCTTGACGCAGAAAACAACGTGATTGAATTCCGCAAATAAAATCGTTAAAAACGCGCAAAAAAGCGCATTTTTATAAAAATGCTTCATGAAAAGCAAAATTTTTAGGAGGAAAAACATGAAAAAACTTCTTGCACTTATCCTTGCACTTGTTATGGTTCTTTCTCTCGCTGCATGCGGCGAAACCCCCGAAGAACCCGAAAATCCCGAAACCCCTTCCGAAACCACCGAACTCACCGCTGAAAACATCAAAATCGGTTTCATCCACGTAAGCGATCCTTCCGACATGGGCTACACTTACAACCATGACCTCGGAACCTGGAAAATGGCTGAAAACCTCGGCATTTCCGAAGACCAGATCATCAACAAATACAACATCGGCGAAGACGAAGGCTGCGCAACCGCTATCGAAGAGCTTGTTGAAGCAGGCTGCAACATCATTTTTGCAACCTCTTTCGGTCACGGTGACTATATGACCGAAGCAGCAGCAAAACATCCTGAAATCGAATTCTGCCATGCAACCGGCGCACAGGCAGCATCTTCCGGCCTTTCCAACTATCACAACTACTTCACTTCCATTTACGAAGCACGTTACATTGCAGGCGTTGCCGCAGGTCTTAAACTCAACGAAATGATCGAAAACGGCACCATCACCGCTGAAGAAGCTGTTATCGGTTACGTTGCAGCATTCTATTTTGAAGAAGTTATCTCCGGCTTCTCCGCTTTCTATCTTGGCGCACGTTCCGTTTGCCCTTCCGCAACCATGATCACCCTTAAAGCAGACTCCTGGTCCGACCCCGTTAAAGAAGGTCAGATCGCACAGTCCCTTATCGACCAGGGCGCTGTAATCATCAGCCAGCATTCCGACAACCCCTCTCCTGCAACCACTGCAGAAGCAGCAGGCCTTTTCCATTGCGGTTACAACTCCGACATGGCAGAAGCTGCTCCCAAAGCTTCCATCATTTCCGCACGTGCAGATTGGTCCATTTATCTCACCTATGCAGTAGAATGCGTTCTCAACGGTGAAGAAATCGCAACCGACTGGTGCAAAGGTTTTGCTGAAGGCGCAAACTTCACCAGCCCCCTCAACGAAGCTGTTGCTGCTCCCGGCACTGCAGAAAAACTTGAAGAAGTTGCAAACGGCCTTAAAGACGGTTCCGTTCACGTATTTGCAGGTCCCTGGACCGGCGTTCATGTTTGGACCGGCGAAGCATTCGAATGCGCTGAAGGCGAATGGGTTGAAGAATCCCAGACCCAGTCTGCTCCTTACTTCGGCTACATCATCGACGGCATTACCCGCCTTGATGCATAATTTTTGATTTTAAAAATGGGGCCGTTTTTTCGGCGGCCCCATTTTTTTAATTTTTCCGATGATGAAAAAAGGAAGGAAAATAATTTTTTCTTCCTTTTCTGACCACCGGAATTTTGTTGTTTCAAAAGGTCTTTTTTGATTATTTTATCAGTTTTTAAGAAAGGGTGATTTTTTTGGAAACTGCTGCAATACAGCTTAAAAATCTCACCAAAACATTCGGAAGCGTTGTCGCAAACGATAAAGTAAGCCTTGAGATCCGCCACGGCGAGATCCTTGCGCTTCTTGGTGAAAACGGAAGCGGCAAAACTACCCTTATGAACATGCTTTCCGGAATTTATTATCCGGACGGCGGCGAGATTTTTGTAAACGGAAAAGAAGTTCTTATCGATAACCCAAGAATTGCTTTCAATTACGGAATAGGAATGGTCCATCAGCATTTCAAACTTGTTGATGTTCTCACCGCCGCAGAAAACATGGTTCTTGGTCTTAAAGAAAAAGGACGCCTTAACACCAAAGCAATCGGCGAAAAAATGCGCAAAATCTGTGATCAATACGGATTCCACATTGACCCCGACAAAAAGATCTATGATATGTCCGTTTCTGAAAAACAGACCGTCGAAATCGTAAAAATGCTTTACCGCGGCGTTGATATCCTTATTCTTGACGAACCCACCGCTGTTCTTACTCCTCAGGAAACCGAAAAGCTTTTTGCTGTTCTCCGCAATATGAAAAAAGACGGAAAATCCGTTGTTATCATAACCCATAAACTCAACGAGGTTATGGAACTTTCCGACAGAGTTGCCGTTCTTCGCAAAGGCGTTCACATAGGCGACCTTGTTACCGCGGAAACCAACCCCCAGGAACTTACAAACCTGATGGTCGGCCATGCAGTAACTCTTAATATTGAAAGAACCGACTGTCCGAACCCCGTAAAACGTCTTGAAGTGCGCAATCTTTCCTGTGTAAACGACGATGGCGTAAGTATTCTCGACAATGTCAACTTCAATGCTTACGGCGGCGAAGTTCTCGGTATTGCCGGTATTTCCGGCTGCGGCCAGAAAGAACTTCTTGAAGGTATTGCCGGACTTCAGAAAGTTTCCGGAAGCATTATCTTCTATCCCGTTGACGGTTCCGAACCCCAGAACATCAACGGAAAATCCCCGATGGAAATCATCAAGCACGGAATTTCCCTTTCCTTTGTTCCCGAAGACCGTCTTGGCATGGGACTTATCGGAAACATGGGCCTTGCCGACAACATGATGCTCCGCAGCTATAACAAAGGAAAATCCCCTTTTGCAGACAGAAAAGCTCCCGCAGAGCTTGCTGAAAAAGTTGTTGACGAGCTCGAAGTCGTAACTCCCGGCATCAATGTTCCCGTCCGCAATCTTTCCGGCGGTAACGTACAAAAGATACTTGTCGGACGCGAAATTGCTTCCGAACCAACCGTTCTTATGAGCGCTTACGCAGTCCGCGGTCTTGATATAAACACTTCCTATACCATTTATAATCTTATGAACGAGCAGAAAAACCGCGGCGCGGCGGTAATTTATGTTGGTGAAGACCTTGACGTTCTTGTTGAGCTTTGCGACAGGATCCTCGTTCTCTGCGGAGGAAAAGTCAGCGGAATCGTTGACGGACGCACCACCACAAAAGAAGAGGTCGGCCTTCTTATGACCAGCCTTGGCGGAAAAAAGGGGGATAAAAAATAATGACATACGAAAATGTAAAAAAAGAACCCCTTATCCGTATTGCAAAACGCCCGGAACTTTCTCCCAAAAAGGCGATGCTCATCAGATTTTCTTCAATAATCGTCGCTCTTCTTCTCGGAGGCCTTATAATTCTTGCACTTGGTTTTAATCCCCTTGCGGTTTACCGCGATATCGTAAAAGGTTCCCTTCTTTCCGCAACCGCACTTAAATCCACCGCAAAAATTGCAGTTCCGCTTCTCGGTGCTTCTCTTGCAATAGCGCCGGCTTTCAAAATGAAATTCTGGAACTGCGGCGCAGAAGGACAGATCACCGTTGGTGCAATAGTTTCCACCTTTTTTGCCCTTAAACTTGTCGGTGACCTTCCGAGACCGGTTTTCTTTGTTGTAACTTTCATCGTTGCGGCAATTTTCGGCGGTCTTTGGGGACTTATTCCCGCTTTCTTCAAAGCAAGATGGGGTACCAACGAAACCCTTTTCACCCTTATGCTCAACTATATCGCCATCGGATTTGTAAAATATCTCCGAATCGGTCCCTGGATGGACAAAGGACAGATGTTCCCGAAAGTTCCGATGTTTGATAAGGCCGCAAGACTTCCCGAAATTTTCGGCGTTCATATCGGCTGGATAATCGTCCTTGTTCTTGTAATTTTCATTTATATTTATATGAGCCGCACCAAACACGGTTATGAAATCGCTGTTGTTGGCGAAAGTATTTCCACCGCAAGATATTCCGGAATGAACGTACCGAAAATCATTATGAGAACCATGTTCCTTTCCGGTGCAATTGCAGGTATCGTAGGCTGGATGCTTGTTTGCGGAACAAACTACACCTTAAGTGACAGCACCGCAAACGGTTACGGTTTTACCGCGATCGTTGTTGCATGGCTTGCAAAACTCAACCCGTTTGTAATGGTCCTGATTTCCGCTTTCCTTGCGGTTCTTCAGAAAGGTTCCAACACCATTCAGACAAACTTTGGTATTCCCGCTTCTGCTTCCGAAGTTCTTACCGGACTTATCCTTCTTTGCATGCTCGGAAGCGAATTTTTCATTAACTACCGCTTTGTTTTCCGCAAAAAAACTGTTGGAGGTGACGATTGATGGATACTTTTCTCAGCTTTATCGTCGCCGCTGTTCTTGCGGCAACTCCCCTTCTCTTCGGTACTCTTGGTGAAATTCTTACCGAAAAAAGCGGCCACCTCAACCTTGGTGTTGAAGGTATGATGTTCATGGGCGGTGTAGCCGGCCTTGCGGGTACTTATTATTATGAACAGGCTTCCGGCGGCGAACCCAACGCTCTTGTTTCTGTAATAATCGGCATTGTCTGCGCTTTTCTTTGCGCAATGTTCGGCGCACTTATTTACAGCTTTCTTACAATCACTCTTCGCGCGAACCAGAATGTAACCGGTCTTGCTCTTACCACTTTCGGCACCGGCTTCGGCAACTTTTTCGGTGAAATTATGGGAACCGCCGCAGGCGGCTATGTTTCTGTCGGAACCGTTATCAAAGCCGCTTTCAACGACGGAATACCTGTTCTCAAAGATATTCCCATAATCGGAAAACTCCTTTTCGGATACAGCTTCTTTGTCTATCTTGCCGTTGCATTTGCAATCATTCTTGCATATTTCCTTGCTAAAACAAGAACCGGTCTTAACCTTCGTGCAGTCGGCGAAAGCCCTGCAACTGCAGATGCCGCAGGTATCAACGTAACTCTTTACAAATATCTTGCCACCTGCATCGGCGGAGGAATCTGCGGTCTTGGCGGTCTTTATATTGTTATGAACACCGCCAACGGAACCGGCGGCGTTTGGGTTCATAACAGTATCAGCGGTTACGGCTGGCTTGCTGTTGCAATAGTAATTTTTGCAACATGGAGTCCTATTAAAGCTGTTATCTGCTCTTTGGTAATAGGATCTCTTTCTGTTCTTCCCTACTACTACCAGATTCCGTTCATCCATTCCGCAATTTATGAAATCTTCCCTTATCTTGCAACTGTTGCTGTTCTTATCATGATCATCTTCCGCAAGAAGAAAAGCAATCTTCCCCCCGCAAGCCTTGGTCTTGCATATTTCCGCGAAGAAAGATAACAAACAAGTCAAAGCGTCCGCTCCTGCGGACGCTTTTTTCATTTTCCACTCACAAATCTTTTTTTTACTGAAATATAAGCAGAAATTTATTCAAAAACAGACTTAAAATAATAACAAATTGTGAATTTGCTTGAAAAAAGTCTTGTTTTATTATATAATATGCTGTGTATTTTTATAAAAAGTGAGGTGCATACTTTTTGTTAAACAAACCTGCCGAAAAAGAAAAGGCAAGTTTCGATTCTTTTTTAGAATATTTGTATCTCCGTATTTATGAGTTCTTTTATATAACAGGAATCCGTTTTATCCGCCAGATCCGCGGCGGATATCATTTTGTAACAGGACAAATCAGATATATCAAAAGCGGTGTTAAAGAATGGCTTATCAAAAGCATCCGCCATTTTTATAATTCTTTCCGAAACATCGTTCTTGGAAAGTACCACGCTTTTATGTCTTACAGCAACCGCGCGGCAGACGCTTTTGAAGTTTTACAGAACAGCAGAAGCGAAAGCAAAGAACAAAGATTTTCTGCTTTCAAAAATCTGCTTTGGTGCTGGGGAATTCTTGTCTGGAAAATTTTCTGCACAATTTTCAATTATCTTGCTCCTGTTTGCGCTGCAATAATTCTTGTTGTAACTTTCCAGTATTTTTCGGCTCTTGAATACGGGCTTTCTCTTAAATCTGACGGAAAAACTCTTGCTTATATAACAGGCGAAGACGTTTATAACAAAGCGGAACAGATCATCCGAAGCCGAACTTCCGAGGAAACAACAGATATCGGAAACATAGCTCCGCAATTTTCTATTGTTCCGGTCAGCAGCCTTGAGCTTACCGAAGCGGAAGATCTTGCGAATATCATTCTTAAAAACTCCGGACAGAGTGTTTACGAAGGTTACGGTCTTTACATCAACGATGAATTTGTCGGTTCGACAGATGAATCCGATAATATTCTTACCCTTCTCGATGAATACCGCGAACAGTACCGCGAAGAAGGCGATACCGAATCCAAACTTCAGTTCAAACAAAAGGTTGCGCTTGTTGACGGCGTTTTTCCTACTGAATCGATAAAGGCAACTTCCGAATTCAGACTTCTTCTCAACAGCGAAATCGAAGGAGAAAAATATCATACCGTTGCCGCCGGCGAATCCCCTTCTCTTATTGCGGACATGTATGATCTTTATTATTCCGAACTTGTTGCAATGAACCCGGGCCTTGAAGAAAACCCCACCATCAGGGTCGGACAGGATCTTATTGTTTCAAAATCTGTTTCCTACCTTAATGTAACAAGTACCCGCCGTGAAGTATATACAGAGGAAGTGCCCTATACCACAAACTACACAAAAAGCGATAAATATTACACCACATATTCCAAAGTTACAAAAGCCGGCGTCAAAGGCGAACAGCTTGTAACTGCGCTTGTTACTTATGAAGACGGTGTTCCCGTTGCAAGGCAGGTTCTTGATGCGGTTGTTACAAAAGAACCTGTTCCCCGTGAAATGATCGTCGGAACAAAGAACCCCATCTACTCTGTCGGCAACTCTTCCGGAACAAGCAACGGTTTTATCTGGCCGACAAAAAAATCCGGCGCATATGTAAGCTGCGGAATCTGGGGATACAAAGGCCACACCGGCACGGATATCACCGGTACCGGTTACGGTTCCAACATCTATGCTTCTGCCGCAGGACAGGTTGTTAAAGTAAAATGGGGCAGCACCGGTTACGGTTACCACGTTATCATCAACCATGGCGACGGAATCCAGACTCTTTATGCGCATATGAGCAATATTTATGTAAAACAGGGACAATATGTTAACCAGGGCGACATAATCGGCGCAATGGGTTCCACCGGTAACTCCACCGGAACCCATCTTCATTTTGAGATCCGTATAAACGGACAATATGTCAACCCGCTGAATTATATTTCCAAATAAGCTTTAAAGCTCCGTTATAAAAACGGAGCTTTTTTGTTATTAATTTAAAAGTAATAAAACAAGATATTAAAGAATAATGTTGAAAAGATTTTGATTTTATGGTATTATAATTATAACTGTAACCATCTTAATTTTTAAGTTACGATAAATATAATTTTTAAGGGGATAGAACATTGGATAAATTCGTAATCAAAGGCGGCACCCCTCTTCGCGGAGAGGTCCAGGTCAGCGGCGCAAAAAATGCCGCTGTTGCAATAATTCCCGCAACGATTCTTGCGGGCGGCCCTTGCCTTCTTGAAAACATCCCTGATATCAGCGATGTTTACACCCTTTATGATATGCTTTCCCTTATGGGAGCAACCGTTCGCGTTGTAAGCCGTACTTCGGTTTTTATTGATACAAGCAACATCACTTCCCACAAAGTTCCCGAGGACCTTGCAAGACAGCTCCGCGCTTCTTATTATTTCCTCGGCGCACTTCTCGGAAGATGCAGCGAAGCAAATGTTCCGCTTCCCGGCGGATGCGACTTCGGCGTACGTCCCATTGACCAGCATATCAAAGGTTTTGAAGCTCTTGGCGCAAACGTAAATATCGGTCACGGAAGTGTTTCCATCAGCACCGAAGGTCTTCTTGGAAGCCATATTTATTTCGACGTTGTTTCCGTCGGCGCAACCATTAACGTAATGCTTGCCGCAGTTAAAGCAAAAGGCCTTACCATTCTTGAAAACGTTGCAAAAGAACCTCATATCGTTGACCTTGCAAACTTCCTCAACTCCCTTGGTGCAGATATCCGCGGTGCAGGTACCGACGTTATCAAGATCCACGGTGTTGAAAAACTCCACGGCGCAAACTATTCCATTATTCCCGACCAGATTGAAGCCGGAACTTACATGGTAGCCGCCGCCGCAACCAAAGGCAACGTACTTATCAGAAACGTTATTCCGAAACACCTTGAAGCTATTACCGAAAAACTTGTTAAAACCGGTGCTTCCGTAATCGAATATGACGATGCAGTTCGTGTTTCCGGTGAAGTTGACCATTTTGAGCATGTTAACGTAAAAACCATGCCCTATCCCGGCTTCCCCACCGATATGCAGCCCCAGATGACCACCCTTCTTGCTCTTGCTGAAGGAACCAGCATTGTAACCGAAGGTGTTTGGGACAACCGTTTCAAATATATCTCCGAACTTTGCAGAATGGGTGCTTCCATTTCCGTTGACGGAAAAGTTGCCGTTGTTCAGGGCGTTCCCGGACTTACCGGTGCCGCTGTTCGCGCAGCAGATCTCCGTGCGGGAGCTGCAATGGTAATTGCGGGACTTGCCGCAACCGGAACCACCGAAATTGAAGAAATCCACCACATTGAACGCGGATATACCAACCTTGTTGATAAACTTCGCGGACTTGGCGCGGATATCAGCAGAATTTCCGTTCCGGAAGGTTCTTCCGTTTATTCCGTAGTTTAAAAAAATTTCAGAAAGCGGAGCGGTTTCCGCTCCGCTTATTATATTTTCCGGAGGTTTAATTTTGGCAAAATTTTTTACCATAGCCAGCGGCAGTTCCGGCAATTCGAGCTTCGTCGGCGCTTCCGGGGAAGGAATTCTTGTTGATTTTGGAATAAGCTGCCGCGGAGTTACAAACGCTCTTAAAACCCGCGGAATCGACCCGGATTCCCTTTCGGGAATTCTTATTACACACGAACACATTGACCATGTCCGCGGGCTTTCCGTTTTTTTAAGCCACCATAAAGTTCCGTTATATGCTTCCGCACCGGTGCTCAGATATCTTGCATCAAACGGACTTGTTCCGTTCAACGCCGTGCTCAACGAAATCGACGAGCACGGGCAAATCATCGGAAATATGCTGATAAAACCATTCAAAACTTCCCACGACAGCGTCGGAAGCCTTGGTTACAGCATTATAACACCCGATGAGCACCGAATCTCCATCTGCACCGACACCGGTTATATAACAGAAGAAGCCCATGAGCATCTTCTTGGAAGCGAAGCAGTGCTTATAGAATCCAACTATGATAACGGAATGCTCGATTTCGGGCCTTATCCGTACCATCTTAAAAGGCGAATCAAAGGTGCCCAGGGGCATCTTTCCAACAGCGATTGTGCCGCTTTTCTTCCGGAACTTGTTAAAAGCGGCACCACAAACATTGTTCTCGGCCACCTCAGCAAGGAAAACAACACTCCGGAAGTTGCTCTTCAAACCTGCATTTCCGAACTTTCCCTTGCGGGTCTAAAAAAAGACAAAGATTACATAATTTTTGCCGCACCGAGAAACGAACTTTCCGAAAATATTTTGCTTTAAGGAGGAAAAATGCGCACAATAAACATTATCTGCGTCGGAAATTTAAAAGAAAAATATCTGCGCGAAGCCGCCGCAGAATATGAAAAGCGTCTTTCCGCTTACTGCAAATTAAAAATAACCGAACTTAACGAATATAAACTTCCGGATAAGCCCTCCCCTTCCGAAATTGTAAAATGCATTGAGGCGGAAGGCGCCGCCATTGCATCAAAAATTCCGCAAAACGCGGTTGTTGCGGCAATGTGCATTGAAGGCGAAATGCTTTCTTCCGAAAGTTTTTCCCAAAAGCTTGAAAATTTGATGTCCGACGAAAGCGCCAGCGAACTTTGTTTTATAATCGGCGGTTCCTATGGTCTTTCGGACGAAATCAAAAAGAGGGCGAAACTTAAACTTTCGCTTTCGCGAATGACTTTTACACACCAGATTTCACGCGTGCTCATTCTGGAACAGATCTATCGTGCTTTCCAGATTTCCACCGGAGGAAAATATCATAAATGATTACCGGAAAGGGAAAAAATGGCCAAGAAAAAGATTGAAAAACAGGAAATTAAACCACAGCAGAAAGCCAACTTTGAAAACGCCGGAATAGTTGTTGACCAGCCCATTGTTGACGTTCTTGAAAAAAACTATATGCCTTACGCCATGAGCGTAATCGTTAGCCGCGCTATTCCGGAAATTGACGGTTTTAAACCCAGCCACCGAAAACTCCTTTATACAATGTATAAAATGGGTCTTCTCACCGGCGGAAAAACCAAATCCGCAAACATAGTCGGCCAGACGATGAAGCTCAACCCTCATGGCGACCAGGCAATTTACGACACCATGGTCCGTATGTCCCGCGGTCACGCAGCTTTGCTCCATCCATGGATCGACAGTAAGGGTAACTTCGGTAAGGCATATTCCAGAAACATGGTCTGCGCCGCTTCACGTTATACCGAAGCGAAACTTGATAAAATTTCTGCGGAACTTTTCCGCGACATTGATAAGGATACCGTTGATTTTGTCGATAACTATGACAACACCATGAAGGAACCCTCTCTCTTCCCGGTTACCTTCCCTTCCATCTTAGTCAACTTCAACGTCGGTATCGCGGTTGGTATGGCTTCACAGATCTGTCCTTTCAGACTTTCCGAAATCTGTGAAACGACCATTAAACTTATCAAAGATCCGGAACATGATATTCTTTCAACTCTTCCTGCACCGGATTTTGCCGGCGGCGGACTTATTGTTTATGATAAGGACGAGCTGACCAAAATATATGAAACCGGACGCGGAAGCATTAAAGTCCGTTCCAAATACCGCTATGATGAAAAGAGCAAATGTATCGAGATAACCGAAATTCCGGCAACGACCTGCGTTGAAGCGATTATCGATAAAATTCTTGAACTTGTTAAGGCAAGAAAAATTACCGAAATCTCGGATATCCGCGACGAAACCGACCTTTCCGGTCTTAAAATTGCAATTGACCTCAAGCGCGGAATCGATCCGGACGCTTTGATGCAGAAGCTTTATAAAAGCACTCCGCTCGAGGATTCATTCTCCGCCAACTTTAACGTTCTTATCGGCGGTTCACCGATGGTCCTCGGCGTTCGCCAGATAATCAACGAATGGGTCGCATTCAGACACGAATGTGTCCGCAGAAGAATTTATTTTGATCTTAAAGGCAAAAAAGACAAACTTCACCTTCTCAAAGGTCTTCAGAAAATTCTTCTTGATATCGACAAGGCGATAAAAATTATCCGTGAAACCGAAAGCGAAAGCGAAGTTGTCCCCAACCTTATGATCGGCTTTGGAATCGACCAGATCCAGGCAGAATACGTTGCGGAAATAAAACTCCGCCACCTTAACCGTGAATATATTCTCAAGCGCACCGCGGATATCAGCGATCTTAAAAAAGAGATCGCCGAAATGGAAATTATTCTTAACGACCCGAAAAAAATCAATAATCTCATTATTGATGACCTTAAGGAAGTCATTAAGAAATATGACCAGCCGCGAAGAAGCGAAATTATCTACGTAAGCGAAACCGCAGAAGTTGAGGTTGAGGAAGAAATTCCGGATTATCCGGTAAACCTTTTCTTTACGAGAGAGGGATATTTCAAAAAAATCACTCCCCAGTCGCTTCGAATGTCCGGTGAACACAAGCTTAAGGAAGGCGATGAAATCGTTTTCTCCACCGAAAGCCATAACACCGTTGAGCTTTTGTTCTTCAGCAACAAATGCCAGGTTTATAAATCCAGAGCCTGTGATTTTGACGATACAAAAACCAGCGTAATGGGCGATTATATTCCTTCAAAACTTGGCTTTGACGAAGGCGAAAGCGCAATTTTCATGGCAGTAGTTGAAAAATATACCGGTTTTATGGTATTCTTTTTTGAGAACGGAAAAGCCGCAAAGGTTCCCCTTTCTTCCTATGAAACAAAAACAAGGCGCAAAAAACTTATCGGTGCATATTCCGATAAATCACCTCTTGTTGCTTGCTATAATATCGAAGAGGACAAGGAATTTCTTCTTTCCTCTTCCGGCGGAAGACTTCTTCTTGTTCATACCGGCGCTATTCCTTCAAAAGCAGCAAGGGATACCCAGGGCGTTGCGGTTATGACCCTTAAGAAAAACGCCGTTGTTTCCGGTGCAAAACCTTTCAGCGAAGGTATGCTTGAAAACGCGCACCGCTTCAGAACAAGGAACCTTCCCGCTGCGGGCGCCATTCCGAAAGACGGCGACCTTTTTGAACAAATCAGTTTATAATATTTTTATATACCGAAAGGAGATTTGATTTATGTACGCATTCTGCAGAAAATGGTTCGACAGAGCAAGAGATATTGCCGAGGATTTTGAATACAAGGATTATTTCTGGTGCTATCTTCTCGTTCTTCTCCTTGGAATTCTTTTCGGAATTTCCGCAAACAAAGCACTTAAATATCTTACTCCCTTCATTGCAATTTTTGCGGCTTTCGCAGCTTTTGAGGTAATGTATCCCCGCCGCGAAAAAATTGCAAAAATGCTCGACGGAACTTATGAAGACCGTTTTGTTGAATTCGAAGGAACCGAAGATATCCCCGACTTCATCTGATTTTTAATAAAAACGGGAACGCCCGTTTTTTAAAGGCGTTCCCAAAACAAAAGCCATCCGTTTTCGATTTTTTTATATCAAGGCAAACGCTTTTTTATTCTTTTATCGAAAGCGGACGGGCTTGATTATATTTTTACCGTAAAAGCGATTATAATACCTTATAAAACAGCCAATTTTTTGATAAAATGCTAAAAAAGCCCTTGCAAAAGAGCGATAGCTGTGGTATTATATTATAGCTATCGTGTTATTTTTGGAGGTTTATCATGACTGTATATGAAATTATCGGAAGTATTCTTCTTATCATAACCTGCGTTCTCGTAACTGTTACTGTTCTTTTCCAGAGCAGCAGCAACGCTGACGGCATTTCCGCTCTTTCCGGAAAAAGCGCTTCCGCTTCCGCAGCTGAAGCAAAGAGCAACAACGCAAAACTTGCTCGCATGACCAAAGTTCTTGCAATTGTTTTCTTTGTAATCACCCTCGCAGTTTATGCACTTAACATCTATCTTTAATTTCTGAAAATTCACGAAAAAGTCCCGGACAAACTGTCCGGGACTTTTTTTGTTATTCAAAAAATTCCGAAGCAAAAGCTTCGGAATTTTTTATCAGGGTCTTCTTGCAAATTTCATCTTCGGTTTTTCGGTTTTGCCTGCGGCGGGTTTTGCGCCGGAATGTTTTTCAAGGGGTTTTCTGCCCGCGTTCTTCTTCGGAGTCTGTTCGCCGGGAACTCCCTTTCTGGAAAGGTTATGAAGGCCTGTAAGCTCCTCTTTGGTGAGTTCGCGCCATTTTCCCTGCTGGAGCATTCCAAGCCTTACGGTGCCTATAGAGGTCCTTTTAAGGCGGATTACGGTAAGTTCAACCGCTTCGCACATCTTTCTGATTTCGCGGTTTTTGCCTTCGGCTATTATAAACTGGAGAACGGTGCGTTCTTCGTTTTCTTCAAGAACGGTTACGGAAACCGGACGGACAAATCCGGAATCGATTTTAACACCTTCGGAAAGTTTTATAAGTTTTTCCTCAATCCCGGTTTCGCGGACGGTTACGCGATAGGTTTTCTGGATATTGCCGCTGGGGTGCATAACCATGTTCGCAAAAGCGCCGTCGTTGGTAAGAAGTATAAGACCTTCGCTGTTGCGGTCAAGACGTCCTATAGGATAGATTCTTGCCGGGATATCGGTAACAAGATCCATAACGGTTTTTCTTCCCATTTCATCGGAAGTTGTTGTTACAAAACCGCGGGGTTTGTTAAGGGCAACGTACCAGAGTTTTTCGCCAACGCCGGTTCTGATTTCTTCACCATTGATTGTAATTATATCTTTTCTTACGTCAACCTTCATTCCGATCTCTGCCGGATGGCCGTTGACTTTGACTTTTCCTGCGGCAATAAGTTCTTCCGCTTTTCTTCGGGAAGTGTAGCCGGAATCGGAAATCGCTTTCTGAATTCTTGTATCCTTCATTTTATTCTCCTCAAAACTAAAAAATATCTTTTATATTATTCCAAAAACCTTTGTTTTCGGAAATTGTTCCAACAATATTTTGCGCAACAAGCGGAGTTTCCGCAACAAGCATATCATCAAGATAGAACAGTGCTTTTCCGACGATATCGCCTTTTTCAACCGGCGCAAAAACAAAAGGCGGCTTGCTTATAACGGTTTTTATCTTTTCCGTTTCACCTTCAAAAAGAGAAGCTGAAACTTTTTTCGGAACAGCAAGAACCGTTTTTTCCGTTCCGCCGCAAACCGGAATTTCGATTTTCTCCGCAGGATTTTCGAGATTCACGGATTTAAGTTTTCCAAAATATTCTTCATAAAGCGCCGTATGATAATTCCAGTCATCCGGGCAGCCAAGGGTCACACATATCAGCGAAACCCCTTCCCTTTCAGCTGAGGAAACAAGACAGCGCCCTGCTTTTTTTGTGAATCCGGTTTTAACTCCGGTTGCACCATTTAAGGTTTTCAAAAGCCTGTTGTGGTTCGTTATAACTCTTGAATATGGCGGATTCCCGTATTCGACACGCAAAGTTTTTTCGCGACATATTGCAGCAAAATCCGGATTTTGCAAAGCATTTTTTGCGAGAATCGCCATATCGTAAGCAGTTGAAAAATGGTTTTTTCCGTCAAGACCCGATGGCGTTTCGAAAGAGGTGCTTTCCAACCCCATCTCTTTTGCTCTTTTGTTCATAAGCTCTGCAAAATTTTCCACAGAACCGGAGATTTTTATTGCCGCGGCGTTTGCGGCATCGTTTCCGGAAGCAAGAAGCATTCCTTTTGCAAGAGTCCGGAGCGTAACCGAATCTCCCGGCAAAAGACCCATCGAAGAGCCTTCAACGGTTACTGCCGCCTTGGTTACGGAAAAAAACTCATCAATATTTTCTTCCTCAAGGGCAATGAGCGCAGTCATAATTTTTGTCGTGCTTGCCATGGGAAGTTTTTCATCTTTATTATGTTCAAAAAACACTCTGCCGTTTTCTCCATCAATGAGCACGGCACCTTTCGGAACAGAAAAGCATTTCGTGCTCAAAGAAAAGCAAACGAGCACGGCAAAAAACAGTGCTGTTATTTTACGCAAAAGGCATCACCCCGCAAAAATTTATGCGGGGTGTTTTTTGTTTATTCCTGAACCGGTTCCTCCGGAACTTTTTCGATAATTGCGGGTTCCGCGGATTCAACGGTTACGTTATCTGCGTTCTTTTTCTTGCTGATGATTCCGGAAAGGGTGTCGATTGCATCCGGAACCATATTTGCAACACGTTCAACAACGTTGTTTTTATCGGCGATCTGGATCATACGGACGCTTTCGCCTTTAAGAATAAGGAAAGCAACCGGCTGGATAGTAACACCGCCGCCGGTTCCGCCGCCGAACATTTCTTTAGGGCTTGCGGAAGGAAAATCGGAACCGCCGCAGCCGAAACCTACGCTTACTTTTGAAATGGGGATAATCGTTGTTCCGTCCGGTGTGGTGATGGGTGCACCGATTATGGAATTGGAATCAACCATACCCTTAACTTTTTCAAGGGAGATATTTATCATACCTTCAAGATTTTTTTCGCTCATGCAGAAGCACTCTCCTTTGCGTTAATATTCTGCCGCGGCTTTGCGGTTTTTGTTTTTTGCTCTGTTTTTTTGTTTTTCATCATTTCTTTAAGAAAGACGAAAGCCATTCTTAAAGCTCCGATTATTATTATAAGCGGGTTGAATTCAATATCAGCTCCGCCATAGATTTTGTCTTTTTCTGAAATAAAATCCGGAAAAACGCGGAATTTTGCTTTTTCGATTTTCATAAGGTTTCTGAAAAAACCGAGAACGCCCGAAAGCCATGCACAGATCCTTCCGTATTTTATTCCGCAGGCTGCGGCGTCTTCCGCACCGATTTTCCAATAAAGTTCAAATCTGTGGAATCTTATGTTCCTAAGTATCATTTTTGCGCCGGGACCGTATTTTTGAACAATGTCGATAACCATATCGACAATTTCCTCGGCGGTCATCCTGCGTTTTTCTTTTTTGGGTTTTTCTGCGGTTTTTTCAGTTTTTTGTTTTTCTTCCTTTGGCTTTTCTTCTTTTTTCTTTTCCTTCATCGGAAAAACAGTGTAACTGAAGAAAAGAAGCAATTTTATTTTTAATGAAAAATCTTCCTTATAATCGGCAACCGCCCGGACCGGAAGCATTAAAATTCCGAGAAGAAAAAGGATTATTCCGAAAAATATAAGCCAGCCCGTCATTCAGTCGCCTCCTTATTCCTGATTTTTCAAAAATTATTCTTCGCTGTCAAAAAGGGATTGCTGATCCTCAAGTTCCGCAGAAGGAACTTTTTCTTCAACTTCAGCTTCATCCGCAATGGGAGGCATATCTTCGAGAGATTCCAGACCGAAGGAACGAAGAAAAAGCGGAGTTGTACGGTAAGCAATAGGTTTTCCCGGAAGATCGAGCCTTCCGGCTTCTTCGATAAGTCCTTTTTCAGCAAGGGTTGAAATTACGCCGGAGGAATCCACCCCACGGACCTGTTCCGCAAAAGCTCTTGTTACCGGCTGGTTATAGGCGATTATCGCAAGAACCTCAAGAGCCGCCTGGGAAAGGGGCGCATTGCGTTTTATTTCAAAAGCACCGCGGATATAGGATTCATATTCCGGCTTGGTGCAAAGCTGCCACTGGGTTTCAAGACGGCGAACCTCTATTGAACCTTCAAATTTTTCATATTTTGTTTTAAGACTTTCAAGAACTGCCACTGCGGCATCTTCGTCAAGTTCCATGGCCTGGGCAACAACTTTCTGGTCAACCGGTTCCCCACCGGCAAAAAGAATTGCCTCTGCGATTTTTTCATATTGTTCCAGCTGCAGTTTCGTCACCTTCTTTCTGTTTTTTTCGTTTCAGATTTTTACCAAGTTCAACGTTATTATTTTCGTCAACACTTATTCTTCCGTTTTTTACAAGTTCAAGAACCGCAAGGAACATTGCAACGCTTTCGCTTCTTGTGGAACCGGAAAAAAGTTCGTTCCATTTAAGCTTTGTGCGCTTATAGAGGCGTTTCAAAAGGATTATCGCCCTTGAGGGAACGGATATCAGCTTTTTATGAACAACGCCGCTGAAAGCCTCTACGGGCGGCGGAAGCTTACGCTGTTTTCTTCCCAAAGCAGACAGATATGCTTTAAGGATATCTTCCGGCGGATGGATTCTTGTATAAGTGTTATCCGCTTCAACAGGCATCGGCTTTCTTGAAAAAACGCTGTTTCCGCAAAATCTTTCCTTAAGTTCCGCCGCAACAAGCTTGCATGCCTGATATTCGATAAGTTCTCCTTGAAGTTCCTGGCGGAGTTTTTCGCCTTCGTCATCATAACGCGGAAGAAGCATTGCGGTTTTTATATAAACAAGCCTTGCGGCCATTTCGAGAAATTCCGCCGCACCTTCCATATCATCGAAATTTTCGATATCTTTTATGGATTGGGTATATTGCTCCAGAAGTTCCGAAATGTTTATGTCACAGATATTAAGTTTGTGCTTTTGAATAAGAAAAAGCAAGAGGTCAAGAGGTCCTTCAAAAGCCTCCAGCTTATAGTTAAGTTTTTCGCTCAAAATTCTATCTCCAAATTAAAATTTAATTGCAAGAATGGCTGTAAGCCAGTCTATCGGTCTTGTTGCAAAATCAAGAATTCCGGTCACCGCGTTGCTTACAAAACTTATGGGACCATCAAGAACTCCGAACCAAAGGGCAACAAGCAAAGCTATAAAAATTATATTTTCATACTGCATGATTTTGAAATAAATTCTTTGCGGAAGAAAATAAGTTGCAATTCTTGAACCGTCCAGAGGCGGAATCGGAATAAGGTTGAAAACCCCAAGGGTGATGTTTATGCTTATCATATAAAGCAAAAAGGTCTGGATCGTTGCAAAAAACGCGCCGGAAATTCCCATATATGCGGGAATATAACTTAACTTATAGAGAACCATTGAAAGGAAGGCAAGTCCGATATTTGAAAGGGGACCCGCAAGAGAAGAAAGCATCATTCCCTTTTTGGGGTTTTCAAAATTAATCGGGTTTATCGGAACCGGTTTTGCCCAGCCAAAACCGAAAAGAATTATTGCAACAGTGCCGATAGGATCAAAATGTGCAAGCGGATTAAGGGTAAGTCTTCCCTGTCTGTAAGCGGTATGATCCCCCATTCTGTAAGCGGCATAACCATGGGCGCATTCATGTATCGGAAGCGCAATAAGTGCGACAATAAGTCTTATTACAAGAAGATAAACAGCGGATTGTATTCCGCCGGAAAGAAAAGAAGGCATTTGTTTCTCCTTTGTTTTAAACATAGTTATTTATAATATATTATATAGGAAAATCTTTCTTATTACAAGGCGAAAGGCGGCGTTTTTTGTTAAAGCCGGGTAAATTTTTTATTAATCAAAGATAAACCGTTGTTTAAAATAAAAAAAGATTAAAATAATTGGAAAAAATGCTTATAAATACTTGCTTTTTTTATTAAAGTTTGATATAATACGAACGTTGACTTTCTGAAAGAACAAAGGAGGTGCCACTATGGCCAAATGTGATTTCTGCGGAAAAGGTGTTAGCTTTGGTATCAAAGTTTCCCACTCCCACAGACGTTCCAACAGAACCTGGAAAGCTAACGTTCGTCGCGTAAAAGCTCTTGTTGATGGCAAACCTTGCCACGTATATGCATGCACTCGTTGCCTGCGTTCCGGTAAAGTTACCCGCGCTATCTGATTTTCGAGTCTAAAGTAGCTTATTTCTCCGGAAAGAGCGCTTTTCCGGAGTATTTTCAGTGTTCGAGCACAATATTTTAACATGTTAACAAAAAAAGAGCAGTCGAAAACGACTGCTCTTTTTTTGCTTTTCAATATAAAAAAGCGGTTCTTATGAACCGCTTTTTCTTTTATTCTTCATCATTTTCGCTGTCATTTTCGGAATCTTCCTGTTCTTCGCCGTTAAGGATTACATAAACCCTTTTTACTCCGAAAAAAAATATCAGAAAAGGAAAAACCGCATACATTCCGAAAACAGGCCAAAGTTCTCCCCTGCTTTCTGCAGGAACCGAAACATACATTCCCGCTCCAAGCCAGATAAAAAACAAAAACACGACAAAAGTGATCACCGCAGTTGCGGTTATTCTTTTTGCTTTTTTGGAAAGCATAACTTTTTTTACTGAGAAAACTTTTTCTTTTATCATTTGTTTTTTCTCCCGAAAGAAGGTTCTGTTCCGCTTCTGAGGCGCTTTATATTTTCCCTGTGGGCATAAAAAACCAAAAGAGCCATAAGAAGCGACATGAAAGTATAGGGAACCACTTCACCGAAGAAGTTTCTTCCCTGAAGGAAAAGAACCACGAAATTCAGCACCGGATAAAGCGAAGCGCCGCAAAGGCAAACAGCAGAAACAATTTTTATAATAAAAACCATGGGTGCAATGCCGATTGCAATTGTTACAAAAGCTATCCAGTTTAAAACAAACATTGCACCGAGAGCAGTGGAAATTCCTTTTCCTCCGCGGAACTTGAAATAGACCGGATAAATATGACCGATCATTACAAAAAGCGCCGCTATATAAGCAAGGTCAAGGTTCATCTGAAGGCTTTTTCCGATTTCACGGGCAACAAAAACAACAATTGCGCCTTTCAAAAAGTCTCCGATGAAAGTCCATGTTGCCGCTCTTCTTCCGAAAGTGCGCAGCATATTGGTCATTCCGGCGTTTCCGCTTCCGTAATCGCGGATATCTTTTGATTTATGAAATTTTGAAATAAGAATCGCCATATTAAGGCTTCCTACAAGATAGGAAATAACCGCTGTGGCAATATAAACAAAAATCATATTTGGAAATTCGTTCAAAGTTTTATCCTCCGAATGAATAAAAAGAATCAGCCTTTGTCGTTTCCGCGTTCGCGGATTACCATTTTGATCGGCGTTCCGGTAAGACCGAAGGTTTCTCTTATCTGGTTTTCAAGATAACGCTGGTAAGAGAAATGGAAAAGATCCGCACGGTTGCAGAAAGTTACAAAAGTCGGCGGGTTTGTGGAAGCCTGGGTCATATAATAAATCTTAAGGCGTTTGCCTTTATCGGAAGGCGGCTGGACTTTTGCGGTTGCGTAAGCAAGCATATCGTTGAGCATACCGGTGGAAATTCTTCTGCAATTCTGTTCCCTTGTGGAAACAATAAGCTCAAAGAGCTTGTTTATTCTCTGACCGGTTTTTGCGGAAATAAAAACAAAGGGTGCATAGGACATGAAGCTGAAATCTGTCTGGAGTTTTTTGGTAAACTCGTTCATGGTGTTGGTTTCTTTTTCAATTGCGTCCCATTTGTTGATCGCGATTACACAGGCTTTTCCCTGTTCGTGGGCATAACCGGCAACTTTGCTGTCCTGTTCGGTGAATCCTTCGGTTGCATCGATCATAATTACGCAAACGTCGCTGCGGTCAACCGCCATATAAGAACGGAGAACGCTGTATTTTTCAATTTCGTTGTCAACTCTGCTTTTGCGGCGGATACCTGCAGTATCGATGAGAACGAATTTTCCGTATTCATTTTCAACTTCGGTATCTGTTGCGTCGCGGGTGGTTCCCGCCATATCCGCAACGATAACTCTCTCTTCGCCGGCAATTTTGTTAACAAGGCTGCTTTTTCCAACGTTCGGTTTTCCGATGATGGCAACTTTTATTGTATCATCATCTTCCTCGTCTTCTTTGTCGAAATCGATATATTTGAAACATTCGTCAAGAAGGTCGCCGGTTCCGTTGCCGTGAACGGAAGAAACCGGGAACGGATCGCCAAGGCCGAGGTTATAGAATTCATAGAATTCAGGCGGCGGAGCGCCGATTCTGTCACATTTGTTTACGCAGAGAACAACAGGTTTTCCGCTTTTGAGAAGCATTGAAGCAATGTCAGAATCGTTTGCGGTAACACCGGAATTAAGGTCTGTTACAAGGATAATTACATCGGCGCTTTCAATAGCGATGTTTGCCTGGGCTCTCATTTTGGAAAGGATTCCGTCATCGGTTTTAGGTTCGATACCGCCGGTATCCACAAGCATTACCGTATGGTTGAGCCATTCGCATTCGCAGTAGATTCTGTCCCTTGTTACGCCGGGAGTATCTTCAACGATTGCAAGGCGTTTTCCGGTAAGTTTATTGAAAAGGGTGGATTTTCCCACATTGGGGCGACCCACTATCGCAATAATCGGTTTAGCCATTTTTATATTCCTCCAAACGGAATTTCATCCGTAAATTACATTACATTCATCTTCGTCTTCTTCGCCGAGCATTGCGCAAAGAAGTTTATATCCATCGTTCGGCACCATGAGCACCGGAACTCCAAGTTCGTGCTCAACCCATTCCGGAGTGGTATCGTCGATAAATTTGTCGTGCTCATAGCGAAGTGTGCTTTCGCAAATAAGCACCGCATCGCCGTTTTCCCTTACTTTGAGTTGTTTTGCAATATCGCCGCCTGTAAGGAGCCCGGTAACGGTTATTTTTTCTCCGAAGAAATAGTTTTCCATCGGCAGAACATCGATTTTAAGGCCCTTATAGCGTTTCTCGGCGGCATCTGCAAGTTCCCTGATCGTGGAAAATGCAGCTTTTCCGGTGGGAATGGTCACATGGCGGTCATATTCCCCTTCCGGGAAATAATCAAGCGCTTCATAAAAATCGTGTTTAAGCAGGGCACAAAGACCAACACCGTCTTCAAGCTGGGTGAATTCGCCGTAATATTCATATTCCGGGAACGGAAGTTCCGCTTTAATGAAAAATTCATCCGCGGCATAGAAAACCGGTTCGCCGTATTTTTTCATACATTCCGCGCGGAATTCATCAACGATTTTTATTACCTCAAGGGAACTTTCCTTATCAAAAGGAGTAAGTTTAGGAAGACCTTCCCTGCATTTTGTAAGACCAACCGGAACGCATACCGCGCTTTCCACGGCAGGTCCGAGTTTTTCAACTTCGCTGAAGCTGTAGCGAAGCTCTTCCCCATCGTTTATTCCCGGACAGAGGACAAACTGAAGATGAAGTGTGATCCCTGCCGCAGCCATTTTTTTGAGATATTCCAGGGAATCCGCCGCATGGGGGTTCTTCATCATTTCAACCCTGAGTTTCGGGTTCATTGTATGGACGGAAACGTTTATCGGGGAAAGACGCATTTTTATAATGCGGTCGATATCCTCTTCCTCAAGGTTGGTAAGAGTTACATAGTTTCCGAAAAGGAAGCCGAGGCGGGAGTCATCGTCCTTAAAATAAAGAGTTTTGCGCATTCCCGGAGGCATCTGGTCTATAAAACAGAAGATGCATTTGTTCTTGCAGCAATGTTCCTTATCCATAAGGTAATTTTCAAAATCAAGACCAAGGTCTTCATATTCCGGTTTTTCAACTTTTACAAAACGGGTTTCGCCATTTTTCAGAAGTTCAATTTCAAGTTTTTTGTCGGTCATATAAAAGCGGTAATCAAGAACGTCTTTTATAATGTTTCCGTTGATGGAAACAAGGCTTTCACCGGAAACAATCCCCGCTTTTTCCGCCGGTGAATTTTTTTCAACAGATGAAATTATAACTGACAAAGGTCCGCCCTCCCTTCGGAATAAAAAGTTTACATTATATTATAACAAATTAAATTTGTTTTTTCCATAGTTTTATTTGCAATTATTCTTTATAAACAAAGTGTTTTGTTCCTTTTCCGAGCTCGGAAAGAAGTTTCGCAGAGTCGGAAGGATAAATTTCAAGTTCCGCAGTTTTTTCAATCGGGATCCAATGGAATTCAAGGTCAGAATTTCTGCCTTCAATATGTTCTTTTGCCATGAATGTTCTGTCTTTCGGAATATCCCCATCGTTAATTTCTATTGAATAATAAAGACAGATTTGGTGACACTGACTTTCTCCCCAAGGAAAAAACGCTTCCGCAACCCATTCAAGCCCACCGACTTTTATATCGGCACCTATTTCCTCTTTAAATTCACGAATCAGCGTTTCCTCGTTGGTTTCGCCGAATTCAACATGGCCGCCCGGAAAAGCATAGAAATTTTCGTTAGTCGGTTTTTGCAAAAGAACTTTGCCGTTCCGAACAGCAATTCCCGCAACGCGATACGAAAAAACGAAACCTTCTTTTCTGAAAAGAATATCGGACATAAAATCACCTCTTCCTTCAGGACGGGAGCAAGCCCACTCCCTGCACTTTAAATGTAATCTTTGCAACAAAAAAGAGAGGATCTTTCGACCCTCTCCTGTTTTGCAAAGATTATGCTTCTTCGACTTTGACGACTTCTCTGCCTTTGTAGTATCCGCAATTCTGGCATACTACGTGGGGAGTTTTAAGTTCGCCGCACTGGGGGCATTTGCAGAATGCCGGGGCAGAGAGCTTCCAAACATTGGAACGTCTTGTATTTTTTCTTGCTTTAGAAACCTTTCTCTTCGGTACCGCCATGATGAGCACCTCCTTAACAGAATTAGTTCTTAGCTGTCGAGCAGCATTTTTAATTTTTCAAGGCGGGGGTCGATCTGCTTTTGATTACAATTGCAGGTCTTTTCGTTTAAATCCGATCCGCACACGGGACAGAGCCCTTTGCAGTCTTCGCGGCAAAGAAGCTGGAACGGAACTTCGAGCGTAACGTCGGTCATGATAAGCTCGTCCATATCGATCATACCCGTCGGCACAAGGATATAGTCATCGTTGTCATCACCGGACTCAAGCTCGCGTGCGAGCCAATGTTCGAACTCATATTCTTCTTCTTTGGATGTTTCCTTGCCGCATCTGTCACAGTTATATTCAAGCACAGCGGTAGCCCTGTACTTCAATGTAACCAAGCCCGAGCGGTTTTTGAAAACGCCGCTTATCCGCACAGGGGAACGGAAAAGTTTCTGTCCCCAAATATCCACTTCCGAAAGATCAACTTCCGTATCAAGCGGAATCTCTGTGCCTGGCGCATCGAACAATTCTTTAATATCAATAATCATAGTAATCCCTCGCAACGCCACGGAAATTATTATATCTTGATAATATGCTTTTGTCAAGCGGTTTTGGCCGTTTTTTGGCAATTTTTCGCATAAAATCATAACATTAGAATTCTATCACAGCCGGAAGCAAAATGCAAACCTTTTTTTGAAAAATTTTAATTATTTTTTCTGAAATCAATTCCGCTTGCCGCAAGGGAAACAAAATCGTTCTCCGCAAAGATAATGTGGTCCACAAGTTCGATCCCAACCGATTTTAAAAGGGAATAAATTTCTTCCGTAAGAAAAATATCTTCCGAAGAAGGAATTGCAAAACCGCGCGGGTGGTTATGGGCAAGAACAACTCTTGTGGCATTTACCCTGATCGCTTCTTCCATAATTTTTCTTTTGGAAATGCTTGCTCTGTCCGAATCCCCTTCCGCAATTATGCTGCAGGAAATTATCTTATTTTTGTTATCAAGAGAAGAAAGCATTATCGTTTCAACTTTTCTTCCGATAAATTTCGGAAGAAGATATTTTCCGATATCAGAAAAACCGCCTATCACGTTTTTCGCTTCGGCTTTATCCTCAAGATATTTTCTCGCAATCTGAGGTATCATCGATATCAGTACCGCAGTATTTTCCGTTACGCCGTCAACTTTCATAAGTTCTTCCGGCTTTGCTTCAAAAACACCGGAAAGGCTTCCGAAACGGTTAACAAGCCGATGTGCAAGCGGGTTGGTATCTTTCCTCGGAACGCTGTAAAAAAGAAGAAGCTCCAGAATATTATGCGGTTCAAAATCATCAAGCCCGG
>JAGBAZ010000056.1 GCA_018110905.1 Oscillospiraceae bacterium
AAAATACATCATCACAAAGTCATCACAAACGGCAGGTATTATATAACCAGAGCAAAAAAGAGCAAAGATGTTAGTTTCCGAGCAATTCTAACAGCTTGAAATCCGGTGAACCGAAAGGTTCACCGTTTTTTTTATAAAAAACGCCGCAAAAAAAAGCCGCGCTCAAATTTTGAGCACGGCTTTTGCTTTTTTTATCAGAATCCGAGAAGACCTGCGCCAATGATTCCGGCGGAGTTTCCGAGAGTTGCTCTGATAACCTTGGGAGCTTCGATGGTTTCGCTTGCAACGCAAAGTTTTGCAACTTTTTCGTTGAGCGGGTCAAGAAGGGAAGCGCCCTGGTTGCTTACTCCGCCGCCAAGAACAACAACCTCCGGACGGAACATATTTACTATTCCGGAAATTCCGTCGGCAAGATAGCTGATATACTGTTCAACAATTATTTTGCCGGTTTCGTCACCCTGTTCTGCTGCATCAAAAGCGGTTCTTCCGCTGATATTGTCAAGGTCGCCTTCGCACATTTCCCAGATGAGGGATTCGGGATGCTGTTCGGCAACTTCGCGGGTTTCGCGTTTAAGAGCGTTTGCGCTTCCGTAAACTTCGAAACAGCCTTTCTTTCCGCATCCGCACTGAACTCCGTTATGTACCAGAGGAATGTGGCCGTATTCACCGCCGAAACCGTTGAATCCGGGGAAAAGTTTTCCGTCGATTACAGCGCCGCCGCCGATGCCGGTTCCAAGGGTGATCATGATAAGGCTTTTGTATTGTTTTCCGGAGCCAGAATGATATTCGCCCATTGCGGCGCAATCCGCATCGTTTCCGAGATATACCGGAAGGCCGATTTTATCTTCAAGGAAAGAAACAGCGTCAACATTGTGCCAGTTGATGTTTGCAGCAAGAATAACGGGTCCTTTGGGTCCTTTTATAAGGCCGGGAACGCCGACTCCGACGAAAACGATATCATCTTTGTTAATTCCGCAATCCTCGATGCATTTTTTTGTTCCTTCAGCCATTTGGATAAGAAGAGCTTCGGGATTTTTGTTGTCTTCAACGGGAACGCTTGTTTTAAAAACAAGTTTGCCCTCTTCGCTTACAATACCGATGCCTATGTTGGTTCCGCCAAGGTCGATTGCTGCTGAATATTTCATATTGCACACTCCTAAAAAGATTATTCATAGAAAAGATTGCGGCGACGGTGAACGTGCACGCTTAATAAAAGACCGATTCCAAGATATGTAATGGCAATGGAGGTTCCGCCTGCGCTCAGAAGCGGAAGGGTGATTCCGATAACGGGAAGAACGCTTATGCACATTCCGATGTTGATGATGCACTGGAAGAAAAACATTGCGAAAACGCCGTAACAAATGTATGCGCCCAAAGGATCAAGGGCGATTTTTGCATCGTAAATCGCCCGGAAGCAAATTCCGAAAAGAAGCGAAAGAACGATAAGCGCTCCAACAAAGCCAAGTGCCTGGCAGATGAAAGAAAAAACAAAGTCATTGTGCATTTTCGGAACATACCAGTAACTTTCCTTAAAAAGTCCTTCGCCCTGAAGCTGGCCGAGGCCAATGGAAATTCGGCTTAGCCTTTGCTGATAGTCCGCACCAAGCGGGTCCGCATATTCGGCAAAATAAACCGCAAGAAAACGTGTCCGCTGGTCATCGGTAAGGAAATATTGCCACACAACCGGGATTGCCGCCGCCACAACCGGAATCGCCGCAATGATATATTTCCAGCTTAGTCCCGCGGCAAAAAGCATTGTAAGGAAGATAAAGCCGAAGATAAGCGCGGTTCCGTCGTCGCCCTGGAAGTGGATGAGGATTACAGGAAAGGCACCGTGCATACAAAGCAGGATAAGGTTTGTGGGTTTGTTTATCTCACCGTGGACTTTTGAAAGGTGATATGCAAAGCTTAAAATAAAACAGATTTTCAAAAGTTCCGAAGGCTGAAAAGTAAGTCCGAAAGGAAGACGAAGCCAGGCTTTGTCATCAATGCTTTCGTCAACCTGCATTCCGATGAAGAAAGTAAGGATTACAAGAAAGACAGAAAGGGGCATATATAGCTTCCAGAGCTTTGCCATGAAGTGGTAATCAAAGTTTGAAAGAATTATTGCCGCGGAAATTCCGAGCACGGAGGCCAGGACCTGAACAAGGGCGACCCTGTCACCGATATCAAGGGTTGCCGCCTGGTTGGAATTTACAAGGGAATACTGGCAAAGAATTCCGAGGACGGAAATTGAAACGCAAAAGAAAAGAAGCCATTTATCAACGGCGGTAAAATATTTTTTTATCATTTCCCTCAGTTTTTTCATAAACAGCCCCCTTTCAGATTTATATTATAATAATTTTATCTATTTTATTATAATACCATTTTAATAATAATTTGTAAACGGTAGAAAAATTATTAATTTTACTGTAAAAAATATTGAATTTTTTGTCAAAGAAACTTGCAATTTAAAGCATTAAAGCATATAATAAAATATATTATTTTTTTATGGGAGGGAAACCCAAAAATGGCATTTAAAAGTGAATACCTTGCAAAGGTTTATGAAGATGTTGAAAAAAGGAACCCCGGCGAAAAAGAATTTCTCCAGGCCGTAAAAGAAGTTTTTGTTTCTCTTGAACCTGTTGTTGAACAGAATCCCGATATTGAAAAATGGGGAATCATGGAACGCATTGTTGAACCGGAACGCTTTATCCAGTTCCGCGTTGCATGGGTAGATGATTCCGGAAAAGTTCAGGTAAACCGCGGCTACCGCGTTCAGTTCAACTCCGCAATCGGTCCTTATAAAGGCGGAATCCGCCTTCACCCTTCCGTAAATGCTTCAATAATTAAATTCCTCGGCTTTGAGCAGGTCTTTAAGAACAGCCTCACAAGCCTTCCCATGGGCGGCGGCAAAGGCGGATGCGACTTTGATCCCAGAGGCAAATCCGATCTTGAGATCATGCGTTTTTGCCAGAGTTTCATGACTGAACTTTACCGCCACATCGGCCCCGATACCGACGTTCCCGCGGGCGATATCGGAACCGGTGCACGCGAAATCGGATATATGTTCGGACAGTATAAACGTATCCGCAACGAATGGACAGGAACCCTCACCGGAAAAGGTCTTACCTATGGCGGTTCTCTTGCAAGAACCGAAGCAACCGGTTTCGGACTTTGCTATTTCACAAAAGAAATGCTTGCCTCCAAAGGCGAAAGCTTTGAAGGAAAACGCGTAATCATTTCCGGTTCCGGCAACGTCGGTACATACGCAAACAAAAAAGCAACCCAGCTTGGCGGCAAAGTTGTTGCCCAAAGCGACGTTTCCGGCTACGTTTATGACGAAAACGGAATCGATTATAAAATCGTTGAAAAAATCTATAAACACCGCGGCCTTATTTCCGAATATCTTGATTATGTTCCCACCGCTAAATTTGTCGAAGGTCCGAGAAATATGTGGCTTGACGTAAAAGCGGATGTTGTGCTTCCCTGCGCGACCCAGAACGAAATCGATGAGGAAGCCGCAAAGGCAATTGTCGCCAACGGCGCAATGGCAATGGCGGAAGGCGCAAACATGCCCAACACCCCCGAAGCCATCAAGGTTTATAAGGAAGCCGGAATCCTTTATGCTCCCGGCAAAGCTTCCAACGCCGGCGGCGTTGCAACTTCCGGTCTTGAAATGACCCAGAACAGCGAACGCCTCAGCTGGACTTTTGAAGAAGTTGATGCAAAACTTGAAAGCATCATGAAAAACATCTATAAGAGCTGTGTCGATGCCGCCGCTGAATACGGCTTCGGTTATGACCTTGAAGCAGGCGCAAACATCGCCGGCTTCAAAAAAGTTGCGGAAGCAATGATCGCCCAGGGTGTAGCATATTAATAAATGTAATATAGTTTAAAGAAAAATCCGTGCCGAGTGGCACGGATTTTTTTGTATAAAAAAATAAATTTTCTTAAACGTCAAAAAACGCCGCGAAAATCGCAGAAATGTTGATATTATACAAATAAAGCCGAAGAAGGTTGTTGTTTTTAACAACAGTTAAAATTTGAAAAATACAACAGAAAAATGTAAAATATTGGATATTGGTTTGGCTTTATTATATACAATTACATTAAATATTTTGAGGAGGATATTTTAATGGAACAAGGGGAAATAGATCCAAAATATCAAGTAATCGGGGAAGAAGAAATGTTCGGAATTTTCGGTGAAGAAAAATCCACAGGGGAAAAAGTTTTTATAAAACAGATTTCTCCCGAGCCGGAAACGGTTTTTCGCCTTACGGAAATTCTTAACAAAAATAAGGTTTCAATATATCACGCAAAGGACATTATAAAGGATCTCCTTTTAACGCCGCTATATGAATAAAAAAACAGGCGCTCGTTTGGGAGTATTCCATAAAGAAGTACTCTTTTTTTGATGGCGGGAATATAGCCGGGACTAAAAAGCAAAATGAAAACCGTTGCCGACTCCGAGCGGCAACGGTCGATATTAGAAATACTGTTCGTCTGGTGGAGCGTTTTAGTCCCCTTTTGAAAGGGGACAGCGTTTGCGGGAGCAAACAGCAGGGGATAGTAAAACTTTTCTTTCAGGTACAACCCGGTTTCTTTTGTTTTTACAAAAGAAATGGGGTTGTATCTATATAAAAGCGGAACGGTTAAGACCGTTCCCTACAGTAAAAACGGGCGGATAATATCCGTCCCTACATTTTTATTTGCAGCTTTTGGTGTGAAAAAATCGCATGTTTGCAAAAACTGCAGGCAAAAAACAGCAACACTTCCTTGCGAAATGTTGCTGTTTGGGTGCCTGTTTTTTTATCAAAGCCTTATGTTTTTAAATCTGTTTATAACAAGTCCGGAAACGATTCCGATAACAACGCCGGTGGCGGTGCCGGTTATGATGAGCACCGGAAGATAAAGGGCGATCTGCTCTGTTCCGAGAAGTATAACGGCCATTATTATCTGTCCGACGTTGTGCATAATTCCGCCGGCGATGGATACACCGATAACGGAAAATTTGTCTGTTTTCTTAAGGATCCACATGATTCCGAGAGAAAGCACTGCGCCGGCAATGCTGTAAGCCATTGCCATAACATTGCTGAAAAGAAGCGAAACAAGAATTACCCTTATAATGGAAACAAGGATCGCTTCCTTTGTGCCGATCTTATAAAGCACAAAGATTATAACTATATTTGCAAGGCCCATTTTAATTCCCGGAACAGCAAAGGAGAGGGGAACCAAAGCCTCTATATACGACATTATCATTGCAAGGGCGATAGTCAGCCCGAGCATAGCAACTTTTTTTGTTTTCATAAATTCCTTTTAAGATACAAAGTCAACTTCGGCCTCTTCCGGGCCTTCGATTGTGATGACGGTTTTGTTGGGAAGACAGGTTATTGCTTCACCGGTTTTGCCGACTGCGCGCTGATCAACGCAGACATGATCCGGACAGGAAGCTTCGGTAACATCTGCCTTTCCGTTTTCAATAATAAGGATATTATATCCGCCGTTTTCAGATTCAAGGCGGATCTCGGCATTTTCGGAAAGGGAATATTTTGCGGTTTCAACACCGTTTACTGTAACAACGGCAAAAGCGCCGTCTTCTTTTAAAAGCTCGCTTGCGAGCCAGACTCCTGCGGCAAGAATTATTACCGCAAGACCGAGAATAAGGTCATTTCTTGTTTTTTTATCTTTAAACATAGCGATTGAGTTTTTTTAACGCTCCGCCGCTTTTGATAAGCGGCGGAGCGTTTTCCTTTAAAAAGATTTGCGAATTATGCTTTAAGCATTTCAAGGCAGCCGACAGGGCAATCGGAAACACATTTTCCGCAGCCGATGCATTTTTCATAATCAACGGTTGCAAGGAAGTTTTCAACTTTGATTGCTTCTGCGGGGCAGTTTTTCTGGCATTTCATGCAGCCGATACAGCCGTTCTGGCATTCTTTGCGAACAACAGCGCCTTTTTCATGGTTAGAGCAGGTGATGGCTGCTTTTTCTGCTTTGGGAACAAGGGAAATAAGGTGGTTGGGGCATTTTGCAACGCAAAGTCCGCATGCACCGCATTTTCTGGGATCAACTTTTGCAACGCCGTTTACAATGCAGATTGCATCGTGTTCACAAACGGTTGCACAGTCACCGCAGCCAAGGCAGCCATAAAGGCATGCGCCTTTTCCGCCATAAAGCATTTTTGCTGCTGCGCAGGAGTTAAGTCCCTGATAAATTTCCTTATAAACCTGTTTATTGCAGTCACCGCCGCAATGTACGAATGCGGTAAGAGGCTCTGTGGCTTCGGCCTCAACACCGAGGATTTCGCAGATTGCATTAACGGTTGCTTCACCGCCGGGGCGGCAAAGGTTTGCGGGGGTTTCGGGATTTTCGGCAAGAGCTTTTGCATAAGCATCACAGCCGGAAAATCCGCAGGCACCGCAGTTAGCTCCGGGAAGGCAATCACGAACTTCGCCTTCAACCGGGTTTGTTTTAACGCCCATAAAATGGGATGCAAGAACGAGAAGAAGGGAACATGCAAGGCCAAGACCAGCTACAACAAGTGCAGCGGTAATAATTACATCAGTCATCTTTTATTATCTCCTTATGCGAAGAGTTTATCAATAATGCCGCCGAATCCCATGAATGCAACGGAAACGATGGAAGCAGCAACAAGAGTGATAGGCATGCCTTTGAAACATTCGGGAGCGTCGGATTCCTCAAGACGGTTTCTGATTCCGGCAAAGATCCACATTGCAAGAAGGAAACCAAGTCCGCAGCCAAGGGAGCTTACCATGGACTGGATGAAGTTATATTCATCGGTGATGTTGTTGATGGTAACACCGAGAACTGCGCAGTTGGTGGTGATAAGAGGAAGATATACGCCAAGAGATTTGTGAAGTGCGGGAATGAACTTTTTGAGGAAGATTTCAACAAACTGAACAAGAGCCGCAATTACAAGGATGAAAACAATGGTCTGGAGATATCCAAGGCCGTTGGGGTCGAGAAGGTAAGTCTGGATGGGCCAGGTTGCAGCGGTTGCAACAAGCATTACGAAGATAACGGAAACACCCATGCCGACTGCCTGGTCGGATTTTTTGGAAACGCCGAGGAAGGGGCAGATTCCGAGGAACTTGTTGAGAACATAGTTGTCAACAAGAACAGCACTCATGAGGATAATAAGAAGTTCTTTCATTATTTATTTTCCTCCTTTGCCTCAGTTTCGCAAGTTTCTTTGTTGCATGCAGCAGCATTGGGGCAGCCTTCGCAAGAGAATTCTTTCTTTGCGTTTTTGCCGGAGAAGAATTTGTTTACAAAAGCGATAAGGCATCCGAAAACAAGGAAGCCGCCGGGAGCTGCAGTCATGATGGAAACTGCATAGGGTTTAAGAGCGGTAAGCTCGATTCCTGCCCAGGAACCGGCACCGATGATTTCGCGGATGGAACCCATTGCAACAAGAGCAAGGGTGAAACCAAGACCCATTCCGATACCGTCAAGAGCGGAATCGATGATTCCGTTTTTACGTGCAAACATTTCGGCACGGCCGAGGATGATGCAGTTAACAACGATAAGTGCAAGATAAACGCCGAGCATATCGTAAAGATCCGGGAAATATGCCTGCATAAGCATCTGAACAACGGAAACGAAGCCTGCGATAACAACAATGTATGCGGGAATTCTTACTTTGTCCGGAATTGCTTTGCGGAGAGCGGAAATTACGATGTTGGAGCAGATGAGAACTGCGGTTGCCGCAATGCCCATTGCAAGAGCGGAGATAACTCCGGTGGTGGTTGCAAGAGCGGGGCAGGTGCCGAGAAGAAGAACGAGAACCGGGTTCTCTTTAATAATACCTTTAAGAAGAATACCTAATTTTTTCATTATGCAACAACCTCCTTAATGAGATTGAAAGCTTCGAATGCGCTGCGGAAGTTGCTTGCAACAGCATTTGCAGTCATGGTTGCACCGGCAACAAGGGTCATATCGTCAGAATAGGTTGCTTCGGTAAGACCAACGAACTGTGCTCTGTATGCGCTTTCGTCAGTAAGCTGATGTTCAGAGTAATATTCGCCGTGGATGATCATTTCGGTAAGAGTTTTGTAGATAACAACTTCGCCGTTTGCATTGAAGATTACCATCATCTTCATTGATTCATCGCCATAGCCAAGAGGTTTGGTGATTACAGCATACTGGGTTTCTTCGCCAACGGTTACGGTGAATGCTGCAACAACATCGGATTCGGTTGCAAGACCTTCAACAGCGGTGATAACTGCGCCTTCCTCGAAGGAACCTGCTACGGTGGTGGTGTTTGCTTCAAGGTTGGTTACAGAAATTGCGGGGTTTGCAGCAACAGCAGCGGCAACAGCATCGGTTGCGGTTGCGGTTACATCGTTGCCTTCAAGATCGATTGCTTTTGCAACGCCGAAAGCGTTAACGCCAACAACAACAGAACCTGCGTCAGTGGAAACAATGTAGATGTAACCGGCATCGTTTTTAGCTTTGAATGCCTGGGTGATGGGAGCTGCGAAACCTTCAACAGGAACAGTAACAGGGTTGCCGAGGCTGTTGACACAACCGGGAAGTGCAAGAGGCATTGCTTCAGCGATGAGCTGTTCTTCGCTCTTCTGGCCTGCTGCAACAAGGTTGTTTTCGATAAGAACGTTGAATGCATCGGTGATGGCGTCTTTGAATGCGGTGGAGGAGAAGGTGGTTCCTGCAACGGTATCAACGCCGCCGAGAGCAGAGTCCTGACCGATATAGGTTGCAGGATAATCTGCGCCGAAGTCTTTGGATTCATAGTATCCGGTAAGAAGAACATTGGAGATCTTGCCGTCTGCGCCGATTGCAACGGTGATGCCCATTTCATCGGAAGAGAACTGGGTGGTGGTGCCGAGGATCATAACGTGGCCGAGACCGGAAGCTTCTTTATGTACTTCTTTAACGGTTGCGGGAAGGTTTGCGAGAGTTTCGGTGATGTTTTCAAAACCGGTTGCTTCGGGCATAACCTCGAGAAGGGAACCGCTTGCTTTAGCAGCTTTGTTTGCTTCAATGATAGGAGCAGTGATGGAGTTGGTATAAGCAAGAAGAACCGCAACAACAAGGCAGATAGCAGTCAGAACGACTACGCTTTTAATGTTTTCTTTCATGCTTTAACACCTCCGAACGGTTTTTTCATGGTCCATTTGTCAATATAAGGATTGAGAATGTTCATGAAGAGAATGGAGAAGGAAACGCCTTCCGGATAGCTTCCGTAGAAACGAATGAGGGTGGTGATAACTGCGCATCCGAGTGCAAAGACGATTTTGCCTTTTGCAGTGGAAGGAGAAGTTACATAGTCGGTTGCCATGAAGATAGCACCGATGAAAGTACCGCCGGAAAGAGTGTAGTAAAGAGCGGTGGTTACGTCACCGGTGATTGCGAATGCAAGAGCAAAAACAGCGCCGATGAAAACAACCGGAGTATGCCAGGTGATTACCTTGCGAACGAGAAGGTAAACGAAACCGATGAGAAGTGCTGCTGCGGAAGTTTCGCCAAGAGCACCGCCGCGAACGCCGAGGAACATATCCATAAGGGTTGCTTCGGGAAGGGTTCCGCCCGGAAGTACGGAAAGGGGAGTTGCATAGGTTGCAACGTCAACGGTTTCTGCAATTGCCATAGGAGGAACAGCTGCTGCCATGGTGCCGGTGAATGCGATAAGCATTACAACACGGGCGGTGATTGCAGGGTTTGCAAAGTTGCAGCCAAGTCCGCCGAAGAGGCATTTTACGATTACAATTGCGATGAAAGAACCGACAACTGCCTGCCAGATAGGAAGGGTTGCGGGAACGTTCATTGCAAGAAGAAGACCGGTAACTACTGCGGAGAAGTCGCCGACGGTGGTGCGGCGGTGGCAGAGTTTGGTGAAAAGGAATTCAAAAACAACGCAGGAAGCTACGCAGACTGCGCAGAGGATTGCTGCATTGATTCCGAAGATCACAACGCCTGCGATTGCAGCAGGAAGAAGTGCGATTACAACGTCAAGCATAACGTTGGAAGTGGTTCTTTTTCCGTGAACATGAGGAGAGACGGAAACAATAAGATTATTTTCCATTATTTATTTTCCTCCTCTTTCTTTTTCTGTTCAGCAAGCTTGGTCTGGTAAGCGCGGAGCTCTGCCTTTGCAAGTTTGTTTCTGTGAACGATCAAGCGGTGTGCAGGGCAAACGAAAACGCATGCGCCGCATTCCATGCAGATGTTAACTTTGGTTTTTGCAATTTCTGCGCCGTCGCCGGAAGCAAGAGCTTTTGCAATTGCGGGCGGGTTAAGGTTGAGCGGGCAGTGGTTGATGCAGTTGCCGCAGTGGATGCAGGGAGTTTCGTCCGGAAGAGTTGCATCTTTGTCGTTGAAGGCAAGGATTGCATTGGTGTTCTTGAGGATGGGCTCATCAAGGGTGGGAACTGCAATACCCATCATCGGGCCGCCGTACATAACTTTTCTGGGTTCTTCTTTGAAGCCGCCGCAGAAATCGAATACGTCTTTCATGGAGGTACCGATGGGTGCGATTACGTTTTTGGGAGTTGCAACAGCGGAACCGTCAACGGTAAGGCATTTCTCTACGAGAGGCATACCGGTTCTGACGTATTCAGCGATGCATGCAAGGGTGGTTACGTTCATAACAATGCAGCCGACATCAAGCGGGAGTTTGCCTTCCGGAACGGTTTTGCCGGTGGTGTTGTAAATAAGAACTTTCTCACCGCCCTGAGGATATGCTGCGGGCATGGGTTTAACAACAATTGCGCTGTCTTTTTTGGAAAGTTCCTGCATTGCTTTGATTGCCTGGGGTTTGTTATCTTCGATGCCGATGATAACTTTCTTTACGCCGAGATATTTTTCGAGAAGCTGGATGCCTTCGAAAATGTCGTCAGCTCTGTCGGTCATGGTAAGGGTATCAGCGGTGATGTAAGGTTCGCATTCTGCACCGTTGAGAACAACTTCCTCAACCTTGGAAAGGTCTTTTACGGAAAGTTTTACAAAGGTGGGGAAGCCTGCGCCGCCAAGACCGACGATTCCGCTTGCGCGGACGGCCGCTACAAATTCTTCGTAATTGGTAACGGTGGGGGGAACAACGCTTTCGTGAGCACGCATTTCACCGTCGGATTCGATGGTGATGGCGGTCATGGTGCCGCCGTTGCTGTTAGCCATGGTGTCGATTTTTTTAACGGTACCGGAAACGGAAGCATGAACAGGTGCGGAAATGAATCCGGCAGCTTCGCCGATTACCTGGCCGACGCCAACGGTATCCCCAACATTAACAACGGGCTTTGCGGGAGCACCGATGTGCTGTGCCATGGGGATAACTACAGTTTTCGGAATAGGCATGCGTTCCGGATGGCAGTCAGCGGTGTGCTTTCTGTGCGGAACATGAACGCCTTTAATGCCGAAAAAGGACATGGACAAAAACCTCTTTTCTATTTCTGCGTTCTTTGGTTTGTTTATTTTTTGACATAATACAGTCAATCTAAACCGAGTATATTATATTACAACCTATAAATAAAAGTCAATCAGTAAATTCTACTTATTACAACATTTTAATACGTAATTTTTGGGAGTTTTGACAAAAGTCGATTTGGTAATTTGTGTAAAAAAACGAACAAAAAAGTCGGATCGGGAAAATTATGGTGCAAAATTTAAAAAAATGCGAAAAAATGGGGAATATTTATGTATTTTTATGATAAATCGTTAACGTTTGTATTGACAAACCGTTTTTCTGTGGCTATAATATATGCTGAATTACGGCGTAAAGCTGTAATAAAAAAATAAAAATTGAAAGTTGGGAGTATTTATTATGAAAAAACTTCTTGCAATGCTTCTCGCTCTCGTTATGGTTCTCTCTCTCGCAGCATGCGGAACTGAACCCAGCGAACCCGAAGTACCCTCTGAACCCGAAACCCCTGCAGAACCCGAAACTCCTGCAGAACCCGAAGTAACCGAAGCTACTTACACCCTTGGTCTTGGCGTTGTTGTAAACCAGTCCATCGAAGGTAAAGCACAGACCAACACCACCATGGCTGCTGTTGTTCTTGACGCAGAAGGCACCATCGTTGCTGTTGACCTCGACGTTGCACAGTCTAACTGCCCCAAAACCGAAGCTGGCGCATTCACCGCTGAAGGTTTTGATGCTAGAACCAAAACCGAAAAAGGCTCTGACTACGGCATGGCTCCTGTAAGCCCCATCGGTGCTGAATGGGATGCTCAGATGGCTGCTTTCGAAGCATGGGCTATCGGCAAAACCGTTGATTACATCACCGGCGTAGAACTCGTTGAATCCAACGGCCACATGGTAGCTGCAAACGAAGCTGACCTTTATGCTGGCTGCACCATGGCTATCGGCGATTTCCAGGCTGCTGTTGCAGACGCACTCAACAACACTGTTGAATTCACTGCTGATTCCTTCAAACTCGGTCTCGGCGTTGTAACTTCCTGCACTGTTAAAGAAGCTTCTGCTGACGCTAACGGCTCCATCCAGATGTATTCTGACTTCGCTGCAGTAGTAACCGCTGAAGACGGCACCATCCTTGCTGCACGTCTTGACGCTGTACAGCCCGCTATCGGCCTTGCAGCAGACGGCACTCTTACCGGCAAAGAAGACCTCAGCTCCAAATACCAGCTCAAAGAAGGCTATGGCATGGCTCCTGTAAGCCCCATCGCTGCTGAATGGTACACCCAGGCTGATGCATACTGCGCATACGTAGCAGGCAAAACCGTTGCAGACCTCGAAGCTATCGAACTCGTTGAAGTTAACAACCACAAGGTTGCTGCAAACGAAGCTGACCTCTATGCAGGCTGCACCATGCAGGTTAACTCCTACATCGAAGCAACTGTTAAAGCAGTAGGTTACGCTGACTAATTCTTAATTAGTTGCAAAATATAAAGGGGGATTTTTAATCCCCCTTTTATTTTTATATTGAATACTTGTGTGAAATATGCAAAACTATAATAAGAACGTTTTGACCGATAAAACGCTGTTATTATAGTTTTGAAATAAATTTTTCAAGGAGGAAAATGATGAAGAAAATTCTTTCTCTCTTGCTTGCAGTGCTCATGGTGCTCGGCATTTCCGGCTGTGCTCAAATCGAACCGGAAGTTCCGGTAAGCCCGGAAGAACCGCAGAAACAGAAATTTACAAAATCCTATATGGATTATTTCGATACCGCTTCGACCATAGTCGGTTACGATTATTCCCAGGAGGAATTTGACGAAAACTGCGCCGTTGTTGAAGAACAGCTTGCACATTTTCATAAACTTTATGATATTTATAATCATTATGAAGGTGTTACCAACATATATGATATAAATAGGGAAGCAGGAAAAGCTCCGGTAAAAGTTCACGAAGATATAATTGCTCTTTTTGAATTCTGCCGGGAAATGTATGACCTCACCCAAGGAAAAACAAATTATGCAATGGGTTCCGTGCTCAGAATCTGGCATAATTACCGCGAAGCGGGAAATTACGATTATCCCAATGCGGAAGTTCCGCCGATGGATATGCTTGAAGCGGCTGCAGAGCATTGCAATATCGACGATATAATCATCGATAAAGAAAACAGCACTGTTTTCTTTGCGGATCCGGAACTTAAAGTTGACGTCGGCGCAATTGGAAAAGGATATGCAACCGAAAGAATTGCAAAAAGCCTTGAGGAAATGGGCGTTGATAATTACACTCTCAACATCGGCGGAAATATCCGTACTATCGGGCCGAAGGGCGACGGAACCGGCTGGGTTGCAGGAATCCAGAACCCTGACCTTACCTCCGAGCAGACTTTCATTCTTAAAGTTTGCTTCAGCGATCTTGCCCTTGTAACAAGCGGTTCCTACCAGCGTTATTATTACGTCGGAGAAACAAAATATCACCATATAATCGATCCGGAAACCCTTTTCCCGAAGGATACGTTCACTTCCGTTTCGATTCTTACTCCGGATTCCGGTCTTGCGGATGCGGTTTCCACCGCCTGCTTCAACCTCGGCCTTGAAGAAGGAATGGCGCTCATCGAATCCATTGAAAACACCGAGGCAATGTGGGTCGAACCGGACGGAACAATCCATTATTCCTCCGGCTTTGAGAGTTTTATAAGCAAATAAAAAACATCGAAAACTCCCGTGCTCAAAATTTGAGCACGGGAGTTTTGTTTTTTTGCCGATATTATTTTTCTCTGAAATTTCTCACCGCAATGGCAAGAACCGCAAGCCCAAGAAGAGAAACCGCATCTTCCCAATAAATCTGATCAATGGCGGTGAGCACGGTTACACCAATGCTTAATGCAAGAGGAATTGCTTTGAGCACCATATCGAAGGTGTCCTTCATTTCACCGTGTTCGGCCTTTGTGCTGGCGTTCGCCTGCAAAAGTTCGTCGGCGGAAACTCCGAGTATTTCCGCAAGCTTCGGGAAGGTGTTTATGTCCGGGCAGGAAATGTCGCGTTCCCATTTTGAAACCGCCTTGTCCGTAATATTGAGCTGGTTTGCAAGTTCAAGCTGGGTCATGTTTTTCGCTTTTCGAAGTTCAAAAATTTTTTGTCCCAATGTCTGTTTTTCCATTAAAAAACATCTCCTTTCGATGATTTGATTATACCCCAGAAGAAAAAATAACTCAACCGACGGTCGGTTTATTTTGCTGAACCGAAAGTTTAGCGGAAGTTTAAAGCCATTTTAATTCCATAAATTTATTAAAACTGTGGACTAAAATCTTTTACTATGTTAAAATAGGAAAGGTTAAAACTCTGGCTTTGGAGGTGTTCCTATGTACCTTAAAGATACTCATAAAATCTGGCTTGCAACCGGCGAAAAAGCGGTTTTTCTCGAACCGGGAATGGCTAACCGCCATGGACTTATTGCCGGCGCAACCGGTACCGGCAAAACCGTTACCCTTAAGGTTATTGCGGAAAGTTTCAGCGATATGGGCGTTCCGGTCTTCCTCGGGGATATCAAAGGCGACCTTACAGGAATGATCAATCCCGGAAAAGAGAATAAACATATCCGCAGAAGCATTGATAATATGGGCCTTGATGATTTCGGCTATGGTTACGAAAGTTATCCTGCAAGATTTTTTGACGTTTACGGTAAAAAAGGCCACCCTATCCGCACAACCGTAACTTCGATGGGTCCGGAACTTCTTTCAAGACTTCTTGAACTCACTCCGGTCCAGGACGGCGTGCTTCGAATCGTTTTCAGAATTGCCGATGACGAAGAACTCCTTCTTTCCGATTTAAAAGACCTCCGGGCAATGGTCCAGTATGTCGGCGACAACGCAAAGGAATATAAGCTCACTTACGGAAACATCTCTCCTCAGAGCATCGGCGCGATCCAGCGCGCGCTGCTCAAACTTGAGGACGAAGGCGGAAACATCTTCTTCGGCGAGCCGGAACTTGATCTTTCTGATTGGATAGATTGGGACGAAAACGGCCGCGGCGTTATGAACATTCTTGAATGTCAGGAACTTTTCCAGCACCCGCTTCTTTACGGAACATTCCTTCTCTGGATGCTTTCCGAAATTTATGAAATGTTCCCGGAAGCCGGCGACCTTGAAAAACCGAAGCTTGCTTTCTTCTTTGACGAAGCTCATCTTCTTTTTGACGATGCTCCAAAAGCTCTTATTGAAACCGTTGAAAGAATGGTTCGCCTTATCCGTTCAAAAGGTGTTTCCGTCTGGTTCATAACCCAGAATCCTTCGGACGTTCCGGATTCCGTGCTTGGTCAAATAGGCAACCGCGTTCAGCATGGGCTTCGCGCCTATACTCCTGCGGACCAAAAAGCTCTTCGCGCCGCGGCAAATTCCTTCCGCGCAAACCCGAATTTCGATACGGAGGAAGCTCTTGTTGCCCTTGGAACCGGCGAAGCGCTTGTTTCTGTTCTTGATGAAAAAGGCGTTCCCACAATAGTCGAAAAAGCGAATATCCTTCCGCCAAGCAGTTCAATGGACGCTGCTTCCGATGCGGATGTTGAAGCCGCCATAAAACAAAGTCCGCTTTTCGGAAAATATGAGGAAACAAAGGATGAAAAATCCGCTTACGAAATTCTGACCGAACAGCAGGAAAAAGAGGCGGAAGAAGAAAAGAAAGCCGCTGAAAAGGAAGCCAAGGAAAAAGAGAAGAAAGAAAAAGAAAAATCCAAGAAAAAAACTTCCAAGGCAACTAAAAAAGCAACCAGCGCATTTAATAAAACAGTAAACTCCGCCGCAAACACCATCGGACGCGAAGTCGGAAAGAAAATTGTCCGCGGAATTTTCGATACATTCTTCAAAGGATAAGGAGAAGAAAAATGGATATCATTAAAGATAAAATAAACGAAATCGTTGAAAAAATAAAAAACGATAAAGATATTGCCGCAAAGTTCAAAAAAGATCCCATAACCACCGTTGAAGGTCTTATCGGTATCGATCTTCCTAATGATCAGATCGAAAAAATTGTTGACGGAATCAAAGCGAAAATTGCTCTTGATAAAATCGATATGGACAAAGTCGGCGATGTTCTCGGCGGACTTTTTGGCAAAAAATAAGCAAAAAGGGGTATTTCTACCGTGAATCCGAAGGTTTATTCCTCCGAAGATTTTGAATCAAAATATACTTTTTCCGGTGATCTTGGTTTCAAATGGTCACCGGAAAAAACATTTTTCCGTCTTTGGGCTCCCACAGCAACCGAAGCAAAACTTCGATTCTATAAAAGCGGAAACCCGGACGAAAAAGATCTTACAGAAGAAATAAATATGACCGCAGATGTTTGCGGAACATGGGTCGCCGAAAAAAACGGCGACCTTAACGGCGTTTACTATACTTTTTCCACCGTTGTTGAAGGCAAAGAAAGCGCAGAAGCGCCGGATCCTTATGCAAAAGCTCTCGGCGTCAACGGAAAGCGTTCGATGGTAATAAACCTTTCGGAAACAAACCCGGAGGGTTGGGAAAACGACAAAGGCGTTTTTTATGACAAAAATATCACCGACGCGATTCTTTACGAACTTCATGTCCGCGATCTCTCCGTGGACGAAAATTCCGGAATTAGGAACAAAGGAAAATTCCTTGGCGTGGCGGAAACCGGAACAAAAACTCCCGGAGGAATTTCCACCGGTCTTGACCATATAAAGGAACTCGGCGTCACCCATATCCATTTTTTGCCGAGTTTTGACTATGGTTCCGTTGATGAGGCAAAACCCGAAGAAAATCAGTTCAACTGGGGATATGACCCCATGAACTTCAACGTTCCGGAAGGTTCCTATTCGACCAATGCCGCCAAAGGCGAAATCAGGATTTCCGAGATGAAGAAAATGGTCCGCGAACTCCATAAAAACGGAATCGGCGTTGTTATGGATATGGTTTATAACCATGTTTATGACCGGAAAAATTTCTGCTTCAACGTTCTTGTCCCCGGTTATTTCAGCAGAATCGATGAAAACGGAGTTTATTCCGAAGGTTCCGGCTGCGGAAACGATACCGCTTCGGAACGAAGCATGGTAAAAAAATATATCGTGGATTCGGTAAAATATTGGGCAGATGAATACCACATCGACGGTTTCCGTTTTGACCTTTCCGGGCTTCTGGATATTGCAACCATGAACGAAATAACCGAAGCGGTACACCCGACCCACCCGAACGTGATTTTCTATTGCGAAGGCTGGAATATGGCAACAACGGTTACGAAATCTGTGGTCGAACTTGCTCACCAGTATAATTCCGAAAAAATGCCCGGCTGTTCCTTCTTCAGCGATACCATAAGGGATTTCCTTACCGGAACGGCGTTTGATGCCGAAGAAAAAGGCTTTATTACGGGAAAAGAACTCCATGGCTCCCTTTTGGGAAAATGCTTCAGGGGAATGCCGGATTGGTGCAAAAACCCAAGCAAATGCGTAAACTACGTTTCCTGCCACGATGGTTACACCCTTTTCGACAGAATTTCCGTTGCACTTCCAAAAGCGGATTTTGCCGAAACAGTTCGCCGCAACAACCTTGCCGCGGCGGTTTATATGCTTTCCCAGGGTGTTCCGCTTTTCCTTGCCGGGGAAGAAATGCTCCGCAGCAAAACCAACCCGGACGGAACTTTTGAGCACAACAGCTATAACAGTCCGGATTCCGTCAACAGCATTAAATGGAGCAATCTTGAAAAACCGGAATATAAAAAGGTTTTTGAATACTATAAAGGCCTTATAAGATTCAGAAAAGCCCACGGAGCCCTGAGGATGAAAACCCCGGGCGAAGTTTATTCCCACGTTACGGACGTAAGAACCGGCGAAATAAACGTTCCGGCTTTTCATATCTGGGGAAACGTGAACGGCGAAACCGCCGAAGCGATTTTTATCGCTTTCAATGCGGAAACCGAAGAAAAGGAGATCTATCTTCCCGTTGGAAAATGGAGCGTGCGGATTTTTGACGAAACCGCAGGAACCGAGCACCTTTTCTTTGCAGAAGAAAAAATAAAAATTCCGCCTCTTTCGGCCGTTGCAATGGTAAAATAAAAAAATCCTCCGGAAATCCGGAGGATTTTTTTAAATCCCGTATTTTTCATAAAGGGCATAATAGAGCTTTTCATATCTTTCTGTATCAACAATAAAGCTTACCCCGTGTGCAGCTTCCGGAAAAATTTCAAAAGTGATCATTTCCGGGTTGGCCGCATGGATTTTTCTGCTCATTTCGCAGGGGACAAAATCGTCCTCTTCTCCGTGAACAAGAAGGATAGGAACTTTTGTGTTCCGGACAGCCTTTTCCGCGCCTTCGCCGGAAAGTTTAAGGTTTCCGAAAATTCTTGCCCCAAGCTTTACAAAAGGCATTCCGATTTTCGGCGGGATACCCATTTCGCCGCATTGCAAAGCTATAATTTCTTCCGGGGAAGAATATGGACAGTCGGCGACAATGCATTTTACGTTTTCGGGAAGATCAAGTTCCGATGCCATGAGCACCGTTGCAGCGCCCATGGAAATTCCGGTGAGCATTATGGGAATATCGCCGAAACGGTCTATCGCATATTTTATCCATTCAAGGCAGTCATATTTTTCCTTGATTCCGAAACAAATGGTTGTTCCTTCGCTTTTCCCTCCGGCTCTTTGGTCAACAACAAGCACGTTGCGTCCCATTTTTCTTGCAAGGGAAAAGCCTCCGGAAAAATCACGTATTCCGGTGCTTCGGTAGCCGTGGAACTGAATCTGGAGAGGTGCGGAATCGGAAAGATGATAATATTTTGCAAAAAGCCGCAGCCCGTCAAAAGTGGTTATGGAAACTTCCTCAAAAGGAACCGCTTCCATTTCTTCGATAAGTCTTTTTATTTTAGGATTGACTTTGGCATATTGCGGAGAATCCGGAAGAAGATGGGTTGTGCTTCGCTTTTTTGGTGAAGAATAAAAAGCTTTCCTATATGCCCAATATGAGATCAGGAGAATAAGGAGTAAAAGGGTTATCATTTTCTGCCTCACTTAAAAATGTTTTTTCAATTATAGCACTTATTGCAATAAAAAACATAAAAAACAAATGTAAATTTTTATTGAAAAAGAAGATTTTTTAAATGATATATGATAAAATAAAAAATCCAAAGGAGGGATAAATTTGCAATATATCATAACTTTTCTTGAAGGAATAATTTCGTTTATTTCGCCTTGCATGCTTCCGATGCTGCCGATATATGTTTCCTATTTTGCCGGAGGAAAAGAGAAAAAAGGAAATGTACTGAAAAGAGCAGTTTGCTTTGTGCTCGGATTCACTGCTGTTTTCAGTCTGCTCGGGCTTTTTGCCGGAACTCTCGGCGGTTTTCTTTCAAAATATCAGACAGCCGTAAATATTGTCACCGGTGCGCTGGTAATTGTTTTCGGACTGAGCTATCTGGAAGTTTTTGACCTTCCTTTTTTTAAAGGAATAAGTAATTTTAAAATGACAGAAGGCCTTTTTGGAGCGTTTTTGTTCGGAATAGTGTATTCGGTAAGCCTTACGCCCTGCGTGGGAGCTTTTCTCGGTTCGGCCTTGATGCTTGCTTCGAATTCCGGAACGGCCTTGCAGGGGCTTTTGCTTCTTCTGGTGTATTCGCTTGGTCTTGGAATTCCGTTCGTTGTTTCCGCAGTTCTTCTGAACGAACTTTCTTCCGCTTTTGATTTTATTAAAAAACATTATGGAATTATTAATAAGACCTGTGGAGTTTTTCTGATAATAGTCGGTGTTTCGATGATGTTTGGATGGCTCAATGCCTTGCTTGCGCTTTTTAATTAAAGGAGGATTTTATGAAAAAAACAAAATTTGCTGTAATTGTGCTTTGTGCGGCGGTTCTGCTTCTTGCTGCCGTTTTGGGATACGAATATCTTTCAAAAAATTATCAGCCGGGAAACGAAGTTCCCTCCGGAGAAACTTCTTCCGAAGCAACGCTTGCCCCGGATTTTGTTGTTTATGACGGGGAAGGGAATGCGGTCAATTTTTCGGATTTTGCAGGAAAGCCGGTTGTAATAAATTTCTGGGCAACCTGGTGCGGATACTGCGTTAAGGAAATGCCTTCTTTCGAAAAAGCGTTTGCCGAATATGGTGACGAAATTGTTTTCATGATGATAGATGTCACCGACGGCTATCAGGAAACAAAAGAAGACGCGATGAAATTTATTGAGGAAAAAGGCTATACCTTCCCGGTTTATTATGATACGGATCTTTCCGCGGCCGGGGTTTATGGAGCAAGTTCTCTTCCGGCAACAGCTTTTATAAACGCAGAGGGTGAACTTGTTCACGGCCAGCTCGGAATGATGAGCGAGGAGAGCCTTTTCGTATATATTGAAAAACTTCTTGAAAAATAAAAAAAGCGCCCCTTCGGCGCAAACATTTTTATAAATGAAATGACCCTTGAATTATCGCATCTTTCACCTACGATAAAGCAAGGGTCATTTCTGTTCTATTTTAGTATCTAACATCAATTTGACCTCTCTTTCTACAGTTTCGTACATTCGACTCGTTGTCTTTGGCTGAATTATAATTCCCGGACGCTTCTTACTTTAAGCCTATTAAATAAAAATGCGTTAATCAAAAGTTGGGACCTGATTTTATGCCGGAAATTTTTTTACCAAAGGTGGTAACGGTTTTTCCTCTGAAAGTTTTAAAAAAATTAAACTTTCAATTTTTAATTGTACATTGGAATCATCCTTTCTGTGTCTTAAATATACCACCATTTTTAAGAAAATTCAATCCGCAATATTTCACTAAGTTAAAGCGATGAAGTTGTGCAAAACACAGAAATCGTCTTCGGCCTATTGACATTTGTCCTCCGGAGGAGTATATTAAAAATGTTGGGCGGCCAAAAATGGCTGTCTTTTTTTATTTTACGATCAAAAAGGGAACCGGGCGAATGCTTTCCCGAAAATAAAAAAAGCGCCCGTTGGCGCAAACGTTTTACAAATGAAATGACCCTTGAATTATCGCATCTTTCACCTACGATAAAGCAAGGGTCATTTCTGTTCTATTTTAGTATCTAACATCATTTTAACCTCTCTTTCTTTTTATTCGGATGTTCTGCTGCTGCCTTCGTATGTCAATTTTTTCTCGTTCCCATTAACACGTCTTTTGTCATTCTTTTCCCCTTAAGCGGGTTGATCTTTATGCCGGAACTTTTTTATTATTTGTTCTTTCCGAAGGTCAGCGATGTTTTAAACTCAGATCTTCTTTTCAGATTATTCATTTCATCTCTTCTACTTTTTGATCTGAGTTCCTGATGTTTATCTGTACATCGGGTATCATCCTTTCTGTGACTTAAATATACCACTGTTTTTTCAATTTTTCAATCCGCAATTCCGCACGAAATTTTCGGTTTTTGTTTGTGCAAAAAGTATATTTGCAAAGCAAATTGTTGAAAACTATTGACATTTACGATACTTTTTGATAAATTATATATGTTATCCGGCCTTGCAGCCGGATTTTTTTTATTAAAAAGTGCATAAAAAAACGCCCCATTGGGCGAACATAAAAAAAGCCTTATAAATGAGAAATAACCCTTGACCGAATGCATCTTTCACCTGCATCAGCCAAGGGTTATTTCTGTGAACTCTTAAAATCTAACATATTTCAACCTCGCTTTCTTTTGATACCGAAGCCTTCGTATCACCATTAATAGTTTCAGAGAATTGGTTGTTTTGCACTTCTTCTAACAGCTTTTTTGAAACTTTTCAGCCGAAGGTCATTCGATCCCTTTTTTAAGAAAACCCTTCTTTACGAGTTTTCTTTTTTCAGTTGTACATTGGAATCATCCTTTCTGTGATTTAAATATACCACTGTTTCAGGCGTTTTTCAATCCGCAATACCATACGAAATTGTTCAATATTGATTGTGCAAAAAGTACATTTTAACACAAAAATGTTAAAAAATATTGACATTTATTATAAAAGCTGATATTATAAAAATGTTAGGTAAAAGAAATATAACCGCTTCTTTTGAATTTATGTGTAAAGAAAAGCAGGGATACACAAAATTGTATCTCTGCTTTTCTGTTTAAATTTCTTTTGCAAGTTTAAGAAGATAATTCATTTTTGCCCTCTGGGCATTATGTTCAAAAATTGCGGATTCAAGAAGATATTCATCTGTGGTAAGGTTAAAAACCGTTTCGGTTTTCCGGATTTCCGCTTCAAGATCCTCGATATCCTGCCGAAGGCGTTCGCGATTTTCCCTTTTCTTTTTCAAAAGTTCCTTTTCCTTGCGTTTTTTGGTTAAATTCATAAAATTCGCCTCCGCTTTAATCTTATGAAAAAGTTTTGGCTGCTATGAATCGATTTATTCAAAAAATAAAACCCGGAGGAAAATTCCACCGGGTTTTTATTGAATTAGTTTGATAATAATGATACGGTTTCAAAAGGTTTCATTTGGTTTCACTCAAAAAATGAAACTATTAAGCGGGAAGTGAAACTTTCTTTTAAGACTGAAACTATGCTAATCAGTTTGTCAAATTGGAATTTACTCAGTTAGTAATCTTTCAGTTTCTTCCAT
>JAGBAZ010000008.1 GCA_018110905.1 Oscillospiraceae bacterium
CGGATTCGGAAATTGTAAAAATGATGATAGAAAAATAAAAAAAGTGAAGCACGCCAAAGGCGTGCTTCACTTTTTTATATATCAATATTTCTGGCGGCATTCAACAACTTTTCCGAAGATCCTTACCGGAAGATTTTCAACATCTTCCTTGGAATAGAAAATAGGTTCATAGGAAGGGTTGAAAGGCTGGAGAAGGATTCCGTTGCTCAAAAACTGGACTTTTTTTACGGTGGCTTCCGAACCATCGACCATAACGACGGCGACTTCGCCGTGTTCAACGGTGCTCTGGACGCGAACGATTACAACGTCGCCGTCATACATTCTTGGTTCCATGCTGCTGCCCTGGATTTTGAGTGCAACATAATCGCCGGAAGCGGCCATTTCGGAAGAGATCTCCTCATAATCGAGAATGTTTTCAACAGCGGTTATGGGAATTCCGGCGGCAACTTTTCCGAGAACGGGAATTTTTATTCCGACAACGGAGGAGCTTTTTTCATCGAAAGCATTTTCTTTTCCGAGAAGGGTGTTCATATTTACGGAAAAATAGTTTGCAATTTTTTCGAGAGTTTCAAAATCCGGTTCACGCTGACCTCTTTCATACATTCCGACGGTACTTGGGGCAACGCCAAGTTTTTTTCCAAGTTCCGCCTGGGTGAGGTTGTTGTCTTTACGAAGATTTTTGAAGACTGTGCTGAAGTCGGGCATTGATAAAACTCCTTTTTGTGTTGATTTCAACACTATAATACCACAAAATGTGTAAATGTCAAGTGTTGGTGCGAAAATATACCACAATATGTGTTGACAAAAGGCGAAGTATGTGTTATATTGCATTCAACACGAAATGTGTTGTTTGTTTTGAAACGCTTTTTCGGAATTAAACCGGGCAGAAAAGAAAGATGTGCCGGCGGAGTTTGGATTTCGGAAAAAGCGTAAATAAAAGAATGTATTTTACAAAAAAGGGCTTTATTCGGAAGAACCGAAGATTCCAAAGCACAGGCAGCTTTTGTCTTTTATTTTACAAGCATTTTTTGGAGAGTATTTATAAAAACGAACAGCACAAAACGTGTTAATAAATCTGGAACGGATGTGGTTTTTTGAAAAAGATGATTTAGAAAGAAGGTGGCGGAAAATTGGCGCTTAACGAAAAGATGAAAAGATTTTGTCAGGAATATATTTGCGATTATAACCCGATGAGGGCGGCGCTCAGGGCGGGTTACAAAAAAACTTCCGCAAGGGCATACAGCTATCGTCTTATGAAAAACGAAAAAGTTATTTCAAGGATTTGCGAACTTCAGGAAGAATACATAAAAAACAGTCTTCTTGATAACAAAAACAGGGTTCTTCGGGAACTTTGGGAGATGTATGAAAGGGCGGTTCAGGCAAAACCGGTCATGGTTTGGGACAAAGAACTAAAGGAATATGTTCCGACGGGAGAATATCAGTTCGACGACAAAATTGCGATGAAAAGTCTTGAGTTTATTGCGAAACTTGGCGGAATGCTTTCGGAAAAAGAAAGCGGTGCTTCCGGCAAAAAGGAAAATTATGAAATCGTTGTGAAGGTGGATTCGGATGAGGACTGAGATAACGCTTTTTCCAAAACAGAAAGAATTTCTTGATTCCACGGGAAAAGCGGACGAAGTTCTTTATGGCGGGGCTGCCGGCGGCGGAAAAAGTTACGGTCAGCTTTGCGATGCGCTTATTTATGCAATGAAATATCCGAAGAGCAAGCAGCTTATTTTGAGAAGAACCCTTCCGGAACTTGAAAAAAGCCTTATCAGAGTTTCGCTTGAACTTTTTCCGAAAGAAATTTATAAATATTCGGAATCGAAACATACCGGAACTTTTGTTAATGATTCGGTGATAGATTTTGGTTACTGCGACAGCGAAACGGACATTTACCGTTATCAGTCCGCGGAATATGACGTTATCCGTTTTGACGAACTTACCCATTTTACAGAGCAGATGTATTTATACCTTATGTCGAGGCTCAGGGGCGTTTCGGATTTTCCGAGAGCTATGAAAAGTTCCACAAACCCCGGCGGAATAGGACATTCCTGGGTGAAACAGCGATTTATCGACATTGGGGAACCGGGAAAGATCCACAGAACAAAAAACGGAACAAGGCTTTTTATTCCGGCAACGGTTTTTGAAAACAAGGCTCTTATGAAAAAAGATCCGGAATATGTAAAAAGGCTTAAAAATCTTTCGGAAAAAGACCGGAAACAGCTTCTTTTGGGAGATTGGGATACAAACGAAGGACAGTATTTTTCCGAATGGAGAAGGCAGTTTCATGTTTGCGAACCTTTTGAGATCGGAAAGGACTGGAGAAGATATTTCGCAATGGATTATGGGCTTGATATGCTTGCGGGGTATTGGATCGCGGTTGATAATTTCGGAAATGCTTTTGTTTACCGGGAAATTTATAAAAGCGGACTTATCATAAGCGAAGCGGCAAAGGCCATTCTTGAAGCGCAGGGGAACGATTTTCCGGAAGTTTATATTGCGCCGCCGGATATGTGGAACAGAAGGCAGGACACGGGAAAAAGCGTTGCGGAAATTTTTCTTGAAAAAGGGATCCCGCTTTTTAAAGCAAGCAACGACAGAGTTCAGGGTTGGTATTGTCTTAAAGAATGGTTACATCCGAGAAAAAATGAATTTGGAGAAGAAAAGCCAAGATTAAGGATTTTTTCAAACTGTACGGAAGTTATAAGAACGCTTCCGGCGCTTGTTTTTGACAGCAGAAACCCAAACGATGTGGGCGATAAAGTTCACGAATATACCCATGCAGCGGACGCACTTAGATATTGGGCGGCAGCAAGGCCTATGGAAAAAGAAAGCGCCGAAGATGACGAAGAACATGTTTTTGATATGGAAATGGAAAATCTTCTTATGTATGGAATTTGAAAGGAGAAATTGATGAAAGAAAAACTTTTTGAAAAAGCGTTTTTTGAAGAACCGGAAAAGGAAAAGATTTTTTTTGAAGAAGATGATTTTGAGCACGGGAAAGAAAGCTTTGAGCACGCGGAAGATGAAAATGAGCACGAAAAAAACGATTTTGAGAATGCCGTTTTTGCTTTTGCAAACGCGCTTGGCAGAAAACCGGAAAAGATTTTTGAAATTCTTGAAAAAGGCAGCAAATATGACGAGCTTTCGAAAGAGTTTGGTGAAGTGAAAAATGACACCGAAATTTTTGAAAAACTTGCTGAATTAAGGGGGATTCCCAAGGAAGAAATGAAAAACGAGATCCTTTGGGCCATTAAAAAGGCAACCCTTGAAAAAGCGATTGGGGAAATTATGGAAACAAACCCCGGAATGAACAGGGAAACCGCGAAGGAACTTGCAAATTTCCGAATTGAAGCGGGAAAAGCAAAAGAGGAAGTTTTGAACGAAGAATGGGAAACAAAGCTTTCGGAACTGGAAACTTTTCTTTCGGAACATTCCGGAGAAGGTATCGAAAAGCTTGCCGGAAAAGTTGTTGAAGAATGGGAAGGGGGAATTCCCCTTGAAGCGGCATTTGAAAAACACAGGCTTTTTAAAGAAAACGAAAAGCTTTTGGAAGAAATCGAAAAACTTAAAAACGAACAGATTAAAGAAGCACAGAAAATTTACGCAAGGGAGCACAGCACAGGTTCGGCTACTTCCGCGGCGGGAATTTTTAAAGCAGATGAATTTGCCGAAGGGCTTTTTAAAGAATACTGATAAAAAATTTACCGCCCTTTGGTTTTTAAAACAGAAAGGAGAATTTTAATTATGGCAGTTAATCTTGCTAGCAAATATGCAAAGGAACTTGCGCAGGCATTCAGCCAGAAATCTTATGTTGACGGAATTGCCTGCAAAGACTATGAATTTACCGGTGTTAAAAATCTTAAAGTTTACACCGCTGTTTCCCAGGAACTTAACGATTACAAACGCAGCGGCACCAACCGTTACGGTGAACCGAAAGAGGCACAGGATACCGTTCAGGATATGGTTGTTGAAAGGGACCGTTCTTTTTCCATTACCGTTGACAAAGGTAACAACGCTGAACAGATGGGAGCAAAAGAGGCTTCCAAAATTCTTAATATCGAAATGAGCGAACAGGCAATTCCGGAAATGGATAAATATGCCCTTCGCAAATTTATCGATTATGCCGGTACCGTTGAAGCCATTGAAGAAGAACCTACCGAAGATACCATTGTTAAAATGATTTCCGACGGAATGGTAAAAATGGGCAATAAAAAAGTTCCGGCGGAAGGAAGATTTATTTTTATCGGCTGGAGCTGGTTCGGAATGCTCCGCCTTTCCAAACAGTTTATCGGTGTTGAAGCCCTTGCAAAAGAGGCTCTTGTAAAAGGTGCGGTTGGTACTTTTATGGGCGCACAGGTTGTAACTGTTCCGGACGATTATCTTATGAAAGGCGATAATAAGGCATATTTCCTTATTGTTTACAGAAATTCCGTTCTTCAGCCGAAAAAAGTTCAGGATTATTTCATTAAAGAAAATCCTGCAGGTATCAACGGCGCGCTTATTGAAGGACGTTTTATCTATGACGCTTTTGTAATCGGTGCAAAATGCGACGGCGTTTATGCGGCGGTTGAAGGTGAAAAAGTTCAGGAAAAGCCTGCCTTTACCCTTTCCGGCAGCAACCTTATTGTAACTTCCGAAAATGCAAACAAGATCCGCGTTACCACCGACGGCACTGATCCGAGATTCAGCGAAACCGCTGTTGAGACCACCAGCGGCGGCAGCGTTGCGCTTTCCGCAGGCAAATATATCGCGAAGGCAGTTGCTTTCAGCGAAGAACTTTTTACTTCCGCTGTTGCTGTTGATGAAGAAAGAACCATTGTCTGAGATTGAATTTCCGGCGGGAATTTTCCCGCCGGAAAAACAGATTTTTTGGGAAAGGAGAAATTTTGATGGCAAAGACAATTACTTTTTGGAAGGAGCAGGAAAAAGAACCTTCCGAAGCAAGGCAGAATGCCGAGATAGCTATTGAAGATCTGAAAAACAAATATTCGCAGAGGGCAAGAGCGGAATTTGAAAGCAGGGCACAGAAATTAAGACAGGAAAGAGATGAAGCGCTCAGGGAAAACTGGGTTCTTCAGCAGAGAGAACAGGCAGCGCTTCCGGAACAGATGGCTGCTGCGGGAATCAACGGCGGGGCTTCCGAAAGCATGATTGCAAATCTCAATGCAAAATATCAGGACGGCAGAAACGACATACACGGGGATTTTTTGAACAGTCTTGATGAGCTTTCCGCAAAAAACAGCGAAAATGCTGCAGAAAACGAAAGAAAATACAATGAACAGTGGCTTGAATATCTTCTTTCTCTTGCAAAAATGGAAGAAGAATACAACAAAAAACGCGGCCTTTAAGATTATAAGGAGGAGAGAATATGCCGGGAAAAATAAATTTTAAAAATATTCCGGAAAATTCGCCGAAGATCCTTGAAATAACTTCTTTTGCCGGAATTGACCTTAGTTCCGCACCTGCAGATATTGATAAAAAGAGAAGCCCGGATGCGCCGAATATGATGCCGGATTCCAAAGGCAACCCGATCAAACGCACCGGCTTCTCTCTTTTTAAAAAATGTGAAGGCAGAATAAACGGGGCTTTTGTTTTTGGAAAGCACCTTGTTATCCATGCCGGAAAAAATCTTTTTATTGATGAAAAAAAGGTTTGGGAAGGAATGGCAGATTCGATTTCCACCGGACAGATAGTGGGAAGCAGGCTTTATATTTTTGACGGTTTTGAAGCTTTGGTTTGCGACGGGACGGATGTTTGGCCGCTTTGCGACGATGCCTATATCCCCACCGTTTTGATTTCCAAAAATGCGGACGAATTTGAAAAGGAAACGGTTTTGGAAGGAAACGGGACGGACAAAAGCTTTGTTCTTGAAGAAGTTCCGGAAAGGATCGTTTCCGTTATGAGCGGGAACGATGAGAAAGAAGTCGTTGTTTCCGAAAACAAAATTATTTTTGAAACAGCTCCGGAAGAAGGAGAAAAAATTACCGTTAGAGCAGTTTACGCCCGGGAACCGGGAGGAACCAAAAAAGAGGAATTTAACCTTATTTCTTCAAGGTGGAAAGAAAGTTTTCTTTGCAGCACCGGAACGGAAAAAAACTTTAGCCTTTCAAAGAAGGATCTGTCCGCAGGGAAAGTCAGAGCCTGGATCATGAACGAAAACGGTGAAATGGAAGAAAAAACGGAAGGAACGGATTTTTCCGTTGACAGAGAAAACGGAAAAATTGTTTTTAACGAAGCAATTTCCAAAGCTCCGATCACGGGGGAAGATAACCTTGTTATTGAAGCGGAGAAAGATTTTGACGGATATGAAAACAGGATAAACAAATGCATGAGGAGCGTTACTTTTGATACCGGCGGCGCTTCGACACGAATTTTTCTTTGCGGAAACCCGGATGAACCGGGAAGAGATTTTTGGTGCGCTGCGGGTGACCCGACTTACTGGCCGGATATTTATTATTCGGAACTTTGCGGCGAGGGCAGCGAAATTTTAGGATATTCGATAATTGAAAACGCAATCGGAGCTTATATTTCGAACCCGAGGGACGGAAGAAGCATTATTATAAGAACTTCGGTTATTGATGATGAGGGAAATGTTTCGTTCCCCATTGAAAAGCATCTTCAGGGTGAGGCGGCGGTTTGTCCGAACGGTTTTGCCTTTATTGACAAAGAACAGCTTTTTCTTACGAATCGCGGAGTTTATGCCATTACCACCGAGGATATAAGCGGAGAAAAATATACCCAAAACAGAAGTTATTTTATCAACAAAGTTCTTTGCGGGGAAAAACTTGATGAAGCTTTTTGCATTAAATGGAAACAGTTTTTTGTGATTGCGGTCGGGGGAAAACTCTGGCTTCTTGACACAAGCCAAAGAAGCTATCAGAGAGGAGAGCCGCTTTCGAATTTTCAGTATGAATGTTATCTTTGGACCGGGATCAATGCAAGGGTGCTTTGGGAAAAAGACGGCGGTCTTTTTTTCGGAGATGAAGAGGGAAACATCTGCTGGTTTATTGAAGACAGAGAAACTGCCGTAAGTTATGAAGATCATTGCGGCGGAGAAAGCAGGCCCATTGAGGCATACTGGACAGTTCCGGATTTTGCCGGAGAAACTTTTTGGAAAAACAAAAATATTCGGACGGTCGCCCTGGAACTTGCGCCCTATGCGCAGAACAAAGTGCGGCTTGAATATAAAACCGGCGGAAAATGGAATGTTCTTAAGGAATGGACCGATAAAATTTCCTATTTTGCCTGGAGTTCCGTTAACTGGGCGAATTTTAAATGGAACGGAAATGTTATGCCGAGAACGGTTACCCTTAAAACAAAGATAAGGAAATTTGACAAGGCGGGGTTCCGCATTGTTTGCGATGAAATTGACAGAGCTTTTGGACTTTACGGATTTTCGCTTGAATACACGGAAAGCGGAAGATTTAAAAAGTGAGGTGAAAAAATGGAACTTGAAGTTATAAAAGAAACAGATCTTGAGGGGAAGGGAGTTTTTGGACAGCCGGATGTTCCGGGACTTTCCACGGAAGATATGCAGAAAGCTGTTGAACAGATAGTCAGAGAAATTGCCATTCCGAAGATCAATGAAGTTATCGAATATATTGCCGGAAAAGTTGCGACCCAGGAAGACCTTGAAAAACTTCTTATTGAAAGCGGTTCGGTCACTTCCGTTTTCGGAAGAGCGGGTGCCATCAAAGCAAAAAAAGGGGATTATTCCGCAGAGATGGTTGGAGCAGCAGAAGAAATACACGCAAAGCAGCATTTTTCAGGCGGAAAAGACCCCATAAAACCGGAAGACATCGGGGCGGCGAAAAACGTTCATGTCCACGGAAACATAACCGGTGACGGAAAAATCGGGAATACAAACGGAATGGTGCTTATGACAGGCCTTTCCGGAAAGATCGAAGCCGTTGCAAAAGAAAATTCCGGGTTTGTGCTTCCGGAAATTACAAAAGAATTCGTCGGAAATGTTGTTGCGGAAGACAATGTTGTTTATTTTGGCGACGGAATTTCGGATTTTGTTTTTATCTGTGACGAAAACAAGACCGCAAGATGTCACGGCTGGGTAACTTTCGGGATTCCGGGAACTATCGAGATAGATGAAAGTTTTTATTTTGTTGATGACCCGGACGAAATTAAAACGGCGGAAGAAGGAAGCCGTTGGGAATTTGACCTTGAAAGAGGCTGCCTTATCATTCGGAAAAGGAGCGGATAAAAAATGGAACTTTTAAGATTTACAGTCAGGAACCAGAACCTTTCCGGAGGGAAAGTCAGGCTTGTTTCAGATTCGATAGATTATGCTGAAGCTTCTTTTGATTTTCGCACAGATGATTGGAACGGGCTTTCAAAATGGGCGCATTTTACAAAAGGCGAAACAACTTTTGATGTGAACCTTTCGGAAGACAAAATTACAAGGGACATGCACCTTAACCTTGAAGCAGGAAGATGGGAGGTCAAGCTCCACGGAACGGATCCGGAAGGAAAAATGAGAATAACCACGGACAGCTGCTTTATTTACGTTGACTCTTACGGAAGTTTTGAAGAGGGCGACATTCTTCCGGAAATTCCCCTTTCTGCCGCTGAACAGATAGACGCGAAAAGCCAGGCGGCACTTGGCACCGCAAACAAAGTTTTGGAAATGGCGGAAGAAGGAAAGTTTGTTCCGGTTGCGGGAGTTGATTATTGGACAGAAGAAGACAAAAACAAAATTCTTCTGGAAGCGGCCGGCCTTGTTAAAGAAGGCAACAAAGGCGACACAGGAACCGGGATCAGAGATATTATATTTGAACCGAGCTTTGAGGACGGAGGAATAAATAATGCAGAAGTTATTCTTACGGACGGAAGAAAATACGGTTTGAGCATTATGAACGGAACAAAAGGAAACGACGGAAAAACCGGTTCTCCCGGACTTGTATGGAAGGGAGAATGGAACGCCGAAACAAGTTACGGAACATATAAAGACGGACAGCTTTCAAGAGATGTTGTAAGTTATAACGGTTCTTCTTACGTTGTGGCGGGAAACAACACGGCACCGGTCAAGGGAGTTGTTCCGGAAGGCGACACAAGCGGCTCTTGGGAGATTCTTGCAAAAAAAGGTTTTGGAGTTGACGAAGGGGATTATTCCGAAAGACTTTCGGAAGTAGAAAAGGAAATTGAAGATCTTAAATATGTTCCCATTTCGGTATTATCTTTCGGTCACGATGCGGGAATCAGGGAAAACGGGGATTTTCTGGATTCCGTTTTGCTTTCATGGGAACTTAATAAAGATCCGGCAAGCGTTATGATTGACGGAAAAGAGGTTGATGCGGAAAGAAAAGCTTTTGTTTCCGTATCCGAAAAAATTTCGGAAACAAGGACCTTTGAACTTTTGGCAACAGATGAAAGAGGAGCGGCAGCATCAGAAAGCTGCAGAGTTTGGTTTTGGGACGGTATTTATTACGGCTGTTCCGAGAAACCGCAGGAAGTTGGAAGCGAATTTATTCTTTCGCTTGAGAAAAAACTTTCTTCGGGAAAGAACCTCAGCATTAGGGCAAACGGCGGCGAAAACAAATTTTTCTGGTACGCATACCCGAAGGAAATGGGAAATTCGATTTTTAATATCGGGGGATTTGATTACGAATTTGCTTCGCAGGTAATTCCGTTTGAAAACAAATTCGGAGTAATAAAAGATTACATCGTTTATGTTTCCGATTATCCGATGATTTCGGATCTTTCCGTAACTGTAAAGGAGGGGTGAAAAATGGCTTTGAAAATTCAGAGCGGAATTGTTCCGGACGGAAATTTTGCCGTTGCAAAAGCAGGAGATATTGAAATGCCGGACGGAAAAAGAGTTGATGCTGCGTTGGAAGAAGCCGGAAAACTTCTTGATGAAAACAGCGGAGAAAGAGTGAGAATGTGGTTCGGTACTCAGGAAGAATTTGATGCGCTTGAAAAAACCGAAGAAGATGTTTATTACAACATCTTTGAAGACGAGGTGGAAATATGATCATCTGGAACGGGCGCGAAATTGCGCCGCAGAAAATCAAAAGGATCCAGCTCGGAGAAAAAATTGTTTATGTCCGCCGCTCAAAAATGGGAATAAAAACCGGATTTGAATTTGATTTTGAAACAGATATGAAAAATGCTTTTTCGGTTCCTATGGAAACCGACATGGATTTTCTTTTTGAACTTGCATCTTCGCCGGATATGGAAGTCCACATTATTTCAAGCGATGTTTCAGAAATCGATTTCAGTACAGAAATTGAAATGGAGCAGGAACTTTATGTTGAACTGACGGCACCGATGAAATATGATAAGCCGATTGTTTTTGTTTTTGAAACGGAAGCCATTGCACCGAAAGCGGCAATTTGCGAAACAGAAGAACAAATACCGATTATTTTTGAAGTAGAAGCGAACGCACCAACAACGGTTGGAACAAAAGCAACAGAAACGCTTGGATTCAATTTTGATTTTGTTCCTGAAGCAAATGCGGCAAATTCCATGCCTTTGGAAGATGAAGTTACAGTATTCAAATTGGATGCCAAAGCGGAATTGAAAGCGGCAAATGCGGCTGATATTGATACTGAATCTGTTCTTATACTTGGCATTGACAGCGAAATGCAAGCATCTGAAACAATTTCCACGGAAACAAATTTCGGAACGAGAGTTGAAATTGAAGCGGAACTTTGGATCAAACCGGGAGAATGGGTATACCCGGTGCTCAAAAAAGGAGTGCTTGGAATTACACAGGCTTTGAGCACCGTTCAAAGCGGAAACATTATAAAAATTACTTAAAAGGGGGGCGATAGAATGGCTGAAAACATAGTGGTAAGAAATCCGGAAGGCGAAGATATTGTTTATGAAGATGTTTCCGGCGTTGAACTTCCGTCCGAAAACGGCGGTACGGCAACTTTTATTCACAATGCTGAAATCAAACAGGCGGACTGGGCGCAGACGGACGGCACCCAAAAAGATTACATAAAAAACAAGCCGAATCTTGCGCCGGCTGCAACAGAAGGAACTTATGCTTCGCTTAAAGAAAAACCTTTCGGCGATATTCCGGTTGTTCTTGAAGAAACGGAACTGCCTTTTAAACTTGACGAAGAATTTCAGATTTACGTTGCAGAGGCAGCAAACACCCCGGAAATGATTCCGGAGGAACCATACAGAATTATGTGGGACGGGGAAGAATACATTTGTATTTGCCGCGGCGGACAGATTTTTGAAGGTTTGGGTGACGAAAATACCCGCCATTTGGGCAATAAAACTTTGATCTGGAATTTAGGTTGGGGCGAAGATACGGGAGAGCCTTTTTCCGTTGGCGCAGACGCTTCCAAGCCAGGGCTTTACATAGAAACTCTCGACACCGATGCGGCTCATACCGTGAGCATTGTGCCCGTTAACACAGTTAAAAAACTTGATAAAAAATATCTGCCCGATGATATTGGCAGCGGAATTTCTGCCGCAGAGGTAACCGCGATGTTTGCTTCGGCAGGGGTTGTTGAACCTGCAGCGGTTGAGGATAACGCTGTTTTGACGGATGAAGAAAATGATATTTATGTATATTGAGGTGAGATAAAAATGGCTTATGAATTTAAAAAACTTTCAGAACTGGAAGCACTTGATGCTGTTCCGGAGGGGGCAAGCGTTCTTGCGGAAGTTGGCGGAGAGATAAAAAGAGTTCCGGGTGAAGGGCTTGGCGGTTCGGGAACAATCCCAGAATTTGACCTTGTCGCTATGGGGCTTCCTGCCGTTCCTATTGGTGGGGAGCAAGTATCCGTTGAGTGCGACACAACAGAAATAATGGCGGCGATGGAAAAAGGAATTGTTAAGCTAAGTCTCGCTGTTGATATGGGTGGCGATAGCAGTACAGTAGTATCCGGCAAAATTATTACTGGAATGTCTTCTGCCGACGGCAACTATGCAAACACTTCTTTATTTATGACTTTTGACAACGTATATACTGCTATTAACTTCAATGTTAATAGTGAAGGAATGAGCGCACAAGTTTATCATTTGGCATTAGCTTAAAACAGAAAGGAAGATTGAATTATGATTAACGCAGCAAAAGGAAAAAATATTATTGATGCAATGGCAAAAGGAACTTCGGTTTCTTTTGCAACCCCTTATGTGGGACTTTTTAAAACCATGCCGGGAGCAAACGGCACCGGAGGCGAGGAAGTTGACTATGAGGAATATACCCGTGTTGCTGTCAACGTAAACGGAATCGAGGGCAAGACCATTATGGCAGCGGCAACAAGCGAGGTTATTGCCGATGATGACGGCGAAAGCAAGACCCAGAGCTTTGCACAGAACCAGGAAATTATTTATTTTCCGGAAAACGAAAGCGGTCCTGCAACAGCCGCAGTGGGCGTTGGTATTTTTGAAAGCAGAACAGGCGGCGCTCCGTATCTCTGGCAGGCTTTTAAAGATGCGGAAGGCAACGCAAAATCCGTTGATATTCCGGTCAATTCTGCGCCGATGTTCAGAATCGGAAAATTTGTGATCAAAACAAAATAACTGAAAAAAATAAAAGCCCCTTGTTTTTCAAGGGGCTTTTGGAGGAATAGCAATGAACAGACGAAGAATGATGATGAGCGGGAAACCAAGACCGCTTTTTATTTTTAAACCCGGTGAGAAACTTCAGAATTACAGCGGGATTCAAAGGAAAAGGAATGTGGAAAATGAAGAATGGCGTTCGGCAAGCAGTTATATACTATATAAACCGAGCGGAGATGATCCGCAAAAGCTTTTTTTGGAGCGTGGTATCAGCAACCCGAACGAAAGCACAACGCCTATAATCCGAATTGCAGTTCCGCTTAAAAAGACTTATACAAAACTTTTTATTGCGGCAAGTTCACCCGATTCCGGCGGCGAACCCAATGCTGAAGCCTTTAATTCCTACATAAGCTGGAGCACGGCCGCAGACGGATTTTTTTACGACAAAACGCTTTTGCAGGACAAAGAAGAAACTTTTGAATTTGATATTTCCAAAAGAGATAAAAACAGCAAAACTTTTTATCTGTTTTTTCAGCATGCACAGCTGATGGGAGATATTACGATTTCCGACATCCATTTTGAATAAGAAGGTGAAAGGAATGCCTGAATTTTTTGACTTTATGCAGACTTTGCTTTTCGGATTTTTGCTTGGCTTTTTGTTTGAAAAATTCTTGGAAGAAAAAAGCAGAAAAAACAAAAGGATTTGTGAAGAAGAAAACAGCTGTGAAGAAGATAATTTGGACCCGGTGATTTTAAGAAGCGGAATTGGTGTTACAAGATGTAAGAATCCGACTTTTGCGGAACAATGTGTAAATATAATGAAATTTGTCGGAGAAGATCAGACGGAGGTGGATTATGAAGAAGAAAATTTTAGATCCGAAGATGATATGGGATGAATATCTTGAGGGAGAAAACTATCATCGGCAGATAAAACTTTATGAAACGGTGAAAAAGAACGAGGAGTTTTATGAGGGGGACCAGTGGAAAGGAGTAAACGCACCGGACCTTGAAAAACCGGTAATAAATATTTTTAAAAGAGCGGTTACCTATCTTGGAAGCCAGATCATCAGCAACGATGTCGGAATAAGCGTTGATTCTTTTTCCGGAGGCGGAGAAATGGACGGGAACTGCAAGATCCTTACCGAACAGATAAACCGCGTTGTTGAAATTACAAAAGCAAAAACAAAGAACAGAGAAATTATAAAAGATGCGGCTATTACAGGTGACGGTGCGCTTTACGCCTGGTTTGATCCGGAAAAAGGCAGATTCGGCGAAATTGAACTTGAAACGATCGATAATGAAAAAGTTCTTTTTAAAAATCCTTTTGAGCACGATGTTCAAAAACAGCGAAGTTTTATCATTGTAAAAAGAATGATGCTCGAGGACACAAAAGAACTTGCAAAAGCAAACGGTGTTCCGGAAGAAGATATAAACAGTATTCAGCCGGATTGCAGGACGGAATATTCCGGCGAAAGGAACGATTCTGAAAAAAATCTTGTTACCGTGCTTTTAAGATTTTGGAAAGAAGACGGGGTTGTCTGGTTTTCGGAAAGTACAGAAGATATTTTCATCAGAAAGCCGGTCAGAACAGGGGCAAAACTTTACCACCTTGCCTGGATGCCTTGGGAGAAAAAGCGTGACAGTTATCACGGAACGGCGGTTATGACTCCTTACATACAAAACCAGATATATGTAAACAAAATGTGGGCTTTGGCAATGGTTTACAGCAGCAAAATGGCCTGGCCGCAAAGATTTTACGATGCAACAAAAATCCGCGGCAGCCTTACAAACAAAGTCGGACAGTCCATTGGCGTTGCCGGCGATCCCAAGACGGCAATCTGGTTCGATTCTCCGGCAGGAAACATGAGTGCACAGGTTCTTGATCTTGTTGACAAAACCATTCAGTATACCAGAGAAAGTCTTGGCGTAAACGATGCGGCTTTGGGTGATGTAAGGCCGGAAAACACTTCCGCAATTGTTGCGGCGGCGGAACAGACTGCGGCGCCCCTTATCTTCCAGAAGCTTGGCAATCACCAGCTTTGGGAAGATCTTGTGCATATTTTTATTGATATTATCAGAGAAATGTACGGAAAAAGAGAAATTTACACCGAAATTGAGGAAGACGGAAAGAAAAACAGGGTAAAAATGGATTTTGATTTTTCCGGCATAGATTATGATTCGTTTGACATCAGGGTGAACATCGGCAGCGCAACATATTGGAGCCAGCTTATGCAGGTACAGACCATGGACGCATTCTTCAAGAACGGAATCATTGACGATGCACTTATCTATCTTGAGCACGTTCCGGACGAATACGTTTCCGGAAAAGAGGAGCTTATCAAAGAACTGCGTGAAAGAAGAGAGAAAATGAGCACCGGAGGAAGAGAAAATAATAACACGAGCACGGCACCACAGGCGATGAGCACGGAAGGAAACCCGGAACCGATGGGCCGGCTTGAATCAAAACTCGGAATGAACTGATGGAGGACTAAAAAATGAAAGTTAAGGAATGTTATGAGCAGGCAGTAAGTTTTCTTCCTGAAAAACCGGAAGAAAACACAGAAATGCAAAAGTTTGCTGTGGTGTGGTGCAATATTCTTCTTGCGGAAACCATGAGGAATGAAAACATTTGCCGCAGAGCAAAAGGACAGGCGGAACTTGAAAAAGTTCCACTTGTGAAAAATGAAGAAGATGAAATTCCTTATGATGAAGAAATGGTAAGGGCGGCTTTCCCTTACGGAATGGCGCGATTTGTTTTAAGGGAAAACGACGATATTTCCGGAAGCCATGAGTTTTATCAGCTTTATGTAAACGCGCTTTTGGAGAGCACTCCGGTTATTGAGGGCGAAGTGAAGGACGTTTATGTATAAAGAGAGAAGGAAGAAAATTGGCAGGATATAAAACGAACCGAGTTGAAATCAAAGAGCAGGATTATCTTTCGGAAGAACAGAAAAGAAGAGCAAGAGAGGAAGAAAGGAAAGCCGCGGAGAGATCCGCGGCTTTGGAAAAAGGTATTGAAGAACTTGATGTAAAAGAGTTTTTTAATGAAAGAACGGATCCGGTAAAAAGAGTTCCCGAATATGAACCGAAGCTTTTCGGGGAAGAGGACAGGGAAGAGGAAAATGGTTATCCGGGGTTCGGAAAAAGTTTTCTTGAAATTCTTAAGGAAGAAAAAGCAGCGGAGCAGGCAAGGAGCAATAAAGAAAAGGATTTGCCGGGATACAGACCGGAAGAAAGAGAAGAATCAAAATATCTTCTTTCGCCAACGGTAAGGGCAAGTATTCAGAGGTCGGAGAATATGTATAACGCATATA
>JAGBAZ010000057.1 GCA_018110905.1 Oscillospiraceae bacterium
AGTTTCGTTTTCCTGTGCTTCAAGATAAATCGTCAGAAGGCTTTCAAAAGCTTCGTCCTGTTCGCTTCCTTTTGCGGAAAATTTTTCGATATATTTTTTTACTTCAAAAAAATCTTCCTTATATTCCCCGGCCAATCTGTTCATTTATATTCACCTCCCAAAAAAGGGTTTTTCAGTCAGTATTTTTTATGATTGAAAATTACGGTTTCCTCTATGATTTTTTCCGGTTCGTCGATTTTATAATAGCTTATTTCCATTGCGGCGTCGCCGTTTTCAAGAATATAGCTTTCCCAATTATCTTTTTCATAAGGCACCGTATATATCGGGTCGCCGTTTTCGTCGTTGTTATATTTGGTTACTCCCCAACCGTTGCCGTGTATTTCCGTAAATTTTCCGTCTGCATCGCGCTCTGCATTGATTCTTACCTCAAAAGCCTTGTTTTCGGTATATTCGATAAAATCCGAATATACCAGCTTTGTTTTCTTTTCCGCTTTTACTGTTTCGGTTTTTCTCGTTCCGTCTTTAAAAACTTCGGTTATCTCAACGCAGATAAGCCCTTCATCATCAAGATAAGGTTCTCCGCTTTCTACCCAATCAAGACTTTCGTCAAGTTTTTTCGGAATAGACTCCCAAAAAACAAATTCCTGACCGCCGAGTTCCTCGTTATATTCGCTGCGCACGACCGCCTGGGCTTTTCCGTCGGAAGTTTTTAAATAATAATAAACGTCCGGTTCTTCTTTTTCTTCATAAAATTCTTCAATTGCCGGGCGGTATTTATAATCTATAAAGAACGGAAAATATCCTTCCACAAGAAGTACCTCTTTAAGCCCTTTGTAGTTCCAGCTGTAATAATGAATATCCTCGAAAGTTATCTCTATAGTTTCCCCGGAATTTATTTTTTTCGAAATTCCCGAATAATCGGCGTTTTCGTCCGATGCACGGAAATAGATATCATAAATCATATCGTATCCTGTTCCGTCAACTCTTTCAATTTCGCCGACAAAAGGAAGTCCGCAAACTTTTGCGGTTATATCACGGGAGTTGTGTACCCAATAAAATTCCCCGCTGCTGAACGAAAAACCGGGAACCCTAAGAGTATAGGAAGTTGGGGAAAGTTTTTCGGTTTTCGAACGCATTGTAACGGAGAAAAAGTCGTCTGAACCGTCCGGAGCTCCGCCACCTTCAAAATATATTCCTATATTTTCAAGATTTTCGTCCTGGGAAAGACTTCCGTTATCGCTTACAGAAACATAAGCGATATATGTTTCGCGTTCTAAAGGTCCATAAGGCCCTCCCCAGAATTTATCCGGATATCTCATTTTATAGTTGAATCCGCCGATTTGCATATAGTAATAATCGCTTGTGAAATATGCCGCAAGAACAAATGCTGCGGCAAGAACCACCGTCAGAATTCTTTTTATTATTCTTCGTTTTTCCGGCGCCATATGCGGAAGCCCTTCGACTATCTCCTTTGCATATTCCTTTGCGCTGCCTTCGTGGATTTCCGAAAGCGGGGTTTCGTTTTCCTGGGCTTCAAGATAAATTCCGTGAAGGGTTTCAAGCGCTTCGTTGCGTCTTTCCCCGGCTTTTGCGTGCTTTTCGATATAATCTTTCACGTCATAAAAATCAAGTATATATTCGCCTTTAAGCTCGTTCATCCGGCTCACCTCCGTTTAAAATTTCGTTTACGGAAAAATCAAGAGCGTTCCATATCTCTTTGAATTTTTCAAGTTCCGAAAGGCCCTTTTCCGTTGTGCTGTAATATTTTCTTGCGGGACCGTTCGGAACCGGAACTTTTTCGCTTTCAATAAGTCCATCGCTTTCAAGACGCAAAAGAAGAGGAAAAAGCGTTCCGTCGGAAACATCGGACATTTTATATTCCAAAAGTTTCTTCGGAATTTCCTGCGAATAAAGCTTTTCCCTGCTCAGTACCGCAAGAACACAGCCTTCAAGAATTCCTTTCATGATCTGAGTTTTATTTATCAAGAAAAAGCTCCTCCTTCCGGTTACTTGTATTACAATTATCCACGTTCATTGTATTGCAAGTAACTGATTTTGTCAATAGCTTTTATATTCCGAAGAAGAATATTTTGTATTTTAAATACTTACAAAAAAACGGATTTTTCGCTGCGTTCAGAATAACATCGGTCTTTCATTGCGAGCCTTCAATGAAGGCGTGGCAATCCGTTTTATTTTCACGGAACTATCAGGATCATTCTTTTCAGCAAAATATAACTCCATATAAAAACCTTGCAAAACTAACTTTAATATGCTATATTAAAGTGTAATATTATTAAATAACATGAGGTGATCACCATGAAAAGAACGGAGCTGAGGCTTGTTTTTGCCAATCCGGAAGCTTTTACCGAAGAGCCGATCAAAATCTGCGGCTGGCTTCGCACTTCCCGCAACTCCAAATCCATAGGCTTTATTGAACTTAACGACGGAACCTGCTTTACCAATATCCAGGTTGTTTATGAGGAAGATAAAGTCAATAATTTCAAGGAGATCAACAAACTCAACGTCGGCGCCGCTGTTTCCGTAATCGGCAGCATAATCCTTACCCCCGAAGCAAAACAGCCTTTTGAAATCCACGCAACCGAAGTTATTGTTGAAGGCGAATCCACCCCGGATTATCCTCTTCAGAAAAAGCGCCACAGCCTTGAATATCTCCGCACCATCGCTCATCTCCGCCCGAGAACAAACACCTTCTCCGCGGCATTCAGAGTAAGAAGCGCCGCCGCTTTTGCAATTCACCAGTTCTTCCAGGGCAGAGGATTTGTCTATGTTCATACTCCTCTCATCACCGGTTCCGACTGTGAAGGCGCAGGCGAAATGTTCAGAGTAACAACCCTTGATCCTTCCAATCCTCCGAGAAACGAAGACGGCACCGTTGATTTCAGCCAGGATTTCTTCGGAAAAGCAACCGGTCTTACCGTTTCCGGCCAGCTTGAAGGCGAAGCAATGGCAATGGCTTTCAGCAACATCTATACCTTCGGACCCACCTTCCGCGCGGAAAAATCCTATACCCAGCGCCACGCCGCCGAATTCTGGATGATCGAACCGGAAATTGCTTTTGCGGACCTTGAAGACGAAATGCAGCTTTCCGAAGATATGATCAAATATATCTTCCGCTATGTTCTTGATAACTGCCCGAGAGAAATGAAATTCTTCAACGATTTTTATGACAAAGGCCTTATCGAACGTCTTGAAACAATCTGCCAGCAGGAATTTGTTCGCCTTGATTACACCAAAGCAATCGAAATTCTTTCCGAAGTTAAAGACCGTTTTGATTATCCCGTATATTGGGGATGCGATCTTCAGACCGAGCACGAACGTTATCTTACCGAGGAAGTTTATAAAGCTCCTATCTTTGTAACCAACTATCCGAAAGAGATCAAAGCATTCTATATGCGCCAGAACGACGACGGAAAAACCGTTGCCGCTGCTGACCTTCTTGTTCCCGGCGTTGGCGAAATCGTTGGCGGAAGCCAGAGAGAAGAGCGTCTTGACGTTCTTATCGACCGCATCAACGAACTTGGACTTAAAGAAGAAGATTACAGCTGGTATCTTGACCTTCGCCGTTACGGCGGCTGCAAACACGCCGGTTACGGTCTTGGTTTTGAAAGAATCATCATGTATCTTACCGGAATCCAGAATATCCGCGACGTTCTCCCCTTCCCGAGAACCACCGGTTCCGCAGAATTCTAATAATAAAACCAAAGCCGGAAGGAAAATCCTTCCGGCTTTTTGCATAGGTGTTTTTATGAAAACCATAATCACTATCCAACACACCCAATCCGTTCATCACACCAACGGAATGGTCGGTTCCTGGACGGACTGGAAACTTTCCGAACTTGGTAAAGAACAGGCGGAAAACATCGGCAAAAACCTTGCGAAAGAGCTTTCCGCAGAATATAAAATCTATTCCTCCGACCTTGCAAGAGCAGCGCAAACTGCGGAAGCAGTCGGAAAATATCTCGGAACGAAACCGGTTTTCAAGCAGGAGCTCCGTGAAAGAGACCTTGGCGAAGCGGTGGGACATTCGGTCCGCTGGCTTCGGGAACACACGGAAAAACCGGAACGCACCGTTGATGACCGGCTTTTCCCTTCCGCAGAAAGCCGCCGCGATGAATGGAATAGGCTGAAACCGTTTTTCGACGAAATAACTTTGAACGACGAGGAATACATTATTATTGTATCCCACGGTGACCTGCTAAGCGTTTTTAACGCAATGTGGCTTGGCTTACCGGTGGAATCCCTCGAAAAATCCGAACTTTTCGGCGTTGCCGGCGGTGTTTCCTTCCTTTTTGAAAACTCCGAAGGCAAACGCTTTATCAAAAAAATGAGCGATACATCATATATGAAATAAAGGGGTGACAGCATTGAAAAAATATTCCGAAATGACCCACGAAGAACTTCTTCTTGAAAAAGAATCTGTTCTCAAAAAATATACTGAAAAAAAATCTCTCGGCTTAAAACTTGATATCTCCCGCGGAAAACCCTGTCCCGAACAGCTTGCGCTTTCCCTTCCGATGCTCGACCTTGTTAACAGCAAAACCGAAAATTTCAAATGCGAAAACGGTTTTGATATCCGAAATTATGGCGTTGTTGAAGGAATTCCGGAATGCCGCCGCCTTTTCGGCGAAATTCTTGATGCGCCCATGGAAAACGTAATCGTTACCGGAAACAGCTCGCTGAACCTTTTCTATGACCTTATCGCCCATGCCATGTGCCACAGACTTCCCGGTGGAAATTCTCCCTGGTGCGAATGCAAGGAACGCAAGCTCCTTTGCCCCGCTCCCGGTTATGACCGTCATTTTGCCGTTGGCGAACTTTTTGGTTTTGAACTTATAACCGTTCCGATGAATTCCGACGGTCCGGATATGGATTTGGTCGAAGAACTCATAAAAGATGAAAATGTAAAAGGAATCATCTGCGTTCCGAAATATTCCAACCCCCAGGGAATCTCCTATTCTCCGAAAGTTGTTGAACGCTTTGCAAAACTTTCTCCCGCTGCGCCGGATTTCCGCATTTTCTGGGACAACGCTTACGTTGTTCATCATCTTGATTTTGACGGTGAAAAGGACGAGATTCCTTCTCTCCTCAAACTTGCGAAGGAAAACGGAAACGAGGATATGGTCTATATGCTCGGTTCCACCAGCAAAGTGACCTTCCCCACCGCGGGACTTGCGGCAGTTGCTTCTTCCGACCGCAACACCGCCGATTTCAAACGCACCCTTTTCTTCCAGAACATCGGCCCGGATAAAATAAACCAGATGCGCCATGTCCTTTTCTTCAAAAATCTCGAAGGCGTGCTCAGCCATATGAGAAAGCAGGCGGAAATCATCCGCCCGAAATTCAAAACTGTGCTCAGCGTGCTCAATGAAGAACTTTCCGGAACCGGAATTGCAAAATGGAACAGCCCGAAAGGCGGATATTTTGTTTCCGCAGAACTTTTGGAAGGTACCGCAAAACGCACCGTTGCCCTTTGTAAAGAAGCGGGACTTGTCCTTACCGGAGCGGGCGCCGTTTACCCCTATGGAAAAGACCCTGCGGACAGCATTCTTCGAATTGCGCCGACTTTTGCTCCGGTTTCGGAACTTCCGGACGCAATGGAAATTTTCTGTCTTTCCGCAAAACTTGCGGCAATTGAAAAACTGCTTGGATAAGCCAAAAAGCGAGGTTTTTATATGTTGATTTTAGCTTCCGGTTCCCCAAGAAGAAGGGAACTTTTAAGCCTTATTACCGATGAATTTGAAGTTCTTGTTTCCGGCTGCGATGAGTTTGTTCCGGAAGGAACCCCCGCCGAAAAAGTTCCGGCAATTCTTGCGGAGCAAAAGGCCCTTGCGGTCGCAAAACTCCGCCCGGAAGATACCGTGATCGGTTCCGATACAGTGGTCGTGCTGGGCGGTGAAATCTTCGGCAAGCCGAAGGACAAATTCCATGCTCACGCCATGCTCAAAGCTCTTTCCGGCAAGCGCCACTTCGTTTATACCGGCGTTGCGGTTGCGGAAAAAGGCTCTGTCCGCTCCTTTGTTCAGAAAACGGAAGTGGAATTTTACGAACTTTCCGATGAAACTATTGAAAAATATATTGCCACCGGCGAACCCATGGACAAAGCCGGTGCTTACGGAATCCAGGGAAAAGGCTCCGTGCTCGTCAAAGGAATAATCGGTGATTATTTCAACGTAATGGGTCTTCCGGTTGCGGAAACCGCAAGATTTTTAGGACTTGTTTAAAAAAGAAAACAAAAAAAGCCGGCGCTGCCGGCTTTTTTTAATGAATCCCCTCGCCACTGCTTACGCTATGTGGCCCTCTCCCCTTTAACAAGGGGCGCAAATTATTTTCCTGTTGAACCGAATCCGCCTGTTCCCCTTTCGGTTTCGGAAAGTTCTTCCGAAAGAACATATTCCGCCGGCATAACCGGCATGATTGCCATCTGGGCAATCCTGTCGTTCGGCTGAATAACGTAATCCGCATCGGAATTGTTCATAAGCCCGACGCAGATTTCGCCCCGGTAATCGGAATCGATAACTCCGACGCAGTTTCGCGGTGCAATTCCGTGCTTTATTCCAAGACCGCTTCTGGCAAAGATAAAGGCACCGTAGCCTTCCGGAACGGCAATAGCAATTCCGGTCGGAACAACTGCACTTCCTCTTGCAGGAACAACAAGCGGTTCATCGGTGCAGGCATAAAGATCCGCAGCGGCGGAACCGGAAGTTGCGATTTTCGGAACAACCGCGTTTTCGCGGATTTTTTTAACCTTTATTTCAAACCCCATAGCGTCTGCGAAGCTCCTCGACTTCTTTTGCAAGTTTATCGGCCCTGCGGTTTGCGTCGTCGGCTTCCATTCTTGCCCTTGCGGTATCTCCGAGATACTCTTTAAGCTGGGAACGGATATGATCGCAGTTTGCTTCGGCTTTTTTATATTCGCTGAGATATGCTATTGCACAGAGAACAAGAGCATCATTCATGGAAAGGCTGGGATTTCTCACCATGAGGGAATCGATATCGTCGCTCATTTCTTTTGCAAGGTCGCGGACATAACCTTCCTGTTCATATGTGGCAATGGTATAGCTTGCGCCGGCAACTTCTATTTTAACTTTATTAAGATTATCCATTCAAAATTTCCTCCCGTTTCGTCATAATATGACATATATATTATAACATGGCAAAACCGGTTGTTCAACGATTTTGAACATCGGTTTTTAAAAAATTTATTCTTTTTCGGAAAGGTTTTTTCATATAATCCATAAAAACATTTTTTGGAGGAATCATGGCGCTTATCGAAAAAAATTATGATCGTTTTGCAGCGGTGGAATATGCAAACCGCTGGGCATATTTCCGCAATCCAAAATATTATGACTTCAGCCCCATCGGCGGCGACTGCACTTCCTTTGCAAGCCAATGTATCCTTGCCGGCGGAGCTCCGATGAATTTTACTCCCGATTTCGGCTGGTACTACAGAAGCCTTAATGACAGAGCGCCCGCCTGGACCGGAGTGAAATTTCTTTTTAATTTCCTGGTCAACAACAAAGATGTGGGGCCTTTCGGTCACGAAGTCGGAATTGATGAAATTGAACCCGGCGACATAGCGCAGTTAATTATCGATACCCAGGATTGGCAGCACACCCCGGTTATAACCGCGGTTGACGGCGACCGCCCGACTTTTGATTCGGTAAAAATTGCCGCGCATTCTTACGATTGCGCCTGCAGACCTCTTTCGAGCTATGCAATTTCCGCCGTAAGATTCGTCCATATCGACGGATATAGAATTGAGGAGGAATAAAAAAATGCCGGCAAAGCCGGCGTTTTTCTTTTTTTATATCCCTTTTTTATAAAGAACGTAGGAATAAATTATCGGAGCAATTGCGGCAACAATGCAGAACCCGAAAACCCATTCCGAAAGAATAAAGGCATTCACAATAAACGCAAAACCGCAGATTACCATAAGCCAGCCCGCAAGACGGTGGGTTTTGTTCCAGTTTTCTTCGCTGTTAAGAGTCCACGGAATTTTATAACCAAAAGTGTAATTGAGCTTTGCCTTCGGCAGATAATTTCCGAGAGCGATAAAAATTATTCCCATAAGCAAACAGCAAATCATGCCGATGTTTACCCCAATTCCAAGGGCATAAGCATAGGTTGCACTCATTACCGCAACGGAAACCGCAGGAAGGATCCAATAAACAATTCCCATGGCTTTGGCGCCTATGTTGCTCTTTTTCGGGTCAGCATAGGTTACGATAAGACAGAAAACATGAAGCGCCGCCATAATTCCCGGAATTCCGAAAACCGTCATAGCCTTGCTGTTAAAACCGTTAGGTTCGTTATCGGTTCCCCAATGGGTCGCCATTGTTTCCGGAAGCTGTTCCCAGAACAAAAGACCGATTATGATTGGAAGAAGGATTATTATTGTTGTTATAACAAGAAGTTTTTTATTTATTTTCATCGCTGTTCTCTCCTTTGAACTGGGCAAACCAGAGCATTATTTCCTCAAAAACAGAGGTGTTGAGTTCATAAAAAACAAAGTTTTTCTGCTTTGTTTCATAAACAAGGTCCGCTTTTTTAAGGACCGAAAGATGGTAGGAAACCGTCGCGCCGGTCATATCAAAATGGGAAGCGATATCTCCCGCGGACATTTTTCCTTCCCGAAGCATCAGCAGAATTTCTCTTCTTGCCGGGTCGGAAAGAGCCTTAAACGTTTCTGCAAAGCTCATTTTAACTCACCTCAGATAAATTTTACAGCAGTTCCGTATGCAACAACTTCTGCCGCGCCCTGCATTATTGCGGAAGACGAATAACGGATATTGATAATTGCGTCCGCACCTTTTGCTTCCGCTTCTTCAACCATGCGCTTTGTTGCAAGGGCGCGTGCTTTGTTCATCATATCGTTATAGGCTTTAAGCTCCCCGCCGACAAGAGTTTTGAAACTTTGGGTAATATCTCTTCCGATATTTTTGGTCTGGATAGTGCTTCCGCAAACAAGTCCGAGCATTTCAAATTCTTTTCCGGTGATGTAATCAGTATTTACCAAGATCATCTTCTTCTCCGCTCCTTATTTCTTTAATTCTTTCAATAAGTACAAATATCATAATTCCGCTGAAAATTGCGGGAATTATTCCAAGCAAAACCTTGAAAACAGGGTTTTCGATCAGCATTATCAGAACGCTGAAATAAACTATAAAATAAATTATCATCAAAACCGATACCAGAATCGGGGCAAAATATTTTTTCATACAGCCCTCCCCGATTTTCAGCAGTTTTTGAAAATCCAGCCGGCGATATCGGAAATCACGTTTTCGCCGATATGGCGTTCTTTTGAAAATTCCTTTGTGACCTTTGAAATATCATCATAAAGTGCAGGAACAAAGCAATGGTTAAGCCCTTCATAAAGCCGGAAACTGAAATTATCTTTTTTGCCGAAAGCGCGTTTGTATCCGCCAAAATCCCTTTCAACATTTACCTGCAAATCTCGGCTGCCCTGCATTATGAGCACAGGTTTTTCCGTCTTTTCGAGATAATCTTTTGCGCGGTGTTCACCCATTTCCTTGAAATAATAAAGGTCAACTCCGCCGGCATATTTGCGTTTTTTTGCTTCCTCATCGGAAATTTCATAAAGATTTTCAAAAGATTTACGGAACTTTTTATCCTGGGCGGAAGCTACCCAAGCCATAATTTTGCTTTTTCCGTTTTTCATTTCCTCAAGCTGGCGAAAAAGAACTTCTTCAAGGGTATCGAGCGTTCCCGCCATAAGAACAAGTCCTTTGAAGTTTCCGCCTTCCGCATCAATTCTTGGGGCAAGCATTGCGCCCATGCTGTGGCCGATTATAAAAACTTTTTCGGAATCTATCCTCGGGTCATTTTTCAGCATTTCCGAAGCAAGCACAGCATCTTCGATAACCTCTTCCCTGACGGTCAGACTGCCTTTTTTAAGCATCTTTCTGCCATGGGCAAAACTTCTCTTGTCATATCTTATCGAAGCGATTCCGTGCTTTCCAAGGCCCTCTGCAAGGTCTTTGAAAGGAGTTATCTTCATAACCTTTTCGTCCATATTGCTTGAACCGGAACCATGAACAAAAACCACCGCCGGAACCGGTTTTTCAAGATTTTCCGGCAAGGTCAAAATTCCGTTGAGCGGAAATTCCGTTCCTTTGCCAACTATAATTTTTTCTTCGGCCATATCTTCGCCTCCCAAGCTATTTAGATTTTTTTCTAAATAGAATATAACATATTCAAGCTGCACTTGTCAACAACTATTTAGAACAATTTCTAAATAGTTGTTGACAAAAAAAGAGTGCCCATCGGGCACTCTTTTAATATCTGATAAGGATTATTTTGCGTAATCAACTGCTCTGCTTTCGCGGACAAGATGAACTTTGATCTGACCGGGATATTCGAGTTCGCCTTCAATTTTTTCGGCGATATCGTGAGCAAGAAGCACCATTTTTTCATCGTCAACAATTTCGGGTTTAACAACGATTCTAACTTCGCGTCCGGCCTGGATCGCGAAGCAATTATCAACGCCTTCGAAGGAATTTGCAATTTCTTCGAGTTTTTCAAGGCGTTTGATATAGTTTTCAAGGTTTTCTCTTCTTGCGCCGGGTCTTGCTGCGGAAATTGCGTCAGCTGCCTGAACAAGCCATGCAATGGTGGTTCTGGGTTCAACGTCGCCGTGGTGAGCTTCGATTGCATGGATAACAGCTTCGGGCTCTTTATACTTTTTAGCAACGTCAACGCCGATGGTAACGTGGCTTCCTTCGATTTCATGGGTAAGAGCTTTACCGATATCGTGGAGAAGACCTGCTCTTCTTGCCATGTTGGGGTCAACTCCGCCCATTTCGTTGGCAAGAAGACCTGCGATCTGTGCAACCTCGATGGAGTGCATAAGAACGTTCTGGCCATAGCTGGTACGGTATCTCATGCGGCCAAGAAGACGGACGAGTTCGGGTGCAACACCGCGAACACCGCATTCGAGAACTGCGTGCTCGCCGTCCTGTTTGATTTTAGCGTCAACTTCTTTGCGTGCTTTATCAACGGTTTCTTCAATTCTTGCCGGGTGGATACGGCCGTCCTGAATAAGTTTTTCAAGAGAAAGTCTTGCAATTTCACGGCGAACCGGATCGAAGGAAGAAAGTGTGATTGCTTCGGGGGTATCATCGATGATGAGGTCAACGCCGGTAAGGGTTTCGAGAGCACGGATGTTGCGTCCTTCACGTCCGATAATGCGGCCTTTCATCTCATCGCTGGGAAGCGGAACAACGGAAACGGTTGCTTCCGCAACGTAATCCGGTGCGCAGCGGGAAACTGCGGTTCCAATGATCTCGCGTGCTTTTTCTTCGGATTCATCTTTGAGCTGCTGCTCAAACTGCATGATGCGAAGAGCTTTTTCATGGGAAAGTTTTGCTTCAACTTCTTCAAGAAGCTGGATTTTTGCCTGTTCCTCGGTATAACCGGAAATGCGTTCAAGCATTTCGAACTGGCTTTTTTTGATCTGCTCCGCTTCGGCAAGTCTTGCGTCAGCAGCCTGGATTTTTTCCTGCATAACTTCCTCTTTTTTATCAAGGTTGTCTGCTTTCTTTTCAAGGGATTCTTCTTTTTGCTGGAGTCTGTGCTCGCTGCGCTGAACTTCTGCGCGGCGGTCTTTGATTTCCTTATCCGCTTCGGATCTGAGGCGGTGGATCTCATCCTTTGCTTCAATAAGAGCTTCTTTTTTGCGGCTTTCAGCAGTTTTGATTGATTCGTTTACAATGCGTCTTGCTTCTTCTTCGGCGGAACCAAGTTCGGCTTCCGCAACTTTGCGTCTATATGCAACACCCACCGGGAAAGCGATTATCAAACCAACGACCAAAGCAATGATGCCAACGATCACGCAAACAAGAATATCGCTGGAAGTTAAATCAGCAAAGATATTCATGCTTTTGATAAAGGTCATGATTTCCATGGTGCTTTGAATATTCCTTTCTATATATATTAAAATGCCAGAGGTCTGTCTTTTACAGATAAACAGACTTACACATATTATTAATATAATAAACCTATTTAAAGGGACTGTCAAGAAATATTAAGTAAAAATGAATATTTTGCGGTAGTTTTTATGCATTTTTCTCATTTATTCATTTTTATATAATCCATTTTATAATACTTGATAATATTTTATCGCATTTTTGTTCTTCAACCGTTGACAAATGTGTTCACCGGTGCTAATATTTATTTGATATTTTTAAAATGCGTTGATGGGGAAACCGAAACAATTTTTCTTCCCAGAGAGGACGGCAAGATTCTGAAAGCCCGCCCGTTGAAAAATGTGAAAGACCATCCCCGGAGCGTGTGCAAGCGAGTTTTTTGCGAACACACCGTTGCCGCCGCGTTAAGGCGGAACTTTGAGTGCGGAAAAGATTTTCCGTAAACAAGGGTGGAACCGTGGAGCTTGTTGCTTCGCCCCTTAATTTTTGGGGCGAAGCTTTTTTTATTGCCCCGCAAAAACAGGAGGTAAATTTATGGTTAAAGTATCCCTTCGTGGCGACGTTAAAGAATATGAAAACGGCGTCACCCCCTATCAGATTGCCCAGAGCATCAGCTCCGGACTTGCAAGAGTTGCCTGTGCGGCAAAAATCAACGGCGAAGGCTGTGACCTTCGTACACCCATCGAAGAAGACTGCGAAGTTGAAATCCTCACCTTCGACGATCCTTACGGTAAAAAAGCTTTCTGGCACACCACTTCCCATGTCATGGCCCAGGCTGTTCTTCATCTTTTCCCCGGTGCAAAATTCTCCATCGGTCCGGCTATCGATAACGGATTCTATTATGACTTCGACGTTGAAAAACCTTTCACCGTTGATGACCTCAAAAAAATCGAAGACGAGATGGCAAAGATCATCAAAACCGGTCTTGAACTCAACAAATGCACCATGAGCGCGGAAGAAGCAAAAGAGATCATGAAAGACCAGCCTTATAAACTCGAGCTCATTGATGAGCACGCAGGAAAAGGCGAAGCACTTTCTTTCTATAAACAGGGCGATTTCTGCGAACTTTGCGCAGGACCTCACCTTATGAACATCTCTCCCATCAAAGCTTTCAAACTCACTTCCACTACCGGTGCTTACTGGCGCGGAAGCGAAAAGAACAAAATGCTTTCCCGAATCTACGGAATTTCCTTCCCGAAAAAAGCAGAGCTTGAAGCTTATCTCGAAGCTGTTGAAGACGCAAAACGCCGTGACCACAACGTTCTCGGACGCCAGCTCAAATATTTCTGCAACAGCGATTATGTCGGCCAGGGTCTTCCGCTTCTTATGCCCAAAGGCGCAAAACTTTTCCAGATCCTCAACCGCTACGTTCAGGATAAGGAAGAATATGAATACGGTTACGTAATGACCAGAACTCCCCTTATGGCAAAATCCGACCTCTATAAAGTTTCCGGACACTGGGATCATTATAAAGACGGAATGTTCGTTCTCGGCGATGAAGAAAAAGATAAAGAAGTCTTTGCTCTTCGTCCCATGACCTGCCCCTTCCAGTATCAGGTTTATCTAAACGACAAACATTCCTACCGCGAACTTCCTTTCCGCTACGGCGAAACCTCTACCCTTTTCCGTAACGAAGCTTCCGGCGAAATGCACGGACTTATCCGTGTCCGCCAGTTCACCATTTCCGAAGGTCACCTCATCATCCGCCCGGATCAGCTTGAGGAAGAATTCAGAAACTGCCTCAAACTTGTTAAAGAGGTTATGACCGATATCGGTCTTTACGAAGACCTTACCTTCCGTTTCTCCAAATGGGATCCGGAAAACAAGGATAAATATGAAGGCACTCCCGAAATGTGGGAAGAAGCCGAGGGCGCAATGAGAAATATTCTCGACAATATCGGTCTTGAATATACCGAAGCTGCCGGCGAAGCCGCTTTCTATGGCCCGAAACTCGATATCCAGGGCAAAAACGTTTACGGCAAGGAAGATACCCTTGTTACCATCCAGATCGATATGATGCTTGCACAGCGTTTCGGAATGACCTATATCGACCAGAACAACCAGGCAGTTTATCCTTATATCATCCACAGAACTTCTCTCGGATGCTATGAAAGAACCATCGCTCTCCTTATCGAGAAATACGGCGGTGCACTTCCCACCTGGCTTTCTCCCGAACAGGTTCGTATTCTCCCCATCACCGAGGACCAGAACGAATATGCGGAAGAAATCAAGAAAAAACTTCTCCGCTGCGGCTTCAGACCGGAAGTTGATTCCCGTTATGAAAAGATCGGCTTCAAGATCCGCGAAGCACAGCTTGAAAAAGTTCCCTATATGCTCGTAGTAGGCGCAAAGGAAATGGAAGAAGGCAAAGTTGCCGTTCGTTCCAGAAAAGAAGGCGACATCGGCGCAGTTGCTCTTGATGAATTCATTGCAAAACTCCACGAGGAAGTTGACAACAAAGTCTGCAAATAAAATTGTTGCTTCAAAAACCAAAAGCGGCGGTCAGATGACCGCCGTTTTTTTGTAAAACAGCCTGTTATCTTTGCCAAACTTTGTATTTGTTTTTTGTGCATTTTATACTTCAAGGCACGTTTTATCTTTTGGCTTTCTTTTAAGCCCAATGTTAAAATCCTCCAAATAAAACCAATTTATTTGTCGTTTAGTCATAAATTTTGAACAAATGGAATCGTTTCCAACCTTTTTGTTAATAATATAATTCTATTGACTATCAAATGCTTTTAATATAAAATATAATGGTTGTAAAATGTACCCTATCAAGGAGGAAATCCCCAATGCAAGGTGCCGAATTTTGGAAATCCAAAATTACCGAATCTCTTAAAAACGCTTATATTGAAAAACCCGAAGATGCGGATTATTCCCATCTTTATGATGCCGCGGCAGAAACCCTTCGCGGAATTCTTGCGGAAAAATATGCTTCTTCTGCTGCAAGACATTCTTCCCGCGGAGAAAAACGCGTTTACTATATGTCCATGGAATTTCTCATGGGCCGCAGCCTCAGAAACAACCTTCACAACCTCGGTTACACCAAGGATTTTGAAAAAGCAATAAAATCCTTTGGCGCAGATCCCGAACTTGTTTATGCCCAGGAGCCGGACGCAGGTCTTGGCAACGGCGGACTTGGAAGACTTGCCGCTTGTTTCCTTGACGGTCTTGCAACCATCGGAAAACCCGCCATGGGATATTCCATCTGCTATGAATACGGCATTTTCCGCCAGAAACTTACCGAAGGCTGGCAGACCGAAAAACCGGACGATTGGCTTCCCGGCGGAAAGGCATGGCTTGCCGAAAAACGCGAACACGCTGTTGAAGTTCGTTTCGGCGGTGAAATTGAAGAATCCTGGTACGACGGTTTCCACCAGATCCTTCATAAAAATTACGAAAGCGTTCTCGCCGTTCCTTATGATATGTATGTTCCCGGCTTTGAAGGAAACGATGTTTCCCGCCTTCGCCTTTGGCAGGCGGAATCCTCCGGAATCGATATGGAACTTTTCAACCGCGGACTTTATGCGGAAGCAATGAGAAAAAACTCCGAAGCAAAAGCCATAAGCTCCATTCTTTATCCGAATGACAACCACCCGGACGGAAAGACTCTTCGTCTTAAACAGCAGTATTTCCTTGTCTGTTCTTCCATTGCCGATATTGTACGCCGTCATCTTGCCGCATACGGAACCCTTGAAAACCTTGCGGAAAAAGCGGCTATCCATATCAACGATACCCACCCCACCATGGCTATCCCGGAACTTATGCGTATTCTTCTCGATGAATGCGGATATTCCTGGGAAAAATCCGCGGATATCTGCTTCAACCTTTTCAGCTACACCAACCACACCGTTCTTCCGGAAGCCCTTGAACGCTGGGACGCAGGAATGTTCCGCTGGCTTCTTCCACGCGTTTACGGAATCATCTGTGAATTTGACCGCCGTCTGCGCATAATTCTCCGCGAAAAAGGCTTTGACGATGCAGCCATCAGCCGTATGGCAATTGTTGAAAACGGCGAAATCAGAATGGCAAACCTTTGCGTTTTTGCAACCCACAGCACAAACGGCGTTTCCGAACATCACCTTACCGTTATGGAAAGCAGCGTTTTTGCTGATCTTTACCGCGCATTCCCGGAACGTTTTTCCAGTGTTACAAACGGAATCGCTTCCAGAAGATGGCTTTGCGCAGCAAACCCGGAACTTACCAGGTTCGTCAAAAAATATTCCGCAAAGGATTTTGAGAAAAATTACGAGAAGATGTATCTTCTTGAAAAACATGCTGACGATTCTGCCGCTCTTGAAGAACTCGGCAAAGTAAAACTTAAAAGAAAAGCCCTTTTCGCAAAAGAAAACCGCGACGTCATGGGCAACAAGCTTGACCCCGATTCTCTTTTCGACGTTCAGGCAAAGCGCCTTCATGAATACAAACGCCAGCATATGAACGCTCTCCGCATCATTTCCCTTCTTAACGAAATCGAAGCGAACCCCAATGCGGATATCGACCCCAGAACTTTCATTTTCGGTGCAAAAGCCGCACCCGGTTATTACGTTGCAAAACGCATTATCCGTCTTATCTGGTGCATTGGTAAGGAACTTTCCGAAAGTTCTCTTAAGGACAGACTTAAACTCTGCTACCTCGAAAACTACAGCGTAACCACTTCCGAACTTCTTATGCCCGCGGCGGATATTTCCGAACAGATCTCCCTTGCGGGAACCGAAGCTTCCGGCACCGGCAACATGAAACTCATGCTTTCCGGCGCGGTAACTCTCGGAACTCTTGACGGCGCAAACGTTGAAATTCTCCGCGAAGTCGGCGAAGAAAACTTCCTCCGTTTCGGAATGAATTCCGACGAAGTCGATGCGCTCCGTGCAAAAGGCTATGACCCTATGGAATATATTGAAAAGAACGACGAACTCAAAGCCGCTCTTGACAGAATGCGCCATGGCATTGCCGGCGAAGATTTCTCCGACCTTGCAGATCTTATCGAAAGCAAGGATTTCTATATGGCTGCCGCAGACTTTGAAAGCTATATGGATATCCAGCGCAAAGCGCAGGAACTTTTCCGCGATAAGGAAACCTGGAACCGCATGGCTCTTATGAACATTGCAAAATCCCCCGTTTTCTTTGTTGACAGAACCGTTCAGGAATACTGCGACAACATCTGGAATATGTAAATAAAAAAATCCCCTGCCAAAAGGCAGGGGATTTTTTTGTTTAAACAAGCTGCTGTTCGTTTATCATAAGTTTGAAATCGAGTCCGAGTTTTTCCGCGGCAGTTTTGCAAAGCACCATTCTGTCCATAAAGATGCGGAAATAATCCATAACGGAGCCATAGCGGGTATCAACGGAAAGCTTGAGTTTGATAAGAGTCTTGTTTTCGTTGATTTTAAGTTCAGCTTTCTTTACGGAATAGTTTACTTTGTCGTGGGCATCAAAATTTTCTTCGTTGTCATTCTGAACACGGCTTCTGCGGACGTCGGATTTATCCGCAATAATAAGAGCCGCGGCCATCGGACTGACCGGTTTTCCGGTACCTTCATCGTGGTTGCCTATTGCCATAACAATATCGGAAATTTCAGCCGGATCCATACCCATTCTGTCAAGGATTCGGAAAGCCATGATTGCACCGCTTTGGGAATGGTCGCTTCTGTTCACTACATTTCCTATATCGTGGAGATATCCGGCGATTTTAACAAGTTCGACTTCCCTTTCGGAATAACCGAGAGTTTCCATAATATAAGCGGCTTTTTCCGCAACAAGGCAGACATGAGCAAAACTGTGTTCGGAAAAACCGATTGCTTTAAGAACTTCGGCCGCTTTTTCAATATAAACTTTTACTGCCGGGTCATTTTTGACCATTTCATAAGTTACCATTTGTAACACCTTCTTTCTTAAAACAGTAAAGCACCAATTGTAATTATATTCGGATTTTATTGGGAAAATTTATATTTTTTATAAAAATTTTGTTAATTTTCGGATAAAAAAAGACGGCCCTGCCGTCTTTTTTTGTTAAAGCATTTCTGCTGCTTTTTCAAGAATCACTTTTGCAAGTTCTTCCTTGCTCATAAGACCGGTTTCATGCTCACCGGTTTTTGTAATGAGCACCGCCGCGTTTGTATCAACTCCGAATCCGGTGTTTTCGGAAGCTATGGAGTTTGCAACTATCATATCCGCGTTCTTGATAAGAAGCTTTTTGCGGCTGTTTTCAAGAAGATTTTCCGTTTCCATCGAAAAACCGACCACAACCTGACCGGAAGGTTTTGTCCTTCCGATGCTTGCAAGAATATCCTTTGTGCGTTTGAGCACAAGGGTGTTGTCGCCTTCGGATTTTTTGATCTTCTGGCCGCAATATTCCGCAGGAGTATAATCCGCAACCGCCGCCGCCATAATTATAATATCGGCGCAGGCAGCTCTTTCGGTAACCGCATTATACATATCCTCCGCAGATTCCACAAAAACGGTGCTCACTCCGTGCGGCGGACGGATTTCCGTCTTTCCGCTGACCAAAGTAACATCCGCGCCCATGGTTTTCGCCATTTTTGCAAGGGCATAGCCCATCTTTCCGCTGGAACGGTTTGTTATAAAACGTACCGGATCAAGGCTTTCACGGGTCGCGCCGGCAGTTATGAGCACGCGTTTTCCCGAAAGCTGCTCATCCGCAAAAAGTGTTTCCTCAACGGCGGAAATAAGCTCCGGAATTTCGGCAAGGCGCCCGCTTCCGACTGCACCGCAGGCAAGTCTTCCGCTTTCGGATTCAATGATTTTCCAACCGTCTTTGCGGAGCTGTTCAAGATTCCGCTGTGTTGCCGGGTTTTCGAGCATTCCGGTAAACATTGCCGGAGCAATTATCTTTTTGCAGGAAGCCGCGAGCACGGTTGTGGAAACCATATCGTCCGCAATTCCGTTTGCAAGCTTTGCGATAATGTTGGCTGTTGCCGGAGCGATAAGAACCGCGTCCGCAGTTCTTCCAAGATTAACATGCGCCACCGGATCGCCGCCTTTTCCGTCGAAAAGCGAAGTATATACGTGGTTTTTTGTAAGCGCTTCAAAAGTTAAAGGCGCAACAAATTCGGCGGCATGTTCCGTCATAACAACGTTAACATTTACGCCTTTTTTTGTGAAATATGAAGCGATTTCGCAAACTTTATATGCCGCGATCCCGCCGGAAACCCCAAGAAGAAGATTCTTCCTTTCGGGCATATCAGTCTTCCTCCACGTTTACCTTGTTTACTCGGTATTTATCGCCGATAAACTCTGCAATTGCAAGTTTAAGGGGTTTTTCGGAGATAATTTCGTGGTTTTCTTCAGCATCTTCGCTGATTTTGCGTGCGCGTTTTGCAATTGCAACAACGTTTGCATAGGGGCTGTTGAGCTGGTTGAGATTGTAAGTATCGTTCGGGTTAAGCAAGGTTTTCTGCCTCCTTTAAAATTTGTTTAAGGACTTCCTGCATTGCGCTTTTGCTGCAACGTTCGCCCTCTATAATATCTTTTATTTTTATGGCGGCGTTTTCCACCAAATCATTGACTATGAAATAATCATAAAGTACCGGAGCTTCGTTAAGTTCGGTGCGCGCGGTATGCAGTCTTCCGGCAACGGTTTCCGCATCTTCGGTATTTCTGCCGACAAGTCTTCGTTTAAGTTCCTCGATGCTAGGCGGAAGAAGATAGATAAGCGCCGCTTCCGGCATCATTTTTTTTACGTTTCGCGCGCCTTGGATTTCGATATCGAGAACAACGTCTTTTCCTTCGGAAAGCCTTTGTTCAACGGCACTTTTCGGCGTTCCGTAATAGTTTCCGTTAAAAACCGCATATTCAAGCATTTCTCCGGTTTCAATATCGTGCTCAAATTCCTCGCGGGTTTTAAAGCTGTAATGAACTCCGTCGATTTCGCCGGGTCTTGGTTTTCTTGTTGTTGCGGAAACGGAAAAATAAAGGTTATCCTCAATTTCGAAAAGACGGTTTATAACTGTTCCTTTTCCGACTCCGGAAGGACCGGAAATTACTGTAAGAACTCCTCTTTTATTCATCTTCACCCTCCGCAGACATTCTTGCGCCAACTGTTTCCGGCTGGATTCCCGAAAGGATAACGTGGCCGGAATCCATTACAAGAACGGTTTTTGTTTTTCTTCCGAAAGAAGCATCAATAAGCGTTCCTTTTTCGCGTGCTTCGGTAATGATTCTTTTTATCGGTGCGGATTCCGGAGAAACCATTGCAATAACGCGGTTTGCGTTGATAAGGTTTCCGAAACCGATGTTAACGAGCTTCATAAAAAAGCCTCCGTCTTATTCGATATTCTGGATCTGTTCGCGGATCTTTTCAATTTCGGATTTTACGTCCACAACAACCTGGGCAATTTCAACATCGGAGCATTTGCTTCCGGTGGTGTTGATCTCACGGTTGACTTCCTGGATAAGGAAATCGAGTTTTCTGCCGACCGGTTCGCTCATTTCAACAATTTCGCGAAGCTGGGCAATGTGGCTTCTGAGGCGAACGGTTTCTTCATCAACAGCAACTTTGTCGCTGTAAATTGCGGCTTCCTGAATAATTCTTGCTTCGTCGATCTGTTTTCCTTCAAGAACTTCGAGCATTTTATTATAAAGGCGTTCACGGTATTCCTTAACGGTTTCGGGGCTGCGTTTTTCAATAAAACCGACTTTTTCCTCAATGTATGCGGCGCGGTTAAGAACATCGGCTTTCATTTTTTCGCCTTCAATCTCGCGCATTTCAACAAAAGCGGCAACGGCTTTTTTTGCAACGGATTCAACGTCCGCCCAAAGCGCATCCTCGTCGGTCTGGGCTTTAACAACGGTGAAAACATCGGGGAATCTTGCAACAACGGAAAGAGAAAGGTCATCATCAAGATCAAATTCATCTTTTACACTGCGAAGAGCTTCGATATAGCTTTTTGCAACTTCCTTGTTGATGGTAATTTCCTCGTTGGTCCCCTCAACAGTCTGTATCATAACGCCTACGTCAACTTTTCCGCGGCTTATTGCTCCGGAAAGAAGACGTTTAAGTTTTTCTTCAAGGAATCCGCAGGAACGGGGAACTCTTGCGGAATATTCAAAATAACGGTGGTTAACGGATTTTATTTCAACGCGGATGTTTCTTCCGTTAAGAATTTCTTCCGCGGCGCCGTAACCGGTCATGCTTTTAATCATTTTTCATTCCCTCATCTTTTAAAAAGATTTATGAAAACACGGCGGGAGCAAGCCCCCGCCCTACTTTATAATTTCAGTATGGGAGGCTTTATGCCTATAATTTTCTAATATATAATATTATACTTTAAAAGTGGGCTTGTCAAGAAAAAGGAAACAAAATTTGGCATTAAAAATAGTTTTAAAAGCGTTTTTGCTTGACTTTATCGTTTTAAAAGAATATATTTATATAATAAGGCAAATTGTCAAATCATTACTTTTTTGAGGAGTGTTAAAATATGTTGGCAACCGAAAAAACAATGGAAAAAATCGTCGCACTTTGCAAAGGCCGCGGATTCGTTTACGCAGGTTCTGAAATTTACGGCGGTCTTTCCAACACCTGGGACTACGGCCCTCTCGGTGTTGAATTCAAAAACAACGTAAAACGTGCTTGGTGGAAAGCATTCGTTCAGGAAAGCCCCTATAACGTAGGTCTTGACGCCGCAATCCTTATGAACCCCCAGGTTTGGGTAGCTTCCGGCCATGTAGGCGGCTTCTCCGATCCTCTTATGGACTGCAAAGCCTGCAAAACCCGCCACAGAGCAGATAAACTTATCGAAGACCAGACCGGAATTTCTCCCGAAGGCTGGGAATTCGACAAAATGCGTGCATTCGTCGATGAAAAGAACGTTGTTTGCCCCAACTGCGGCGCACATGACTTCACCGATATCCGTTCCTTCAACCTTATGTTCAAAACCTTCCAGGGCGTAACCGAGGACGCAAAGAGCCAGATCTATCTCCGTCCCGAAACCGCACAGGGAATTTTCGTAAACTTTGAAAACGTTCAGAGAACCACCCGTAAAAAGATCCCTTTCGGCGTTGCACAGGTCGGTAAATCCTTCCGTAACGAAATCACTCCCGGAAACTTCACCTTCCGTACCCGTGAATTTGAACAGATGGAACTCGAATTCTTCTGCAAACCCGGCACCGACCTCGACTGGTTCGCATACTGGAAAGATTATTGCGAAAACTGGCTTCTCCGCCTTGGCATGAACAAAGAAAACCTTCGCCGCCGCGACCATTCTCCGGAAGAACTTTCCTTCTATTCCGTCGGAACCACCGACTTTGAATTCCTCTTCCCCTTCGGCTGGGGCGAACTTTGGGGTGTTGCGGACAGAACCAACTATGACCTTTCCCAGCACAGCAAATTCTGCGGACAGACCCTTGATTATTTTGATCCCGAAACCAACGAAAGATATATCCCTTACGTTGTTGAACCTTCTCTCGGTGCAGACCGCGTAACCCTTGCATTCCTTTGCGATGCTTATGACGAAGAACCCGTCGGCGAAAAAGATGTCCGTACCGTTCTCCATCTCCATCCGGCTCTTGCTCCTTTCAAAGCTGCCGTTCTTCCTCTTTCCAAAAAACTCAGCGAAGGTGCACTTAAAGTTCACGATGAACTTGCAAAACACTTCATGGTCGATTATGACGAATCCGGCTCCATCGGCAAACGTTATCGCCGCGAAGACGAAATTGGAACTCCCTTCTGCATCACCTATGACTTCGAATCCGAAACCGACGGCTGCGTAACCGTTCGTGACCGTGATTCCATGGAACAGGTAAGAATGCCCATCAGCGAACTTGTTTCCTATATCGAAGAAAAAATCGTATTCTGATTTTTAAATGTTCACCAACAAAAGCCGGGAAAGCCAAGCTTTTCCGGCTTTTTTACACCGCAACCCAAAGTTGCAACCGGCGGTTGACAAATTGAAAAGTCGGATTTATTGTTTGCCACCGGCAAAAAGGGTAAAATTTCATCAGACGGAAGAAAAAGCTTCCGAACTTTTGAACAGAGGTGAAACAGATGATTCTTGCTGACAAAATAATCGAACTGAGAAAAAAAGCCGGTTTTTCCCAGGAGGAACTCGCCGAAAAAATGGGCGTTTCCCGCCAGAGCGTTTCAAAATGGGAAGGCGCTCTTTCAATTCCGGACCTTGATAAAATTCTTCTTATGAGCGAAATTTTCGGTGTTTCCACCGATTATCTTCTTAAAGATGAACTCGGCGACGAAATTCCTTCTCCGAAGGAGGAAATAAGCGAAAGCACCTTCCGGAAAGTTTCCCTTGAAGAAGCAAACGAATTTATAAAAATCAAGGACGAAACCGCTCCCATGGTCGCCCTTGGTGTTGTTCTCTGTATCCTTTCTCCCGTAACAATGTTCTTCCTTCTTGCAATGCAGATTTCCGGAAAAATCGAAATTACCGAGAATGGAGCCGGCGGAATCGGTATTATTGCTCTGGTGCTGATGGTAGTGCCCGCTGTTGCGCTTTTCATCACAAGCGGTATGAAGACCGGTCGCTTTGAATACATTGAAGAAGAGCCCATAGAGCTTGCCTACGGTGTTGCCGGAATGGTTAAGGAACGCCAGAACAAACTCCGTGACAAACATATCCGTGACTGCGTGATTGGCGTTTGTCTTTGCGTTCTTGCGGCGATTCCGCTTTTCATCGGCGCTTTTTTCGAAAAAGCGGACGGAGAAGTTTTAATAGGTCTTTGCCTCACCCTTATGATAGTTGCCGCGGGAGTTTATATCCTTATCCGAACCGGAATTCCCTGGGCAACCACCGAAAAACTTCTTCAGCAGGACGATTATACAATCGAAAAGAAAACCTTTGAAAAGAAACTTGACCCGATTTCATCAATATATTGGTGCATTGTGACCGCGGTTTATCTCGGCTGGAGTTTTTACACCATGGAATGGCACAGAACCTGGATAATCTGGCCTGTGGCAGGTGTTTTCTTCGGCGTTTTTGAAGGAATTGCACATTACATGAACAAAAAATAAGATGATAAAAACGGGAGGAAAATTTCCTCCCGTTTTTTGCCGATTTTTGTCAATATAACTTGATACTTTACATTTTCTGTGATAGAATAAAGTGTATTATTTTTTTGCGTAAAGGTGGTTCAAGTTATGATAGAAGTTAAAAAAATCCTTACCGAAAGCCCCGAATTCCAGCAAATTGAAAAAGAACTTTTCTTCAAAGGCGAAGAAGCCGCAGATCTTATCGAAACTTTCTGCCACAGCAAAGGCATTTCCATCTATGCCGCAATGGACGGCGAAACTGTTGCCGGTTTTTGCGTAACAAGTCCTTCCACAAGCGACGTTATGCATCTTCTTTTCATCGGCGTTCACCGCGATTACAGAAAATCCGGCGTTGCCTCAAAACTTCTTGATGATTCCATCGCCGACCAGAGTCCCAAGGCTGTTGTTGCCGAAGTTCCTCATTATACTCTTCCCTTCTTCACCAATTACGGTTTTTATGCCGTCGAGTTCGGCGAAGACCTTTACGGCAAAAATGTTTATTATGCAACCTATCGTGTAAAAAAATAAGAAAAAAAGGCTCCCGTTTCCGGGAGCCTTTTTTGTTGTAGAAGAAAAGCCGCTCTTTCGAGCGGCTTCTTTTTTTATTACTGATTAGAAAACCGGAACAACGGAAACGCCGTAGGTTTCTTCGATGAATGCTTTAACTTCTTCGGAGCAGATTGCTTCAACAAGAGCGAGAGTTTTTTCGGTTGCTTCTTCGCCGTTTCTTACAGCGATGATGTTGCCGTAGATCTGTGCTGCGTCGGAGTCTTTTGCTTCGGTTTCAAGAACGGTTCCGTCGATTCCTGCGCCGATTGCATAGTTACCGTTGATGATTGCGAAATCAACGTCAGCAAGGATGTTGGGGAGCTGTGCAGCTTCTGCTTCAAGGATTTCAAGGTTTTTGGGGTTATCAACGATATCAAGAACGGTGATGTTGAAGCCGTTAGCATCGTCAACAGTGATAAGGCCAAGATCCTGGAGGAGGTAAAGTGCGCGAGCTTCGTTGGAACCGTCGTTAGGAACAGCGATTACTGCGCCGTCTGCGATTTCATCAAGGGAAGCGGTTTTTCCGGGGTAAATGCCGAGGGGTTCATAGTGGATAACTGCAGCGGAAACGATATCGGTGCCGTGTTCTGCGTTATAGGTATCGAGGTAAGGAGTATGCTGGAAGTAGTTAGCGTCGATTTCGCCTGCGGTAAGGGTTTCGTTAGGAAGAACGTAGTCGGTGAATTCTACGATTTCAAGAGTCCAGCCGTCTGCTGCAAGAACTTCTTTTGCAACTTCAAGAATTTCTGCATGAGGAGCAGGGGAAGCACCAACTTTGATAACTTTTTCATCAGACTCGGAAGAGCATGCTGCAAAGCTGAGGGTAAGGATAACTGCGAGTACAAGAGCGATGATCTTTTTCATGATTTTTCTCCTTTTATTGGTTATTTGTTTCTTTTATCGATTTTTTTCGCTGCAATTTCAAATGCCATCTGAATGACCTGAACAATTACAACTATAAGCACGACGGTGACCCACATAACGTCCGCCTGATAGCGGTGGTGACCGTAGCGGATTGCGATATCTCCCAAACCGCCGGCACCGAAGGCACCTGCCATTGCCGAATAACCTATCAAGGTTATTGTAGTGATTGAAAATCCTCTGATGAGGGAAGGAACTGCTTCCGGAAGAAGCACTTTTTTTGCAATCTGCCAGTTTGTTGCACCCATGGTTTTTGCAGCTTCGACAACACCGGGATCAACTTCCTGAAGTGCTGTTTCAACCATTCTTGCTACAAAAGGCGCAGCCGCTATGGTAAGCGGAACGATCGCCGCAACCGGTCCGATTGCTTTGCCGACGATAAATCTTGTAAGCGGGATTACCGCAACGATAAGGATTACAAAAGGAATCGAACGGCCTATGTTGATTACGGTTCCGAGAACCGTGTTTATGGTTTTGTTGGGGTTGATGCCGTGGGCATCGGTTATAACCATTGTGACGCCAAGCGGAAGACCGATTACATAAGCAAAGATTGTTGAAGCAAAGGTCATGAGCAAGGTTTCATAAGTTCCTTCAAAAAGCATATCTTTGTATTCAAGGAAGAATTCCATCATTCGGCATCACCTCCTTCGGCGATGTTGGAAATACCGAGAAGAAGTTCCGTTGCATGGTGCTTCGGGTTGGAAAGAACTTCGTCGGTGACTCCCTGTTCAACAAGTTCGCCTTCGTTTATTACAGCCACGTGACGGCAAATGGATTTTACAACGCCGATTTCGTGGGTGATGATGAAAACTGTTACACCAAGTTTTTCGTTGATATCTTTAAGAAGTTTAAGGATTGCTTTGGTTGTGAGGGAATCCAGCGCGGAAGTGGGTTCGTCGCAAAGAAGAATGGAGGGGTTGTTTGCAAGGGCTCTTGCGATTGCAACTCTCTGCATCTGACCGCCGGAAAGCTGGCTTGGATAAGAATCCGCTTTGTTTTCAAGGCCTACAAGAGCAAGAAGTTCTTCAACTCTTTTATATCTTTCTTCTTTTTTCATTCCGCTGAGTTCGAGAGGAAAACCAATGTTGTCACGAACTGTTCTTTGCATAAGAAGGTGATATCCCTGGAAGATAACGCCCACCCTTTTGCGAAGATCGATGTTTTCCTTTCCGGAAAGTTCGGTTATGTTTTTACCTTCGATGTAAATTGCGCCGCTTGTGGGTTTTTCAAGCTGTGCAATGCAGCGAAGAAGCGTTGATTTACCGGCACCGCTCATACCGATCACGCCGAAGATATCACCGGCTTCAACATGGGTCGAAACCGAACGAAGCGCATGGACTTCGTTTGAAGTTTTAAAAATCTTCGACAGGTTTTCAATACGTATCAAGTCTTATCTTCTCCTTATCCGTCTTTTTTCGGGAAATAAAAAAACTCCCGTCCTTTTAAAAGGACGGGAGCATAATAACTCACGTGTTACCACCTTTTTTCGCCGCAGCATCACTGCTGTGACCTCATCGGGTACTTTCATACCCTATCGCTTTAACGGGCGAACCCCGTCGCAGCCTTACCGAAAAACCGGCTCGGTGCGCAACTCCAAGGCCATCTTCAGCGCGCTTTGTTCGTTTCCCTTTCAGCAAACGGGAAATCTCTGTGGCCGCATCCTGCGCTTACTCTTCTCTTCATTGTCTTTAGGATATTTGGCTTAATGAATGCATTATATACCCCTTTTTAAAGAATGTCAACCCTTTTTTTAAAAAAATTTTTAACGCTTTAATATCCTGAAATGATCTTCATAACCGCTGCCGTAATATCGTCGGAATGGCCGTCCATTCTCCGTTTAAATGCGGTTTCTGCAATTCCCGCGGCAATTTCCTCTGCACTTTTTTCCGCAAGGCTTTTAAGTTCGGAAGGTATCCAATCGCTTCCGGAGGCGGTAACTCCATCGGTTACAAGAACAACAACGTCGCCTTCGCCAAGATGCATGCTGTTCTGTTCATATTCCGCTCCTCCAAGAATACCCACAGGGAACGAAATGCTTTCCACTTTTGAAGCATGTCCGTTTTTAACCACAAAGGAAGTTTCCGCTCCGGCTTTATAAAAACAAGCCGAACCTGTATAGAGGTTTATCGAAAATGCATCGACCGTTGCAAGGGATTCATCTTCCGATTTCAGCAAAAGGGCGGAATTAACAAGCTTTATTGCCGGACCGAAACGGAAACCCTCTTTTACCATCTTTGCAACAAGCCCCGCCGTCATCATTGAATCCAGCGCGGCGTGTTCCCCGCTTCCCATTCCATCGCTGAGAATCATGTGAGCGCAGCCATATTGGTCCGTAAAATATTCCGAACAATCTCCGCAGAACTTTTCTCCTTTTGCATTGATGGAAACCGTTCCGAATTCTGCTTTCATAAGAGGCTTTTCACAAAAAACAAGCCTTCTTGCGTTTTCGGTATCTCTTTTGACAGGCTTTGCAAGATCACATTCGCATATATCCGAAAGTTCCTCCGTTATTGCCGGAATATCGGCTTTTTTAAGCCTGTCTTTTGCACCGGAAATTTCAATATTGATGCAGTTATCTGAATTATAATAGCACACCCCGGAAAAAACCGGAATATTCCTTGAAGCAAAAACCTCCTTCACCGCCGCGGAAAGTTTTTTATCAACGTTTTTTACGGTTGCTGTTTCCGCAGCAATATCTTTAAGCAAAAGCGACATTCCCTCGAACTGATCCGTAACAACTTCCCGGATGTTTTTTATTTTTCTTTCCGCGGAATTTCTTTCCGCCGCCACTTTATATTTATTTTTTATATCATTAAATAATTCTTCGGGTTTCACACATCTTTCGTAAAATTCTCCGGCATATCGGGGCAAACGTTTTTCTTTTGCCGCCATTCCCATTTCATAAAAAGCCTTTGTTGTTTCGGAATATCTGTTTTGCCAGCATTCCGCACTTTTTGAGCACAAACGGCAATTTTGTTCTGCAGACAAATTCAGCACCTTTCCCAATCCTTCCGTGCTCTCTTTTCCAACAGATTCCGCAACCTTTTTTGTTGCTGCCGCAATTTCAGATAATCCTTCCGCCGCTCTTCCCATTTTCGAAAGCAAAAGTTCCCTTACCGTTGCAGAATCCGCGGAATTTTCGCTTTGGAACACAAGTGATAAAAATTTCTTTCCGGTTTTCTGCGGAATAACCATAAAAATTCCCGATGAAATAACAGCCTCATAAACAGGAATATAATCATGATATTCCGTTGCTTCAAGAAAACAGAAAAGTGCCTTTACCGCAACAAAAGCGCCGGCGCAGCCGACTTTCCCGAAGGGAGAAAAAACTCCGCCCAAAAGGCCGCCCAGAGCATATCCGGCGATTTCCCCGCCAAAATTTCCCGATGCAAGAGAAACGGCTGTTCCTGCGGAAATCCCCGCAACGGCACCGCCGCTTTCCTTTCCGTAACCTGCTCCGATCAGAATGATTATTCCAGCCGCGATCGCTCCAATATTAATTTTTCCTATTGAAAAAGAATCCAGCGCCGCAGCGGCAACGGAAGCTGTCATTATTATGCATGCTCTGTCATTTCCGGAAAGTGAAAGAAAAGTTTTTCCGTGCTCAAAAGCATTTCCCGTCCGGCGGAAGAAATATGCCGCACCGGCGGCAAGAACCGTTTCCGCAAAGGCCATTGCGCTGCTGTAACCCGAAATCAAGGTTGCCGCCGCATATCCGAATGATGAAAAGGCAGTTGCTCCGGCGGCGATGAGCACCGAAACCGCATCGCCCTCCGTGAACCTTTCAAACACAAGTTTTGCTCCGAAAACAATGAGCACCGCCGCAACATATCTAAGCGAATTTTCCGGATTTTCAGAAAATATGTACCCAAAAACTGCACCAAAAGCCGCCGCAAGGGCCGAATTCCTTCCGGAAGCGGCTGCGGCCGCAACTCCAAAAGGTCCGATTTTTCCAAAAAGGAAGGTCTTTGTTGCGGCAAAAGAAAAAATCAGCCAGATCATCATGCTCAAAAGATCCGGCGCCGAAGTTTTGAGCATCTTTGGAAATTTAGCCGAAAAAGTTTTTGTTTTAACTTCCGTCATTTTTATAAAAAGCTCCTTTGCTGTTTATTTATAATGCCACTATACCGCAAAGAAGCAAAAAAATATGTCAAAAAAGGCGCCCATTGGGCGCCTTTTATACACATTTTTCAGTTTTCTTTCCTGTTTTTGATTCGACGAAAATCCCAAATTCCTCCGGCTTTCCGATAACCGCGTCCGCTTTCCTGAGCACCATTATTTTTATACCGTCGCATATCAGAAAAACACTTCGGTTTTCAATTACGTTTTCAAGATCATCGTATTCCATCAAAAGTGCTCCGTTTTCAAAAATCCCTTCCTCATTAAAAAGAACTTTATCCTCCGGTTTTACGGAGGAATTTATCGCAGAAATAAGTTTTTTTGCTTTTTTCTCAAATTTTTCCGCCGCAGTTTTGCGTGGAAGTACCGCGGTGATCCCTGTTGCAATTGCCAAAGCACCAACAACAAGCGGAACAAAAAGTTCCTGCGGCTTCATAAGGCCGGGAACAAAAAGAAAAAATCCAAGGGCAATACAGATTATTCCGTAAAATCTGCGGAATCTTCTTCGCCTGAGCAAGGCCTCCTCCGGAAGTTTTTTCTCATTAAGCCTGTCCGTTTTTTCCCAAAGGCCCGGATATCTTTTTCTCGAAAAAATTTCCGCACGTTTTGCAATCATTTCCGAAACCTGGCACACAAGATCTTCAGTAAGTTTTTCCGGTTTGAATAAAAACTCCATTTGCGGCACCTCCTTTTTCTTCATAGTATCACGAAGAAAAAACAAGCGCAATATAGAAAAGCCAATCTTAATAAAACTTTAATAAAGTCTTTTTTCTCACTCGTATAAAAACATATATATTATGCTATAACAACGCATTTTCATTTTAGCACCCACCAAAAAAACGCATAATCATGCGATTTTTTGTTTTTGCAAAAAAGTTTAAAAACGCCCTGCAAAAAATTCCTGCAGGGCGTTTTTTTCATTATCTTATTATAAATTCATCAAGCGAAACTCCGAAAAAATCCGCCATTTTTACAAGGGTTTCAATATCCGGAAGAGCTTCGCCGGTTTCATATTTGCTTACGGAAGTCTGGGAAATATGAAAAACTTTTGCAAGTTTTTCTTGGGTCATTCTCCTTCCCTTCCGCAGATTTTTAAGCATTATGGTCATTATCGGTCACCTCTTTGTTTTATTAAAAACCGTATCCGCCATAGTTATAATACATCAAAACATGTTTATTCAGATGGCAAAATTCTGAGCCGTGGTTCCACCGAATCCGGGTCATATTCAACAAAATATTTTCCGTCCGGACTTTTCATAACATAAGCCGTACATCCCGGAACAATGGATTCCACTTCGAATTCCGTGTTTCCGATATCTTTGAAAAGTTCACCTGTTTTGTAATCATAGGAATAAAGAATACTTGTTTCTTCTGTAAAGGAGTTTTTAAAACGGATTTTTCCGTCATCACCGAAAGGAAGACTTGCATCTCCCCTGAAAATTTCCTTAAAATCAAGATTTTCCGGCTCAATTGCATAAATAATATTTTCTTTTCCTGAATATTCAGCCGCAATCAAGATTTCTCTTCCAATAAACAAATGATAAAGATTATCATTTTCGAAAATTTTTTCAGTTCCGCCTTCATTTGCTTTCCAAATTGAGAATTTTGTTTCGCCGTCTTCATCATCTCTTTGACAAAGATAATAAAAATCTCCGTTTAAAACACCGCATTGGGGATTTTGTACGCCATAATAAGCGCTGAATTTTCCGTATATTTCATCATATTTTCTCATATCATCAAGAATTTTTCCCTCGTCTTTGGAAAAATCATAATAAACCACAAGAAGATGACATTCGAAGATAACTTTGTCTTCATCTATCCAATAGGTGTGGTTTCCGTCCGCAAGATAATAATATCTGTCAAAAACTTTTCCATCCGGGAAACAGACCTGACAATTTCCATATTCGTCATATCCATCCACAGTACCTTTGTTATATTCCTTAACAACGTTTCCTTCCCAGTCGAAAAGCGCAACGTTAGCAAGATAAACCTTTCCATCTTCATCAAAACAAACAAGCCCGAATTGATTCCAGCTGGATTCGATTTGTTTATCAACGGCCAGGATATATTTTTCGTTCCATGAAAGGTCAAAACCACCGTCCTCCGGAAGATTTTCTTTCGGAAGAGTCACAGTTTCAAGAAGTTCATTTTCTGCAGAAATGGTTTTTATTGTATTTTCGTGCTGAAAAGTAAGGGTGTTGTCGCTGTTCCATTCGGCTTTTCCGTTTATAAATTCCGTTCCATATTCCAAATAAGCACCGGCGGCAGGGTAATATTCTTCCTTTTTCTCTTCTGTTGCGGAAGGCGTTTCTTCTTCGTTTTCACTTTCTGTCTGTTTTGTAGGGTCAACAATTTCAAAGTTCCATTTTGAGCACGCCGTGAGCATCATGGTAAAAATAAGCAGAAGGCAGATTATTTTTTTCATTTCTAATCACCTGTATTTTCAACTTTATGGCTGATAACGATACATCCGTTTTCATGTGGACGAAGTATCATCGTGTTTCTTTTTTCGGGTTTTTCCGAAAGAATCATGTTATCTTTATCGTCCATGTGATAAACATGGGATTCCACAACCGCGGTCAACGTTCCGTCGCCATTTTTTATTACGGAAACAACTTCCCTTTTGTCTCCACGGAAACTGGTTACTCCGTATCCTCCGTCAATAAGAATGGCAATATCAAATTTATCGTAGTCATAGTTAACGCCCGTTTCACCCATATCAAAGTAATAATCCTCAAAATATTTTCCGAGAACGGTGTAGATATCGTTATACGGAATATGGTATTTCTGATCGTTTTCATTGAACCATGCCGCTTTTGCCATATTTGTATCCGCGGAGGCTCCGCAGTAATCAAAAGTGAACATAAAAACGTTATACAAAATTTTGCTGTTAAGTTCCGCGGCGGAAGAAAAACCTTCATAGGGTTTTGTCCGGTCTTCCTTTGCGGCCGTCCAGTCGCAGCAACAGAGCAATTCATCGAGATAAAGGATATAATCATCGTTTTCTCTGTTCAAAAATGCTTCTGCAGATAAATCATAAAGACATTCCGGATAGTTATAAGCGGTCGGATTTTCCTTTATTATTTTTTCTTCAAAAGCCTTTGCTTTGGCAAGAGTTCCCTCCGGCATTATATAATTTTTGGAATGGATCGAACCTTTTCCCCATTTTATAAGCGCAATTTCGTCTCCGTAATTATCGAAACCCATATAGATGGTTCCGCTGTCTTTTCTGCCGATTATAATCGGATCAGAAAGGCTTCCGCCTTCTTTTTCAGCAGTATCTTCTTTCCATTCCGCCGGTTTTATTATGGAAATCCAGTTTTCAAGTTCCTCCGCGGAAATTTCGTGGAGTATCTGGTGGTTGTCATCACTGTAAACAAGGATTTTGCTGAAGCTCTCAACCGGCGGTTCGTTTGCATCTGTAATTTTTTCGAATCCTTTGTATCTCAGGAATTCATCGTCGATAAGTTCAAAGGTGATTTTGTATTCTCCGTAACTTTCGTCTCTTTCTTCAAAATAAGTTGAACTTTTAAGAACAAAGCTGCAGATATATTCGTTTCCGTTTATTTCAACTTCCGGATAAGCGATGGTATAGCTTTCGTTCCAGCTCCATTCCATTGCGGAAATATATTCGCCTTTTTCCCGGTCATAATGGAAACCGTCCATGTTTACTTTGAAGTTTTCAAGACCGAAAACTTCAAAAGCGATTTTTTCTATTCCTTCTTCAGAAAAATGATATCTGAATTCTCCGTCCCTTGGAAAAATTCCGATATAGGGAGCGTTTTTCTTGAAACGCTTGTTCATGTTGGTATAGATCACCGTTCTTTGGATAAAACGGGTCACGTCATTTTCGCTGAATTCATAGCTTCCATTTTCAAGGCCTTTGCCCTGGTAGCTTTCTACTATCTGGAAAGCAAGTTCAAGAGCCTGGTCTTCAAAGGTCGGTTCTGAAAATTCATCTCTTTTTTCAACAGAGAGAAGGCGGAGGAATTTGCCTTCCGCACTTTCAAGAATTTCCATTCCCATGCAGGAATGTCCGTAACTGCCGCCGAAATTTTTATAAATAACATGAACAGTAACGTAGTTTTCGTTGCTCATATAAAAATAGTGGCTTATAAATTCATTAGGTGCGCCGCCGCCGGCTGTTCCGAGCCAGTAGTTTCCGGTTTCAGCATTATAATAAAAATCGTCTTCTGCCGGTTCATATTCAACGCCGAAATATTTGAAAAGATAGTGATTGCCAAGTTCTTTTGAAAATTCAAATTTGTTTCCGTTTTCGGTAAGAGCTTCTTCGCCGACCTGAGAATAAATATCCTGGCTGAACCAGTTGAGAACGGAGCTGTCTGCATCTTCCGATGAAACAAAGTCAATATGAGCGCAGTTCGAAGTAAAAAATTCGATTTGCTTTTTGGCTTCTTCTGTGTACATGAATTTTTCGGCTTCGGTGTTTTCACATTCCCGGATAAATTCATCGATTGTTTCCGGTATATCCGCTTTCGATCCGGCAAGCTCGCTTTCGCCTTCCACCGGTTTTGTGGGGTCAACAATTTCAACGCTCCAGCGGGAACAGCCGGAAAACAGCATTGCAAAAACAAGCGCAAAGCAGATTATTTTCTTCATTCAATCACTCTCTTTCGTAGCAGCCAAGATATTCCCAGCGGCTTCCCCAGCCGTCTATTTTGTCCTCAACAATCTTCACCACAAGTTCCCGGCTTCCGATAATTTTTCCATCGGTATCGATTATATCATAGAAAACGGAAACGGTATCGTCAAGTTCATAAACATATGTTACAACCGGATATTTTTCTTCGCCGAAGCAGAAATTTTCCGGAAGAACGTAATTTTCTTTTTCGGAATCATAATAAGGAATACTGCGGAGTTTTTCTACGGGAACTTCCGTATAAACCCTTGCGAATGTTTCAAATTCCCAACCTTCCGGATTTTCCGGCAATCTGTCTTCGAGTTTATAATATTCGTTGAGATAGCCTGCGTTGGGATAGTGATTACAGCGGTCCGAATAGCCTGCCGCAAGGAGATATTCCGTCGGAACTTCGTTAAAATCGCTCCAGGGCTCGCCCACTGCAAGATAATGAATCGGGGCAATATATTTCTGCATTATTCCGAAGTATTCCTCTTCCATATTCATCGGAAGTTTTTCGGAAGAAACGATGTAAAGCTCGCCTTCGGCGGTCTTTTTGAAGTTGACCTTATATCTTGAAAGTTTGTTTTCAATAAAATCCATGGCTGCCGGGTCGTCTTCAAGTTTTTCATAATTATAATCATAATCCGCGTACCATGCTCCGGCTTCGACTCCATAGCCGCCCATTCCGATATAGACATAGGCAACTTCCGCTTCGTATCCTTCGGCGGTTTCCTTTACATCAAAAATATAGGGAAAATCATCCGCCCAGCCACCCATGTGCGGCGGAGTATAAACGCCCACTTCGGCGTGATAGGTATAGTGGTTTGCGGAAGTGTGATTTACTTTTGCCTCCGGACCAAAAACCTCTTTTATGAATTCTTCCACCCATTCCTTCGGAATAAAATCGTCCATAACAGCTTCGCTTATGGCTTTTGCGGCAGGAGTATATTCTTCCGCATAAAAAGTTCCGGTACAATCCAGCACACTTGTTGCGGCAGAAACTTTTGCTCTGTCGCTGATTTCATCAGAAGAGCTGAAAGTTCCCAATCTTCCTGCGGCAAAGAGAAGGATATCCATTCCTTCCGGACGGAGCGTTACGGAATCATCATACGCCTTTGTAAGGAAATTAACGTAATCAAACGCGGGAATGGGGTCTTCCTTCCAGGAACCGTCATAGGGAAAAGTTGCACGGAGTTCAGAATATTCCTCGCCGGAAATTTCCGCATAGAGCTCCGGAGGATAATAGCCGCCGTAACCGTCGTCTTCAAGAGTGATAAAGTTAGTTTTAAACTGTTTTCCTCCTTCAAGGGTAAAACCGGGATCATATCCTGCCGCCTGATAAATTGTCATAGCGATGGAATTAAGAAATTCGTTATGTTGTTTTTCATCCATAAGATAGCCCCAGAAACCGTCGGTGGTATCATAAAAATCAACTACCGCCATGTTTTTGTGAACGCTTACGGAAACTTTGAAACTTTCTTTATCGATATAGCTGTTGAGACGGTTTACCGTTTCGTAAACAAGCTGGTTGAGGGTCGCTTTGGAATCTTCAACTTTATATTCAAAAACCTCGTATTTGCACTGGTAAGGCTCGTAAATGTAAATCATCGGGAATTTATTCACCCAAAAAACTTCTTCGGATGAAAAATCCGGCTCCGCATTTTCAAAAGGGTCATAATAAAGGATTTTATAACGGAGAAGTCCGGTTGCGTCAATGCTTAGCATATCCTCCGTCGGCGGATAGAGCGGAACCGTTTCTTCGTTTTCTTCCTGCTCGCCGGAAATTAAATCCGCAAGGTTTTCGGAAGGGTTTTCGGTCGGATCAACAATTTCAACGCTCCAGCGGGAACAGCCGCAAAAAAGCATCGTAAAAGCAAACATAAAGCAGATTATCTTTTTCATTTATCTCACCTCATCTGTATCTGACAATACAGTTCCATCTGTCATTTCCTATATGGAAACTTATACGGACATAGTTTTCCATAACATCCCACAAAGCTCCGTCAACGGTTTTATCAAGAATTTCAAAAATCTTTTCTCCGCCGTCTTCGATGGTGTTGAAATCCCCGCAGAAAACCCTGAGCCCCGTACCGTCCCTGTCATCGGTTTCGGACCTTATAAAAATTTCTCCGTCGGCACTTTTTACCCAGGTTCTGAAGTTTTTATAATTTCCGGTTTCGGCGTTTATCCATTTTTTTGCAACGGTAACATATTTATCTCCGAATGGATAATCCGCGTTCACTATTTCGTTGAAAAGATATGCCCATTCAAATTCTCCGCTTTCAATATCATAAAGAGCTGTAGCCCAATAGAGATAAGTTTTTTCGGAAGTTACCGTAACCGCAACTTTTTCTCCTCCGCAGATAAAACTTACTTCATAAAAACAGCAGACTTCGTTGTTATCAACGAAATAAAGTCCTTCATAAGCTTCTTCGGCAATGGGTTTTATTTTTGTTTCGATATCATCGACGGAGATAAGCATCTCTTCATTTTTTCCGTCAATATCCGAAATCCGGATACCTTCATCAGAAATCCAGGTTATTCTGTTTCCGTAAACCGAATAAACTTCCACTCCGCCGCAGATGCTTTCCGTTACATTTTCGGGAAGAAAAACTTCTTCCATAAGTTCCGGATTTTTGCTTGAAAGATAAACGATTTTATCTTTCATTGAAATGGAAAAATCAAAGTCTTCCTTATAATCGATTTTCATAAAATCAAAGGTGCTGTATTCATCGGCTTCGCCGAGCGAATATTCATAAATTTTTTCGCCGGTTTCGATATCAAAAGCAGCAATATTTCCATTTACGCAAAAACATACGATTCTGTCATCAAATTCAAGGGATTTGTATATGCGATCCTGAATTGTTTCAAAAAGGACAAAATCCCCTTCAACAGCCGGAAGAGCTTTTCCTGTTTCCGGTTCTTCTTTTTCTTCCGAAGGTTCGGCTTTTTCTCCGGGACCTTCTTCCCATTCAAGTTTTATCTTCCATACTTCTGTAGATCCGTCTTTATATGCGGCGGCAATTATTGTTTCGTTTTCCTTATCATAAGCCACCTTTTCGTAATAGTTGTATTCTCCGAAATCTTCGACGAGTTCAAAAATTTTCCCGGTGGAATATTCTTTAAGGCAAAGTTTTCCGCCGTTTTTAATAAAAGCAAAATCCTTTTCAAGATAGAGAAAACCCGGCTCGACATCAAGTTCTTTCTTTTCGCCGCTCAAAACATCAAGAATCCACATCTTCCATGTATAATTTTCATCCATTTCGCTGTAAACAAAATAATTGTTTTCCGCGCACCAGTTTCCTGTTTCGGCTTTGTTTATCTCGGCCATTTTTTCGCCGGAAATACTGTATATTTCCTCGCTGTTATTTTTATAAACATGGAAAAACTCGCAGTTTGAAGACCAGCTTCCGAATTTTTTGATTTCCCCGGTTTCTATTACGGAAACAACCGCATCGTCTTCGATATCCCTTATGGTTACATGTTCGCTTCCCGTTGCCCAAAGCCCGGTTTCGGAAATGTTTCCGCGGGAATAATCAAGCTCCTTCCTTTCGCTTTCAAGTGTTTCGGTATCTATCGAAAGAACTTCTGTGGAATATATATTTGAAAAAACAACCTTTGCTTTTCCGTCTCTTTCATATACCGAAACCTCTTTATAATCGCTGAAGCTGAGTTCTTCGATAAATTCGGTTTTGCCGCTTTCATAATCATAAATATAAACCCTTACAGAAACTCCGCCGCCTTCAAAAGGATCTCCTTCTTTATAAGAGAAAAACAACGCCTTTGAATTTTCAAGAATATGAAAAACAATGCTTGAACCGCGAAGATTTGCAAAGCCTTCTTCGGTAAGGTTTTTGGTTTCCGCCTTTTCGGAATATATATTTTCAATGTGTTTTTCTTCCGTTTCATCTTCGGATATAACAAGTTCGGAATCATTTTCAATCGGCTTTGTGGGGTCAACAATTTCCACATTCCAGCCGCAGGAAACAAAAGAAATAACAAGGATAAGCATAATGATTGCTGTGAAAACTGTTTTTTTCAAAGGAAAAACACCTCCGTTTTCCGAAAAATGGGTACAGTAACCAAAAGGTACGGAAAATCCGCCCTTCTGGCACTGTTTTTATTCGTTTTTTTAATATCCGTTACCAGGCGTTTGCCTGCAAAATATGTTCATGGTCAGGTCTTGCATCGACGGCATAATTTTCCGTAAAAATCATTCTTCCGTCGTAATAAACGTGATAGCTGAAATAAACAAGACCGTTGTGATAGTTCGCGCTTCCGATGGTTCCGTCTGCGGAAAGTCCAAGTCCGAAATCGGAAAGAACATTTCCTTCCTTATCGAAGGTGCACATTCTGAATTCGTTCGATTCGGAACTTGTATAAACCCAAAGGTATCTTCCGCCGATGGTTTTATCTTCCCTTATAAAGTTATAGGTTCTGGCTGTTCCTTCGCCGTCGATTTTTGCAATGCAGACCGTTGCATCCGCTTCGGCGGAAACGTCATAGAAGCTAAGACTTCTGCTATTATCGATAAGCATTGTTTCGGAATCAAGGAACATTACCTGGGGATGACTGTAATCCGTTTTTGCGTCGGAATCTTCGATTTTCTTAACGGTTTTCGTATCACTGTAATAATAGTAAATTGAGATTTCCTCTTTATGTCCGCCGCCGTTTTCGCTTACATAGAGATAAAGGTCATCTTTCCTTTCTTCCGGAAGGGAAACAAGGGTATTTCCGTCAACAAGATAGGTCCATTTTCCGAAATGTCCGAAAGAAGTTATACAAAGGGGTTCGGAAACTCCCTTTACAACAAAAGTTTCTTCACTGTTCCAGTCAAAATAAAGCATTTTCTGTTCTTCCGGGAACCAGAGGCCTCTTGATACAACATACTGAGTCTGATAATGTTCCGCACCGCTCATATCTCCGACCTGAACGTCCGCTTCGAAAGCTTTAAAAGTGGAACTCTGGAATTCTTTCATGGGAACATATCCGTCTCTGTAGCTGCTGACAGCGGTATATTCTTCATGGGTGCTTACGAAAAGACGGTCGAATTCATCGGACTGCTCGGTTTTAAGAACTGCAAAGCGTTCCGGCATATAGATTTCGCGGAAGCTGTAAGTATATGGATCATAACAATACGTAAGCTCGTAATAGCAATCCTCATAAACAATTTCCCAATCGTTGATTTCCGGATAATTTTTTGAAAGTTCGGCAAGATATGCCTCGCACTCAAGAACAGAAGAGATAGGTTCTGTCGGCATAACTGTATCTGCTTTTCCGTCATAGGTTACCCATCTGTCCCATTGTGAAGAACTGATAAACGGGAACGTTCCGTTCTTATTCGGGCCTTCGACAACCGGCCGGGGATCATTTTCGGATCCCATTGTTACATAATAGGAATCATCGTCCATCCAGTTTACTTTATAAATAATAAATCCGTCGAAAAGTCCGGTTTTGCTGTTATAAGTTATTTTTGCATGATATTTATCCGTACTTTCAGAAAAATCCGCATAAATTTCCGGGTTGTTCCATTCGTATTTTTCTTCCACGATATAAAGGATTTCTGTTTTATCTCCGAGCTTTGTGGAATAAAGCACTTCGGAAGCAACGGAATAGCTTTCTTCCTTCATATCCATTTCTATTTCATCGTAATATTTTTTCTTTCCTTCGGAAAGGGTTTCGATATATTCTTTTACCTCTTCGGAAATAAGAATGGAATAATATCCGCTTTCCTGATAGCTGATTTCGGTGAAAGCGGAATGAACGATTTCCTGTGCTCTTTCAAGAATATCGCTTTCGCTCAGACCTTCTTTTTCCGGAAGCTCGTTTTCAACAGCGGGTTCTTCCGGAATGGTTTCCGTTTCGGAATTGCAGGCAACCATTGTTCCGCTTATCACAATAACTATTGCCGCAAGAACGAAAAGAACAACGCCCCGGTGGGTTTTGGGATTAAGGACCGCCGCAAAACGGCTTTTGAGGAATTTTTTGCCGCCATAAAAGCTCGTTGAAAGCAGCAGCGGGCTGTTCTGTCCCCTTCTCATAATGTTGAGAATGGTTGCGCAGTATTCCTGTCTTCTGTCGCCTTCCATCGCTTTTACAACAGCTTCGTCGCAGGTTATTTCAATATCGTTTTCCGCATTGCGGCACATAAAACCGATAAACGGGTTGAACCAATGTACGGAAGCCGCAAGCATAAGGAGCATTTTGTACCAAAGGTCGCCGCGTTTATAGTGGGTGAGCTCATGGCGGAGAACAAATTCATATTCTTCCGGAAGAAGAGCTTCCGAGGGAAGGAGAACCCTCGGTTTTCCGAAACCGACCATCATCGGGCTTTTTATAAGGCGGTTTTCATATATTTTTACTTTTTCCGGAACGTTCATTTCCTTTTTGATACATTCAAAAAGGTTGAGCACGAACTCATTTTTTACCTCGCGGTTCCAGGGTTTTGAACGGCTTAGGAATCTGATATACATCGCAACGTTCCAGCCGCAAACTATTACCGCGCCGGAAATCCAAAGGACTGCGCCCACAAAAACCACCGGAAAAACAAAGGTTTTCGGCTCCGTGCTCAAAGGTTCTTCATCGGTGCTCAAATCCGGTGCAGCCGGTTTTTCCTGGTGCTCAGACTGAATCATCTGTCCCCCGAATTCCGGAACTTTTTCGGGTTCGTCAACAATTTCCGGAGATTGGGTGATTATCATTTCGTGCGGAGGAACGTCCATTTTGATAGGTGCGGACGGAAGATTTATTTTTATCGGAATGATAAGATATACCGCAAGGAAGATCCAGATCCAGTATCTCCATTTTTTGCGGAACCTGTTTTCCGCAAGTTTTGATATGAGAAGGATCGCGGCAACAGCGACGGAGGAAGTTATCGAAATTCCGAGAATATTTATAAAAAGATTTTCGATCAAGTTTTCACCCTCTTATAAGTATTTTCTTCTACTATATAAGTGTCTTTTTTCAGCGTTTTTGCTTCGCTTCTTCAATAAATTTTTGAAGTTCGTCAAGTTCGCTGTCGTTAATTGTGTTGTTTTCATAAAGATTTGCAACAAGTGATTTTACCGAGCGTCCGCAGAATTTTCCAAGAACGCTGTTGCTTTCGAATTCAAGATATTCTTCTTCGGAAACAAGGGCTGTATAGAGGTTTGTTTTTGCGCCTTCGGGTTTTTCACAGGAAAGAAAACCTTTTTCGGTAAGACGGGAAAGGAACTTGAGAACAGTAGTTGGCTGCCAGTTTTTTCCGGCAAGTTTTTCGTCAATTTCCGGACGGGAAACAGGCTTTTTCATTTCCCATATCGCCATCATGATTTCGAGTTCAGAGTTAGGAATATGAACAAGTTCTTTTTTTTCGGCCATTTTAAAAATCTCCTTTTTACGGTTGTCTAATACAGTTTGATTGTACATCTGTCTAACGCTATTGTCAATAGGTTTTTTAAAAAAATTTTACATTTGTCTAAATTATTTTTCAAAATCTTTGTTTTAGCCTAACTTTAATAAATATAAGCGGCTTTTGCAATCGATTTTTGGTGGAATTTCCGCAACTTCGGGTTGCAAAATTAAAAAAAAACGCATCGCCTCATGGGAGATGCGCTTTTTTTGATTTTTATTTTGCTTTGTAGATTATGAATTCATCATCTTTATTTATTCACGCGTGTAACTTACATAGTTATATCCGCCGTCCGGAAGTATTTTTACAGTAAGAACCATATTTCGGTCGTCCTCCGCTGAAAAATCAAGGGTAATATGGAAAATTATCCGGTCACCGTCCTCATCAATGCTGTTGATAACAATTTCGGGAACATCTCCCATTCCGCCGTGTCCGTCAAGATAATAGCAATTCTGTTCCGGATAATAAAAATCCTGAACCCGAAGGCTTTCGGCCATTATTCCGAAATATTTTAAAACTTCCTCTTCAAAAAAGTCGGCAGAATATGCATAAACGTTTCCGTTGAATCCGGGAATCGAAACTTCGATTCTGTCATCAACTGATGTCCTTGACATAATCCAACCGTAGAAAAGCCGGGGGTCTTCAAAGGAATAATCCGAAACACCTGCGTCGTCATAATAAAGGCTTGCACCCTTTCTGACGGTTAGTTTTCCTTCATAATTTCTTATTCCGCCGTAATTGATAATCATATCTTCATACAGGGCGGATAATCCACCGCCGTTTTCTTCATTATCTTCCGCTTCCGGATTTTCTTCCGGAATTTCGGATTCTTCAGGAACTTCTTCCGGTTCGGAAATTTCCAATTCGCTCCGGGGGTCTTCATGAACAAAAGGTTTTTCCGGTTTCTCCGTAGCGCATGCACAAAGCATAAGCAAAGCAATAATCAATGCAAGTAGTTTTTTCATTTTTCATCTCTCCTTTTACAGTTGTCTAATTGCAACTTAATTCTACATCTGTCTAAGGATATTGTCAATAGTTTTTTCAAAAATATTTTACATTTGTCTAAAATATTCTTATAAAGTATATTTTAAAAGGAGATGCGCTTTTTCCACTTTTCAACCCGTAACAGCGTTTATTGGCCCGCCTTCTGCATAATCAAGGAAAGCATCATAAGCATCTGCTTTTTCCGCGAGATTGTACCTTAAACCATAATTCATATCGTTTGAAACCATTGTAATATAATCCCGCTCCGCAATAATTTCATAAACTGTTCCGGTTTCAAAATAAACTTTTACCTTGATATAATCTCCGGAAGGATTTTCGGTAATTTTGTTTCCGTCAAAACGTTCTTCAAGGGAAGAAACTTTTATGTCAGATTTAAAAATACTGAAGAAATTATCAAAGGTATCGTCTTTTTGAGTATAGCTGTATTTTTCTCCGTTTTCGCCGAAAACAACAACTTCTTTGACCCTTTGGGTACTTACAAGTCCGAACCAATACGGAATTACGTAATCCGCCTTTTCAAATTCAGTATTGATTTTATTGACAAAATATTCCCAGGTATCGTCTTCAACCAGCCACTGCTGTCCTCGTTTTCCTTCCGGAACAGCGCTTCCCCTAAGTATCAATCCTTTTTCGTAAAGTTCAATGCTATATTTTGTTCCGTCATCTTCTCTTATAAATTCGATAAGATCAACTTTAGAAAGAGGTTTTCCCAAAGCAGAAATACCGGATTCATTGGGGTTTATTGTAAGATTTCTGAGCACAAGAAGGTCGCGAAGTTCATTTGCTATTGCATAATTAACTGCCGCTGTTTTGGAAGCGTTGCTGAAAAGCGTTACGACGGGTTCAATTTCCTCCGGGATAAGATGCGATTCCGCGGTTGTTGAGCCAACCTGACCTATATCTTTTTCTTCATTTATCAAGTCATCCATTGTAAGCATGATATCCCATATTTCATCGCTGTAATCGGTGGCGTTGAAATAATAGTTTGTCTTTTGTCCTTTTATGGATATACAAAGCATATTTAAATCGGAAGATATCACCATATAATCATTGTCAGTTGTAACTATATGGAAAGCCATACCTCCGGTTGCGGAAGGATTTTGAGGTTTTCCGGGAATTATCTCTACTTTTCTCAAAAGTTCAAGAAGTTTGTTGACCTGATTTCCGTTTATTGTAACCGTCCTTCCGGAACCTCCTGCCGGAGTGAATGCAGCCATAAAGGATTCTATATTTCCGGCATCAAGAGAATCTATGAATTTTTTGAATACATCAGCAACATTTTCATCTCCCCATTCAATTCCGGTGGGAAGCACGGAATCTGACGGGAAATATTTTCCGCCGCCTTCAAATTCATTGGAAACAAAGGCGTTGAGTTCATAACCAATCTGCGGATTTGTTTCACCCTCTTCGTAAACTATAAATTCGGCAAGAATTTCTTCCGCAATATTCCACATCGAGCCGAACTCGCCGGAACAGGATTCCGCATCAAAAGCGTATCCGTAAGGTTCACCTTCTATGCAAATTGTGAAAAATCCGCCGTTGGAAGAAACCGCAATATTTTCGTCCATCGTTTCAATATAGAAAGAAACTCCTCCCCCGGTGTTCGGGTTCTTTGGTTCACAGGTTACAAGTTCAATCTCTTTAAACCAATCAATTATTTTTGCGGCATTTTCTCTGGATATTTCTGCAACAACAGTTTCATCACTTGGGAAAGATTCCGCATAAAATCTAATCAATTCTTCATAGTTTATGCTGCTGATAAGTTCTTCGCAGTATTTTTTCTGTTCTTCGTTTGCAAAAACCACTTCTTTTGGCATGGAGCTTTGATCCGGAGTAAATTTTGTTCCGAAATCGCCAAACGCAACCACACCGCTGTAAGTTTCGATATCGAAAATCCATTCAGCAAAACCAAGGCTCTCTTTAAGTTCCGAATCGCTGAAAACTTCCCTACGGATTCTGAAAAGTTTTTCGTCAAATGCCATTCCGGCCTCTCTTCCCGAAAAATCAATTGTTCCGAAAAAGTTTGATTTTTCTCCCGGAGCAACAAGCTGTGCTCCGCCGGAATAATTTTCGTTGTTGAACCAAACGCTCCATACCGCGTTGCTGTAATAGGAAATTTCAGTATTGAAAGAAATATACAAAGGTTTGTTTCCCGTGTTTTCGAACATTACATCAAGCGACAATTTTTCATCATAGAAATATGCGACTTTTTCACCATCGATTGTGTAATTTTCGGTTTCAACAATTTCATCCGGAACAGGCGCGCTCGGATTTGTCAGGAAAATCACTCCGAGAGCCACCGCCGCCGCAATGCAGATTATAACGATGAGAAGAGTTGTTTTCTTAAAATTCATTATACATTTCACCCTTTCTTTAACAGCGCATTCGCCGAAGGAAAGAACACCGCCATAAAGGGGATTTGTTCCGTTTCCGGCAAGGGCAACAAGACTTTCGGCATATTCCGCGCGAATATCGTTTTTCGATTTTCCAAGAACTTCCTCGTCGCAGGAAACCTCCATATCACGGATAAAAGCGTTGTAACAGATCCAGACCAGCGGATTGAACCAATGGACATAGAGAGTGAACGTCGCCAAAAGCCGCCAAAGGTTATCTCCGCGGCGGATATGGGTACATTCATGGGAAATTACCGAATTTATCTTTGCCTCGTCATCAAGGTCAAAATTCATCGGAAGAATTATCTTAGGCCGGATAAGTCCGCAGACAACCGGGGTTTTGAAAAACTCCGAAAGGCGAATTTTATCGGTGTATTCAATGCTCTCAAATTTCAGTTTCTTGAGCACCGCGAAATATCCGATAATTCCGAAAAGGAGCAGTCCCGCTGTTCCGAAAATCCAGACCGTCCCTAGAATTTGGTTTTTATCCATGGGAACTGTGGTGATATCCGGCCCAGTTACGATTTCTCCCGTTATTGCGGAATGATAAACCCCGTCAACGTTCGGGTTTTCTCTGTCCGGATTTACAAAAACCGGGAAATCCACCCGCTCGTTTTCGTTTTCAACGAAAACAACCGATGTTCCAAGGTTTTCCTCAACAACCTCCGCTTTCGGAACAATGTTAAAAAAGCTCAGGTTGCTTTCGAGAGAAAACGGAACCATAAGGCGAAGAAAAACCAGCGCCCATGCAATATAGAAGACCTTTCGCGGAACGGTCTTTTTGAAAAGCAGACGCAGAACAAGCAAAACCGCCATCAGCGGGATCGCACCGATAGAAAGGTTGAGAATTTTTAAATACAGATCAACACTCACAAAAATCACCTCGTTTCTTAAATTAAAAAGTGATTTATTTCTTTTCGTTGATGATTTTTTTGAGTGCCTCAAGTTCCTCGGAAGAGATATTTTCGTCTTCGAGGAATGCGGAGAAAAACGCGCTTGCGGAGCCATGGAAGAATTTATCCACAAGACCCTTTGTTTCGGTTCTGCGCACTTCTTCAAGCGAAAGAAGCGGAGTGCAGAGAAAATCCGGCTCGCTGCGTTCAACGGCGCCCATTTCAACAAGGGATTTGATTATTGTATAGGTGGTGTTTTTGTTCCAATCATAACGCTCCGCCGCCATAAGGCAAAGGTTTTTTGCGGTGGTTGCACCGGTTTCCCAAAGAAGCTGCATAACCTTTACCTGTGAATTGTTGAGTTTTTCTTTCTTCTCTTTCATATGTAAATCCTCCTTTGGACTAAACTTATAGTCTTTGTATCTTCAATATAGACTATTTTTATAGTCTTGTCAAGACTAAATTTATAGTCTATTCAAAAAAAGAATATTTTTATCGTTGTGTGCTGCGCAGAAAAACTCCGCCGACCGGTAGTTTTTTCGATCGGCAAATGGTTTTCTCTTTAATTTTTCAGCAGAATTTGCATTTATAAGCATATCGCGTTATACTGTTTTCAGAAACATTTAAAGGAGTTAACCTTATGGCTGTAAAAAAAATATTTAATACCGCAAAAGCTTTCCGCGATTTCATTGAGCAAAACAGCACTGATTTCAAAGATTTATATATCAAAGAAATTTACAACATCGGCAATGCCGAATACCGCGAATCCCCCTTGTTTCTCTATTTCGGCTATTCCGTGATTATGATATTTCTTTCAAACGGCGTTTTGTCGATGAATATTTATGATAAAGATTTCTTCATTCAGCATATTCGCGCAGGAATTTTCCGTGAAGATCCGGATTCGGAAGAATTCTATCATTTCAGCTTTACAAATTCCAGGCTGATAAACGACTATGTCCAAAGCATAAACATCGTGGAAAACAGCGACGGAACCATCGATAAAACTGAGCTGGTTTTCAAAAACGGAAAAAATCTTCATATCCTACAATCCGAACTTGTTGAAGAAGCCATGTGTTCATATGTTTCGGAACAATAACATAGCTCATAATAAAAAACTCCACCCGGTAAAACCAAGTGGAGTTTTTTATTATGAAGTTTATATTTTTCTCCGCTGTTGAAACTTTCTTTATAATATGTTATACTAAAATGTAATTTTATATTTTAATATGGATGATTACGCAAATTTTCATCTCTTTCAGGAGGTTTTGATATGGAAAACATCGAAAACACCGCAGCCGCACCGCAGCGTAAAAAACGCATTTTCAGCGGAATCCAGCCTACCGGCGTATTCACCCTCGGAAACTATCTCGGTGCTATCAAAAACTGGGAAAAGCTCCAGGACGAATATGACTGCATCTATTCCATCGTAAACATGCATGCCATAACCGTCCGCCAGGACCCTGCGGAACTTCGCAAGCGCACCCTTGAATCCTATGCCCTTGCAATGGCTTGCGGAATCGACCCCGAAAAAAGCATTCTCTTTATCCAGAGCCATGTTCCCGCTCACGCAGAAGCAAACTGGATCCTCAGCTGTTCCACCCAGTTCGGCGAACTTTCAAGAATGACCCAGTTCAAGGATAAATCCGCAAAACACGCCGACAATATCAATGCCGGTCTTTTCACCTATCCCGTTCTTATGGCAGGCGATATCCTTCTTTATCAGGCAGATGTCGTTCCGGTCGGCGTTGACCAGAAGCAGCACCTTGAACTTGCGCGCGATATTGCAGAACGTTTCAACGGTCTTTACGGAAAAACTTTCACCGTTCCGGAACCCTATATCGCATCTTCCCAGGGCGGCGGCAAAATCATGAGCCTTGCCGACCCCACCAAAAAAATGAGCAAATCCGATGAAAACCCCAAGGGCTGCGTCTATATTCTTGATGAACCCAACGTTATCATCAAAAAATTCAAATCCGCAGTTACCGACTCCGATATGGAAGTTGCTTACCGCGAAGGAAAAGACGGCATCAATAACCTTATGACCATCTACGGCGCAGTTACCGGTTTTTCCATGGATTCCATCCAGCGCGATTTTGAAGGCAAAGGCTACGGCGATTTCAAAAAAGCGGTAGGCGAAGCCGTTGCGGAACATCTTGCTCCCGTTCGCGAAAATTATTCCAAATATCTTTCCGAAAAAGCATATCTTGAAGAATGCTATCGCAAAGGCGCAGAACAGGCAGAAAGAATTGCCCAGCGCACCATTGACAAAATGTACAAAAAAGTCGGCTTTGTTGCCAGATAAGGTGAAAATATGCGAATCATTGCAATCGGCGACGTTATGGGCACCGTTGGTGTCGAAGCGCTTCGCCGCCATCTTCCCGCAATCAAAAAAAGATATTCTCCGGATATCATTATAGTAAACGGCGAAAACGCCGGCGATAACAGCAGCATCACAGCAAGAAACTGCGATGCTCTTTTCGCCATGGGCGCCGATGTTATAACCGGCGGAAACCATTCTCTCCGCAACAAGGATATGGACGAAATTTACGAACGCGGCTATGGTGCATTGCGTCCGGAAAACCTTCATCCCAATGCTCCCGGTTCCGGCGTTTACGTTTATGAAAAAGGAAAATACCGCTGTGCAGTAATAAACCTTATCGGCAACGTTTTTCTTGACCTTGCTTATGAAAGCCCGTTTATTGCCGCGGAAAAAATTATAAAAAAACTCGGAATAAAAAACGTTGTTATTGATATCCATGCCGAAGCAACAAGTGAAAAAATCGCCCTCGGAAGATATGTTGAGGGCAAAGCTTCCCTTGTTTTCGGAACCCACACCCATGTTCCCACCGCAGACGAATGTATTCTTCCCGGCGGAACTGCCTATATTACTGATATCGGCATGTGCGGACCCATTGATTCCGTTCTCGGCGTTGTGACAAAATGTTCCACCGATTTTATGATAACCCATCTCCGCGGAAAGGGAATGGAAATTGCAAAAGGTCCCTGCAAAGTTCAGGGAATTTTCACCGAAACAGATGATTCCACAGGAAAGGCGCTCTGCATTGAGCGATTTGAGATAACAGATCCCGTAAAATGAGATTTTTGAATATAATGTCTTTTTTTCTCGCAGTTCTTCTGGTTCTGACAGGCTGCGAATCGCAGACAGTAACTCCCCCGGTTACGGAAGTTCCGGTTCCTTCGGAACCGGCTGCCCCGGAAAACATTACCGAGGAAGAACTTTTTGAATTCCGTATTCCGTTTGATTACGAGGAAGGAATTTCACCATATACCACCCTTTCGAAACCAAACCGTTTTGTCTGTGAACTTGTTTACCGTTCGATTGTAAAACTTAAGTCAGATTACAGTTACGAACTTGACCTTGTTTCCGAAATTTATACCGAAGACAACATCACCTGGTATATTTATCTTTATGAAGGCGACACTTTTCCTAACGGAACGGAATTTACCGCCTATGACCTTCGCTATTCATTCCAGCAGGCAATGGACGAAGGAAGTTATTACGCAAAAAGCCTTGAGATAGTAAGTTCCATCAAGGTTGTCAACGCAACCTGCCTCAGGGTAACTCTTTACCATGCGGACCGATATTTCCCCAATCTTCTTACCTTTCCGGTAATTTCTTACGAAACAATCAACGATCCGCTTTATTTCCCGAATTATTATTATTTCAGCGAAGACGGAACAAAACTTCTCTGCGACGGTTATTCCGCCGCCCAGGAAATCGAACTTGTTCCTGCCGACGATATGGATCTTCTCACCTACGAAATGAGAATGGGCCGTTATGACTGTATTTATGTTCCGGATCCTCTTGACAGCGGTTCCGCCGCAAATGGAGGCACCCTTGGCATGCAGAGCAACCGCCTTGTTTATCTCGGAATGAACAGCTACTATGCTTTCACCTATTATTCCGATTTCCGCCGTGCCGTTTCTGCCGCCATCGATTACGACCGAATCGTTACCGATGTTTACGGACATTTTGCTTCCGCACCGAAAAAGCTTTATAATCCGGATTTTTACGAAATGCAGTACGTTTCCAAAAACAGCCTTGACCTTATGTCCGCAAACCTTATCCTTGATGACATGGGTTTTGACAACCGCGATGATGAAGGTTTCCGCACAAACAAGCGCGGAAAAAGAATTTCGCTGAAGCTCATCGTTTGCAACGAAAGCACCGTTAAGGTCGAACTTGCAAACGCCGTTGCGGAAATGCTCCTTGAAGCCGGACTTGAAGTCAAAGTTGTTCCCCTTTCCTATGCTTCGTTCATGGTCGATCTCCAGAACGGAAACTATGACCTCTATATTGCTGAAATGCGCCTTGGCGCCGATATGGATTTTACAAAGATCCTTACACCTTATGAATATCAGTATTCGGATTTTGAATATATCAATTACGGTGTTCCCAACAGTGAAAAACTTTATTTCAGCTGGCTCGGTTTTATGGGCGGAACCGTTACCCCTTCCGAATTTGCTTCCGTTTTTGAAGATATAATGCCTTTCGCGCCCCTTTGTTACACAAAAGGCTGCGCAATTTTCAACCGAGACCTTCCTTTTACCCTTTTCGGAACGGATTTTAACATGTTTTATAACATTCTTGAGTGGAAAATCGGATAATTTTTAATATTTTTTCGGTTTTTTACAAATTTTTCTTTTACATATGGTATATTTTATGTTATACTATATCTTGGTATGTACTCTGAAAAGTACGCACTTTTATTTATGTGAATTATTTTGTGGTAAAAATAAATCCGAACGTAACAATAAACTTTATCAGGAAAATTTAAGAGGAGTTGAGACTTTTGATAAACGGAAAGCAGCTTCGCGATGCTTTTATTTCCGGAGCCAACAACCTTTGCAACAGAAAAGCGGAGGTTGACGCACTTAACGTATTTCCCGTTCCCGACGGCGACACCGGCACCAACATGTCCATGACCATCGGCAACGGCGCAAAAGAACTTGAAAAACTTGATGATAACGCCACTGTTGAAGAAGTTGCAAAGGTTGCCTCTTCCGGCTTCCTTCGCGGCGCAAGAGGAAACTCCGGCGTAATCCTTTCCCTTCTTTTCCGCGGTTTTTCCAAAGGAATGAAAGGCAAGGAAACCGCCACCGGCGCCGATATTGCCGCAGCTTTCTCCCTTGGTGTTGAAGCAGCTTATAAAGCAGTTATGAAACCCACCGAAGGAACCATCCTCACCGTTTCCCGCTGCGCTGCTGAAAAAGCAACCGAAATCGTAAAATATGACGATTCCACCGTTGCTGTTTTTTACGGAATGTATCTCCAGAGCAAACGCACCCTTGCACAGACCCCCGAAATGCTCCCCATCCTTAAAAAGAGCGGAGTTGTTGATGCCGGCGGCCAGGGCCTTGTTTATATCTTTGAAGGTATGTGGTCCGTAATTTCCGAAGGAAAGATCATCATGCCCAAAACCGCAGAAGAATCTTCCGCAAAAGCAGATGAATACACTTATTGTGTTGAAGCTGTTGCAAAACGCGGCGAAAACGCTTCCGAAGGTTTTGAAAAAGCAATTTCCGCTTTCGGCGAAATTGTTGAATATACCGAAGGAACCCAGGGTGCAAAATTCCACATCCACACCAACGAACCCGGAAAAGTTATTACCGAAGCGCTTTCTTTCGGAACCCTTCTTGCAACCAAGGTTGAGAACATGAGCATTGCTCATACCGAACTCAATTTTGAATATGAAGCACCCGCAGAGGAAAGCAAGGAAGAAAAATTCCCCTATGCAGAAGTTGATCCTTCCGTTGAATACGGCTTTGTTTCCGTTTGTGCAGGAAAAGGTCTTACCGACGTTTTTGCCGACCTTGGCTGCGACAACATTGTTTCCGGCGGACAGACCATGAACCCTTCCACCGAAGATATTCTTGCTGCTGTTCAGGCAACCCCCGCAAAGAACGTTTTCGTTCTTCCCAATAACAAAAACATTGTTATGGCCGCAATGCAGGCTGCCGAAATCGCCGACAGAAACGTTGTTGTTATCCCCAGCAAAACCGTTCCCCAGGGAATTTCCGCAATGCTCGCCTATGACTGCGATGCTTCCGTTAAGGAAAACACCGAAGCAATGAACGAAGCTCTTTCTTCCGTAACAACCGGTCAGGTAACTTTTGCCGCAAGGGATTCCGATTTTGACGGTCACAAAATCAAAGAGGGCGAACTTCTTGCCATGAAAGAAGGCAAAATGCTCTATACCGGCAAGGAAATGGATCTTATCTGCAGCCGCCTTGCAAAAGCTCTTGTTTCCAAAGAAACTTCCATGGTAACTATTTATTACGGCGAAGACGTTTCCGAAGAACAGGCCGAAGCTATCCGCACCGTTATTGAAGGAAAACTTCCGAACTCTATCGAAGTCAACACCATCTACGGCGGCCAGCCCGTTTATTACTACATCATCAGCGCGGAATAATTTTTCGCAGAGATAAAAGAAAAGAGCCTGCATTGCAGGCTCTTTTCTTTTATTAAGCTTTGTTTATTTATTTTCAGTTTCCGAACTGATAACATTCTTCTATCATCGGAATGGAACTTGCGGCGCCCGCGCGGGAAACGGTTATGGAAGCGGCTTTTACAGCCATCATAAGGGCGTCCTTGGGCTTTGCGCCGCGGAGTACGGTTGCAAGGTAAAATCCGATAAGGGCATCTCCTGCGGCGGTTTTGTCCTTTACGGGAGCATCATATATTTTCTGATAATAAGTATCTTCTTTTGTAATAAGCATTGAACCTCTTACTCCAAGGGTAAGAATTGTTTCCGCATTGGGGAAGGTCTTTTTTATTGCGGGAATAAGTGCTTCAAGGTCCATCGGGCTTGCGCCGGTAAATTCCGAAGCTTCAAAACGGTTTACAAAAACATAGGAAAGTTTTTCAAGGGGAAGATTTCTCAGATCCTTGGTAAAAGGAGCCGGATTAAGCGCAACTTTTGCACCGGCTGCAAGAGCTTTGTTGACAATGCTCTCGATCCCGTTTATTTCATTCTGCAAAAGAAGGATATCTCCCTTGCGAAGCTGGGCAACAGTATAATCTATCTGGTCATCAGTAACGGAAAGGTTTGCACCGCCGCAAACGATAATACTTTTGTTTCCTTCCGGAGTTACCTGGATAAAAGCGTTCCCGGTGGGAATTTCCTTTTTGCGGATAAGAGAAGTGTTTACACCGTTTTTTTCAAGTATATTCAGAAGAAAAGCACCGTCGTTCATGCCGACACATCCGGCATGAAAAACATCTGCGCCGGCTCTTGCAATGGCAATGGATTGATTAAGACCTTTTCCTCCGGGAAAATAATTTGCTTTTTTTGCGCGCAAAGTTTCTTCCGGACGGACAATATGCTCCACCGGATAAACATGGTCAATATTTAGTGAACCGAAATTGATAATCTTCATAAGCGCATCACCCTTCCGCAATACATTATACCAAAACTTTTCACTTTTGTAAGTGCTTTTTGTAAAATATTTTAAAAATTTGCGAAATATTGAACTGCCGCAACGAGGCGCAGCGGTCAAAAACCGCAAGGCGTATACCGAAGGGATTTTTGGGTACCGCAAGAGGGGAGCTTCAGGTTCGAATCCGAGATTTGGGTATAAAAAAATCCGGAACACTTTCGCATTCCGGATTACGTTTTGGTTGCCCCACGGGCAAAGATTGCGAAACGCGCCCTGTGGGCGATTCAGTGAGCAATCTTTGGCGCAGCGGTCAAAAATCGCAAGGCGTCTGCCGAAGGGATTTTTGGGCACCGCAAGAGGGGAGCTTCGGGTTCGAATCCGAGATTTGGGTATAAAAAAATCCGGAACGCTTTCGCATTCCGGATTACGTTTTGGTTGCCCCACGAGGATTCGAACCCCGACAAACAGAGTCAGAGTCTGCCGTGCTACCGTTACACAATAGGGCAATATCTAACGTGCTTTACTATTATATTCATATTTTGTCCATTTGTCAATAGGAAATTTAAAATTTTTCAAAATTTTCTTCAGCTATCGACAAAAGTTTTCCTTTGTATTATAATTTTAATGTAACAAATAATATTTTAAAAAACGGAGGAATTAAAAATGTCTGCAATTCATTTTTCCCCAGAGGAATTCAACAAAACAATTTCCGAAAGCCCCGCAATTGTTGACTTTTGGGCAACCTGGTGCGGTCCCTGCAAAATGCTCGGTCCGGTTATCGACCAGATTGCCGAAGAACTCGAAGATAAAATCCCCGTCGGCAAAATCGATGTTGACGAATGCCGCGAAGTTGCAATGGAATATGGCGTAATGTCCATTCCCACCGTTATCTATTTCAAAAACGGCGTTGAATTAAAGCGTTTTGTGGGCGTCCAGAGCAAAGAAAAGCTTCTTGAAGCTGCAAAGGAACTTGAATAAAAAAATTGGCGGGAGTAAGCTCCCGCCCTGCTGCTGATTCTTATGACCTGCCCTTGCGGCGGGTCTTTTTTTATTTTATCCTTATCTTAAAAACCTATATGCGCCAAAAAAGTTCCAACGGCATAACCGATTCCATATGCCGCAAGCAAAAACATAAGTATCACAAAAAGCTTTTTAATAACAGCGGTGCTTTTTGTTCCTTTGTTTAAAAAAGCATTCCACTTTTCCATTTTGGTTTCTCCTTTTATTCTTCCGCTTCCGCAACAAGTTTATCACGGTAAGCTTTTGCCGCCTGTTCGGTTTTGTTGTCGCCAAAATGGTAATAAACCCTGCCTTTAAGCGTATCCGGAAGATACTGCTGTTTCACATAGTGGTTTTTATAGTTATGGGCATATTTATATTTCGGCGGCTTGTGTCCTCCGGCGGATTTTGGATGAACGTTAACAAGATGCTCCGGAACTTCGCCGGAAAGACCGCTGCGGACATCTTCAAGGGCAGCATTTATAGCCTCAACTCCGCTGTTGGATTTCGGTGCAGTGCAAAGAAGAATAACAGCATCTGCCAAAGGGAGCTGTGCTTCCGGAAGGCCGAGCTGTAAAGCGGTATCCACGCAGGCTTTTACTATCGGAATCGCCATCGGATAAGCAAGGCCGACGTCCTCGCAGGCAATTGCCAGAAGGCGGCGGCAAGGCGAAATTATATCTCCCGCATCAATAAATCTTGCAAGATAATGGAGCGCGGCGTTTTCGTCCGAACCTCGGACAGATTTATGAAAGGCGGAAAGGATCTCAAAATGGTCGTCCCCTTCCTTATCATATCGGTTTGCGCTTCTTTGAGCAGCGGAATGAGCATCTTCCAGTGAAAGCACTCTTTCTCCGTGCTCATTAAGCTTTGAACCAAGCCAGCAAGCCTCCAGAGCGTTAAGCGCTTTGCGTGCATCGCCGGAACAGTTGTAGGAAATATGGCGCAGAACACCTTCCTCCGCAATTATCTTTGTTCCATCGTCGTGCTCAAGTTTTTCAAGTGCTCTTTCAAGAGCACGCTCGATTTTGGAAGGTTCAATTGGCTTGAATTCAAAAACGGTACTGCGGCTTAAAATGGCGTTATAAACGTAAAAATAAGGGTTTTCGGTGGTGGAAGCAATAAGCGTTACCCTGCCGTCTTCTATGAATTCAAGAAGGGTCTGCTGCTGCTTTTTGTTAAGATACTGGATCTCATCAAGATACAGCAAAACGCCCTGAGCACCGTCTATTCCGGCAGTTTCCGCAAAAACTTCTTTTATATCCGCGGTTGAGCACGAAGTTCCGTTAAGGTGGCAAAGTTTTTTGTTCGCAATTTTTGCAATTATCCTGGCAACAGTTGTTTTTCCGGTTCCGGAAGGTCCGAAGAAAATAAGGTTGGGAATAACACCTGAATCCGCAATTTTGCGAAGGAGTTTTCCTTCGCCAAGGATATGCTGCTGGCCGCAGACTTCGGATAATTCAGTTGGTCTTAATCTGTCGGCAAGGGGTGCGGACATTCGGTGTCATCTCTTTTCGGTAAAAATTATTCGTAAAGCGGGAATTTTCTGCAAAGTTCGGCAACGCCTTTTTTCACTTCATCGGCGCTGTTTTCATAATCAAAAGTGATCTTTGCAATAAATTCCGCAATTTTTTCCATCTCTTCCGGTCCAAAACCTCTTGTTGTTACGGAAGGTGTTCCAAGGCGAAGTCCGCTTGTTACAAAAGGAGAAGCCGGATCGTTCGGAATCATGTTTTTGTTGGCGGTAATATTTACTTCGTCAAGTCTGCGTTCAAGTTCTTTTCCGGAAACACCGGTTTCACGAAGATCGAGCATCATAAGATGGTTATCGGTTCCGTTGGAAACAAGTTTAAGTCCGTTTTTGATAAGGGCATCCGCAAGAGCTTTTGCGTTTTCAACAACTTTTTTCTGATAGTCTTTAAATTCCGGTTTAAGTGCTTCGCCAAAGCAAACTGCCTTTGCGGCAATTATGTGCTCAAGCGGGCCTCCCTGTGTTCCGGGAAAAACCGCTTTGTCAACCTGCTTTGCGTATTGTTCTTTGCAAAGGATAAGTCCGCCGCGGGGTCCACGAAGGGTTTTATGAGTGGTGCTTGTAACAACGTCCGCATAAGGAATCGGAGATTCGTGTTCGCCTGCGGCAATAAGTCCGGCAATATGAGCCATATCGACCATCATATAAGCACCGACTTCGTCACAGATTTCGCGGATTTTTTTGAAATCTATAGCTCTCGGATAGGCAGAAGCACCGGAAACAATTATTTTTGGCTTACATTCAAGTGCAATTCTTCTTACCTCATCATAATCAATAAGTCCGGTTTCCGGATCAACACCATAGGGAACAAAATTATAGGATTTTCCGGAAAAATTTACCGGGCTTCCGTGAGTAAGGTGTCCGCCCTCCGCAAGGTTCATTCCCATAATGGTATCGCCCAGTTCTGCAAAGGCAAAATATGCCGCAAGGTTCGCCTGGGAACCGGAATGGGGTTGAACGTTTGCGTGTTCCGCACCGAAAAGTTTGCAGGCGCGTTCTCTTGCGATGTTTTCCACCCTGTCAACATATTTGCATCCGCCGTAATATCTGTGACCAGGATAACCTTCCGCATATTTGTTGGTAAGAGCAGAACCCATTGCAGCCATCACCGCCGAAGAAACAAAGTTTTCGGAAGCAATAAGTTCAATATTGTCGCGCTGACGCATTAATTCATCATGCATTGCTTCCGCAAGTTCAGGGTCCTGGGCATAAACGAAACCTATCGTATCTATTTTATCGCTATACATAATTTTCTCCCTTTCACACAAAATTTTCTATTATAGATTATAAAATAAACTATTTAAAAAAACAATGGATTTTAAATATTTCGGCATTTTTCCACAATTATTTTTTATTATGCTTTAAAGAAATATTCTTTTATGTTATAATTTATATATTACCCTTTCGGAGGTTTTTAAAACCATGAATTATGTTTTCATAATAAACCCCGCGGCAGGAAAAGGCGGAAGATCCGACAGCATTGCGAAAAAAATCCGCACTTTTTTTGAAAACCGCGAAGAAAAAGTTCATATATATCTTTCGAAATGCCCCGGGGACGCTATCCGCTTCGGAAAGGAATTTCCGATTCCCGAAGGCGAGGAAGTTTGCTTTGTTGCCTGCGGCGGCGACGGAACTTTTTACGAAACCGTAAACGGAGCTTTCGGAAGACCGGGCGCAAGTTTTGCTGTTTATCCTTCCGGTTCCGGAAACGATTTTATCAAAACCGTTGGCGGAAAACCCGAAGATTACCTCGACCTTCAGAAGCTTGTTGACGGAAAAACAAAAATTTTTGATGCTCTTCAGTGCGGCGAAAAAATCTGCTGCAACATCTGCAACATCGGCGTCGATTCAGTGATTGCAGACCGCATCAACCGTTACAAAACCATTCCCGGAGTTTCCGGTTCTATGGCATATAACATTTCCACCGCCGTAACCATCGGCGGAGGAATTTTTGGCGGACTTGCAAAACCGATGAAAATCACTCTTGATAACGGCGAAGTTTTTGAGGATAAATATATGTTTGCCGTTTTTGGAAACGGAAGAGTCTATGGCGGCGGATATCACGCTGTTCCGGAGGCAAAACTTGATGACGGGCTTATCGATCTGTGCACCGTTTCCGAAATCGGAATCCTTCGCATTGCAAAAGTCATCGGAATTTACAAAAAAGGTGAGCATATCGGCCACCCTGCCCTTGCGGATGTTTTAAATACCCGCCACTGCACCGGAGCAAAAGTTGAAAGTTCCGAACTTCTGACCATAAGTGTTGACGGTGAAATTTCCAAAAGCCATTCCATCGAAATAAAAATCCTTCCGGCTTCCCTTCCTTTCAGAATTCCTGCTTTTGAATGATATGAAAACAGAAAGAATTATTCACGCATTCAGTCCGGTTTTCGATTCCGAAAGCCGGATTCTTGTTCTTGGAACAATGCCTTCGCCGAAAAGCCGCGAACTCGGTTTTTATTATTCCCATCCAAGGAACCGTTTCTGGCCTGTTCTTGCAAAACTTTTTGGCGAAGAAGTTCCGGAAACGCCCGAAGAAAAAGCAGATTTCTGCCTCCGACACAAAATTGCCCTTTGGGATGTTCTTAAAGAATGCGATATCGAAGGTGCTTCGGATTCAAGCATAAAAAATGCCGTTCCAAACGATATTTCCGTTATCCTCAAAAATGCGGATATAAAAGCTGTTTTTACAACCGGAGCAGCTGCGGCAAAACTTTATAAAAAATTTATCGAACCGGAAACAAAAATTCCGGCAATCGCTTTACCTTCAACAAGCCCCGCAAACGCGAAAGTTAAGTTTGAGGAACTTGTTGAGGAATACCGAAAAGTTTTGGATTATATTGTGTAGGGGCGGATATTATCCGCCCTTTTCTTGTTAAGACGAGGTTCACCCGTCATCTTTTTCTGCAATAAACAACAAAAATCCACCTTTTCTCGGAGAAAGATTATAAAAAACGGAACGGTCAAGACCGTTCCCTACATTTATACAAAAATCCGTCCGGAATTTCCGGACGGATTTTTTTGTTACTCTTTGATTTTTCCTGCGATTTTTTTAAGGTCTTCAATGCTGTCGGCAACAAAGGCTTTTTCTTCGCCGGCAACGTTTTTGACTGCGGTGAAAAGGTCCTTGTCTTTTCCGAGAATTACGAAAGCATCGAAGCCATCGTCAACCGCGGCGGAAAGAGCTTCGTAAAAACGAACGGCGTTCACCTGCTGTTTTGCAAAATAATCGGACGGAAGAGTCATAACGTCAACAAGTTTTCCATATAAAGTGGAGTACATCTTTGTTGAAAGTTCGTGATGTTCGATTCCGCGCATTGCGTCCTGGAGTTTTGAAACATAGGGGAAAACCATAACGGTATGGAGCGCAAGGGAATCGCGGAGTTTTGTGGGGTTGACCTTGTGTTTTGCAAGTTCGGTAAGAACAGCCTTAAGTCCTTCCTCATCGCCTACAACAACGGTCTGTTCCGGTGCTTCAACGGCGGTCATCTGAACAAATCCCGCAAGGCACTTATCGGAAACAAGGCTTACAAATTCGTGTTTTACGTTGCGGAGGCGATAAGCATCAAGTTTTCCTGCGCCAACAGCCGCTTTTCTCATATCGCGGTAAGCGTTTGCAACGGCGATACCGTCCTCGAGGGTGAAAACTCCGCCGGCGGTCATTGCGGTAATTTCGCCTGCGCTGTAACCAATAAGTGCTTCTGCTTCCGGAAGAATATCTTTTGCAGCTTCATAAAGAGCCAGTTCCTGAAGAAACTGGAGCTGGAAGGAAATATCTTCGGCGGTAACTTCCGCAGCTTTTCCTTTTACAGAAAGGTTTTCGGCATCAAGTTCAAGAACTTTTGATGCGTTTTCATAAATTTCCTTGGTTTTTTCGGAATAATCACAAATTCCCTTTCCCATTCCTGCGTGGGAACAGCCATATCCCGGGAATACAAAAGCTATTTTTTTCAAGATAAAAAGCCCTCCGTAAAAAATAATACAGAATAATACAAATACTAATATACCATAAATTCCGCCGATTTCAAGATTAAACCGAAAACTTAAAATAAATTTATCCAAAAATCATTGACAACTTAAAATGTTTTATATATTATATTTAAAGGCAAAACAAACAGCTTAAAAAGCCTGTTTTTTTATTATTAGGAGGTAATTTTCAATGGTATTTGAAAAAGTAAGAGAAATTCTTTGCGATCAGCTTGACATCGATCCTGACGAAATCACTCTCGATACCGACATTGTCAACGATCTTGGCGCAGATTCCCTCGATCTCGTTGATTTTGTAATGTCCCTTGAAGATGAATTCGACAAAGAAATCCCCGACGAAGATGTTGAAAACATCAGAACCATCGGCGATATCGTTTCTTACATCGAGAATTCCCTTTAATCTTTCGATAATTTTAAAGAATATTGGAAATGAAGATCGCGGAACTTCTTGTTCCGCTATTTTCGTTTATACCAGTAAGGAGTTGTAAAAAATGGCAGACCAGAAAAAAATGGTTGAGGCAATCACTTCCATGGAAGACGATTTTGCCCAGTGGTACACAGACGTTGTTAAAAAAGCTGAACTTATCGATTATTCCAGCGTTCGCGGATGCATGGTCCTTCGCCCTTACGGATATGCGATCTGGGAAAATATCCAGAAACTTTTTGACGCCCGTTTTAAAGAAACCGGACACGAAAACGTTTATATGCCTATGTTCATTCCCGAAAGCCTTCTTCAGAAAGAAAAAGACCATATCGAAGGTTTTGCTCCGGAAGTTGCATGGATCACCATGGGCGGCGGCGAACAGCTTCAGGAAAGAATGTGCGTACGACCCACTTCCGAAACCCTTTTCTGCGACCACTATGCACATGTAATCAAATCTTACCGCGACCTTCCGAAACTTTATAACCAGTGGTGCAGCGTTGTTCGCTGGGAAAAGACCACCCGTCCTTTCCTCCGTTCCATGGAATTCCTTTGGCAGGAAGGCCACACCATGCACGAAACCGCTGAGGAAGCAATTGCAGAAACCGAACAGATGCTCAACATTTATGCTGACGTTTGCGAAAAGAACTTTGCTATCCCGATGATCAAAGGCCAGAAAACCGAAAAAGAAAAATTTGCAGGCGCAGAAGCAACCTATACCATCGAAGCTATGATGCACGACGGCAAGGCTCTTCAGTCCGGAACTTCCCATTTCTTCGGCGACGGCTTTGCAAAGGCTTTTGACGTTCAGTTCACCGGTCGCGACAACCAGCTTCACACCCCGTTTGAAACTTCCTGGGGCGTTTCCACCCGTCTTATCGGTGCAATCATTATGACCCACGGCGATAACAACGGACTTGTTCTTCCGCCCGACGTTGCTCCTATCCAGGTCGTAATCGTTCCCGCACAGCAGCACAAAGAAGGCGTTCTTGATGCCGCAAAAGCAGTCAAAGACCGTCTTTCCAAATTCTGCCGCGTAAAACTCGATGACAGCGAACAGACCCCCGGATGGAAATTTGCAGAATATGAAATGAAAGGCGTTCCGGTTCGTCTTGAAATCGGACCCCGCGATATTGCAAACAACCAGTGCGTTCTTGTTCGCCGCGATAACCGCGAAAAATATTTCGTATCCCTCGACGAACTCGAAACCAAGATCCCCGAGATTCTCGGACTTGTTCGCGACGGTCTTTATCAGCGCGCTCTTAAAAACAGAGAAAACCGCACCTTCACCGCTCATGACCTTGATGAATTCATCAGAATTGCTAACAGCGGCAACTGCTTCATCAAATCCATGTGGTGCGGCGACCGTGCCTGCGAAGAAAAACTCAAAGAAGTTGCAGGCGTTTCTTCCCGCTGCATGCCTTTTGAACAGGAACACATCGGCGACGTTTGTCCCGTTTGCGGAAAACCCGCAACCAAAATGGTCTATTGGGGCAAAGCATATTGATATAATGCAAAACAAAAATCCCGCTCAGCCGAGCGGGATTTTTTATTTTGCCTTCCCCTATTAGGGGATGTGAATTTTGTCCGCAGGACAAAAGACGGAAGGGTGGAAATTGTATAGAAAGCTCAAGACCGTTCCGTTTTTTTCAAGTTAATGCAGAACGGTAGCTTGCTCACGTCGTTTTTTATGGTTGATATTTTCTTTTTAAAGTGGTATATTAAATTTGCTACACAATTTTTATATATCAAACTGTTGAAGTGTGTATTTTTATCTTCCGGTAAAAATATACGCTCTATTTTCGCATACTTCTTCAGTTTGGTGAAAATTGTGTAGCAGCAATCGGAGCTGTGTATTTTTCGGTGCGTAGCTTCGGCTGCGCACTTTTTTAATTTTAGGAGGAAGAAAAATGAGAAAAATTGTTGCGTTATTTTTTGTTTTGGTCATGTTGTTTTCACTTTGCGCATGCGGTTCACCCGAAAAAAAGGTTGTCGGAACCTGGCTGGAAAAAGATGATATGATTGATGGTTCAGCCGACTATCAGCTTCACTTCTTTGAAGATGGTACAGGTATTTTTGATGGTTCAGGACCTTTTGTTTGGGAATTATCCGAAAACATCGTTACCTGCACATATATTGACAGTGGTAATAGTTTTGCTCTTGAATACAATGAAAAAGATAAAACTTTTATTACCGTTGGCACTACCGATATGATTTGGAATAAAGTCAATTAATAAATTAGATGAATCATATTTTCACAATCCCTAAAAAATATCTTGAACCGCTTGAACTTATTCTTGAATGGCACAAAAGAAATTATAACGATTTGGAATTTAAAACCCGAATCAAACGGATTTTGGATTATCTGTATTCTGCTGACAAAAGCACCGATAAAATATCAATAGAACTTGACGAAAAAATATATTGGTATTATATCGAAGGTGTTCTTTCCGATGCCAAAAACTATTATCAAGAAATTGAAGTAGATAAGGCCACAATTTGTGAAATTTACGATTGGGCAAACGAAAATTATCTGCAAAATAAATGATTTCGGCATGAGCAAGCCCCCGCCCTACTGTAAATTGCTAGAAATAAAAAAATCTCCCGCTTACCCGGGAGATTTTTTATTCTCTCTTATTGTTCGATTTCATAAGACCAGGTGTTGATTCCGCCGAATTCATAAACTTCTGAATATCCGAGGGAAACAAGAGCTTCTGCGGCAACTTTGCTTCTGTTTCCGCTTCTGCAGTAAACAAAAACCGGAACATCTTTTTCCGGAATTTTTTCTTCCGCTTTTTCAGAAACTTCATAATGGGGAATCAAAACCGCGCCGGGAATATGTCCTTCAGAAAATTCTTCTTCCGTTCTCGCATCCAGAAGAACGAATTCTTCAAGATTTTCCATCATTTCCTTTGCTTTTTTCTGGCTGATATTCATGTAATCACTTCCTTCTTCCGGAACACTGCATCCGGAAACCGCCAAAAGGAAAACCAAAGCGGCGATTATTGAAACTATTCTTCTTTTTATCATTTTCATATACATAAACCGATTCTCCTTTCCTGCGGTGTTTGACATATTTTAAAAGTTGAGATATATTATTTTTATAATTTCTTTTCAAAGGAGCGGATAAAAAATGCCCTGTGAAAAATGTGAACTTGTTTTTAAACAAAGTTTTCCTTTTTGGGAAAACCTTAACGAAACGGACAAAGCCGAACTTATGAACGGTGCGGCCTGCGCCGAATTCAAAAAGGGGCAGAATATCCATAACGGAACTGTCTGTACCGGAATAATTTTTGTCAAAACCGGCTGTCTGCGCGTTTATATGCTTTCCGAAGAGGGAAAGGAAATCACCCTTTACCGAATCTTTGCCGGGGATGTTTGCGTGCTTTCCGCTTCCTGCATTCTTGATTCCATCACCTTTGATGTTCAGGTCGATGCGGAAGAGAACAGCCGCTGCTGCATTTTAAGCCCCGGCGCATTCCTCAAAGTTTCCGAACGCAAACCGGAGATGAAGAATTTTCTTCTTGAAAAAACGGTAAGCCGTTTTTCGGAAGTTATGTGGGTAATGCAGCAGATCCTTTTTATGAGTTTTGATAAGCGCCTTGCGATTTTTCTTCTTTCCGAAGCGGAAAAGGAAAAAAGTTCTGAAATAAAGCTTACTCACGAACAGATTGCAAAATATATGGGCTCCGCCAGGGAAGTTGTCTCCCGAATGCTCAAATATTTTTCATCCGAGGGTTATGTTGAACTTTCCCGGGGCGGCGTTACCATAACCGATTTCGAAGGGCTTGATAATTTAGCCCTTTGAAAATTCAACAACCCTTTCTTTCGGGCGGAAGCCGATCATCGAATCCACTGCCTTTCCATCCTTGAAAAGGACAAGCGCCGGAATGCTCATTATTCCGTAACGGGCGGCAAGTTCCTTTTCTTCGTCAACGTTTACCTTTCCGAAAGAAACACCTTCAACTTCTTCGGAAACCTGGTCAACAACCGGAGAAAGCATTCTGCAGGGACCGCACCAGGGTGCCCAAAAATCCACAACAACGGGGTTTTCGTTTTTAAGAACTTTTTCATCAAAATTTTCTTTATTTATAACATTAACGGACATTATCTTCAAATCCTTTCGTTTCTTAATTTGTTTTCGTTGATGTTAGTATAACCTAACCGAATGTTTTTTTCCGTGACTTTGTCACATAAAAGCGTTTTTGCAGAAAAATTTTGCAAAAACGCTTTTTTCATATTTTTTTCGTTTCTGCATATTGATTTTTAAAAAGGAGATGATGCAAAACGGAAAAACTTTCAGATCTTATATGGGGACCCGCTCTTTTGGTCCTTGTTTTTGGAACAGGTATTTTTCTTACCGCAGGAAGCGGCTTTTTTCCGCTCAGAAAAGTCGGATTTATCATAAAAAACACCTTTGGAAAAATTTTCAAAAACAAATCAGCTTTTTACAGCGCGGCAACCGCAATCGGCGCAACGGTCGGCACCGGGAACATAATCGGCGTTTCCGCCGCAATTTCCGTTGGCGGCGCCGGAGCGGTTTTCTGGATGTGGGTGGGCGCCTTCTTCGGAATGATGCTCAAATTTGCTGAAGCTTCCCTTGCGGTAAAATACAAAGGCGGCGCCATGGTCTATATTGAAAGGGCTTTTGGCGGAAGATTTTTTGCCGTTTTGTGGAGCGTTTGCTGCGTACTGGCTTCTTTTGGCGGCGGAAATATGATCCAGACAAATGCCGCCGGAGCCGTTTTTGAAAAATGTTTCGGGATATCTCCAATTTTTATCGGTATTATTATAGCTGTTTTCACAGCGGCGGTTCTTTTTTGCGGAGCAAAAGCGGTTATGAAAACCTCTTCAATTCTTGTTCCGGCAATGGCGCTTATCTATGTTTTAGGCTGTTTCGGTGTGCTTTTTATCTTCCGGGAAAACATAGTTCCGGCTGTTATAAGCATTTTTGAATCCGCTTTTGAACCCATTTCCGTTTCCGGCGGGATTTTTGGAATAATTACTTCAAAAGCTCTTCGCGCCGGAATTTCGAAAGGGACTTTTACCCACGAAGCGGGAATGGGTTCCGCTTCCCTCGCACATTCCGAAAGCAAAGGCAAACCTTTGACCCAGGGCTGTTGGGGAATTGCCGAGGTTTTTATTGATACTATTTTTGTCTGCAGCCTTACCGCCCTTGTTATTCTTTCTTCCGGAAAAGTTTCCGCAGAGGAAAGTTTTTCTTCCTGTTTCGGTTTTTTCGGAGATATTTTTATTTCCGCTTCAATGTTTCTTTTTGCTTTGGCTGCAGTAATCGGCTGGGCTTTTTACGGAGAAAAATCTCTTTTTTACATTACAAAAAGTAAAATTGCGGCAAATTTATACAGAATTTTATTCTGTTTCTGCGCCGGAATCGGTTCGTTCATGAAACTTCCGCTTATCTGGAACATTACGGATATTTTCAACGGACTGATGATTTTTCCTAACCTTCTGACAATAATCTTCCTTTCGCCGGAAGTTTTGAAAATCACATATAAAAAAGAAGAACGCCGGTAGGCGTTCTTCTTTTTTCTCAGGGTTTAAAAGCATAATCTTTTATTGCGATCTGAATCTGGTTTCCGTTTCCGTCAAAAGCTTCGATAACATCATCTGTCGTTTTCATTTCCGGAATTACAAAATTATAGTTTCCGTCTTTTCCGAAAATCATGATATCGGAAAGAATATTTCCGTCTTTATCGATAAACCAGAAACCCTGCGGCATAGGTTCGCCTTTCTCATCATAAACAACAGTTTCCGCATCGGGTCCGCAGGCTATTCCGATTCCGACATAATAACCGTCCTCGAGTTTGCTGTAGATAACTCTGTTGAACTTTTTGCAAAGAATATTCTTTTCAAGGTCGATTATTTTGCAGCTTCCGCATTCCCAGCCCTGCATATAGGAACCGTAATAAATCACGATTCTGTCGCTGTTATCAAACGGAATATAAATCCCCGAATGAACAGGTTCAAGGAAAACCTCTTCCCCGATATTGAGGCCATGCCTGAAATATCCACCGTAAAAATCATATGCATAGCTTGTGTGGACAAAGCCGCAATCACATTCCCTTTTTTCCGGTTCACTTTTATTAACAAGAACATATTCACCGTCAGTCAGTTCAAAATAATAGTTGCTTCCTTCGGAAACACCGGAAACACTGCTTTTTATTCCCCATTCGTTGTTTTCGGGGTAATAATCCACATAATAATTTTCAAATGCAACATCAACGATCGGTTTTCCGCATATATCAAGAAGATAGCTTCTGTTCATGGGAACTTCTATCAGATGGGGTTCATCGCCGATGAATTCGATTCCGGGCATTGTTCCTTCGGAAATTTTTCCGATATATCTGTGAGATTCCCAGTCCCATTCCGAAGCAGGCTGAATGGAATCATATTCAAATCCGATTCTGTTTCCGGAATAATCATAAACATGGATTTTGCTTTTTCCGGTTTCTATTTCTTTTTCAAATGCGAAAAACAGATCATATTCTTTAACGCTGTCATAAACCGGTTCAACAATTGTTTCCCCTTCTGGAGATTTTAAACCGAATTTTCCGTTTTCGTCCTCAAAAGCAAAGGGATATTTTTCGGAAAGTTTTTTCGCTTCCTCTTCCGGAAGATATTTTGAAAAAGCTCTTTCGAGCCATCTCGGGTCACCGTTCGAAGAATAACCTTTGTGGCTCTGGCCAACCACGATCCATGTTCCGTTTTCATCGGTAAACTGAAGATATTTTCCGTTTTGCGGAATCGTTCCATCGGAATTATCAACAATTTCCCACCACATTTCGCAATCCCATTCATCTTCCTGATGAAGCGTCAGGATTTCTCCGCTTTTTTCTGTGGAAGTATAGACCCTTATGTTCATGTAGCGGTTTTCAAGAATTTCTTCCGTCCAGCAGGTATCCTCATTATAAAGCCATTCAAGATTTGCCCTGTAGTCGGTGCTTTCGGTATCAAATTCAACTGAAATTATTTCA
>JAGBAZ010000058.1 GCA_018110905.1 Oscillospiraceae bacterium
GGCTGCCTGTAATTGTGATGCGATGGTTAACCCTCAGTACCCCTTCGAGGGGTCAGCAAGTACTGACCCTTCTAGGGTCTGAGCAAACCACTAGTTTACTAGTGGTTATGATTATTTTATATTTTCACGAATAGTTTTGAAACCGCACCGGATAAGATAAAGCGCTACGATAATGCTTCCGATAAAATCAAGAAGGACCGAAATCATGGATTCCGGCGCAAGCGCAACGGAAAGAAGCGCGATTGTAACACAAAAATCAACAAGGCTTTTTGCAAAGTAAAGCCTTGCCTGAACCGCAAGAATGGCGTTGGGTTCAGCTTTGTTGAGGGCGGTGTATCTTCGCCAGAAAATTGTGTTCGCAATTACCCCCATCACAGCTATCGCAAGGCCGGGAATTACGTTTCCTTTATCCGAAACTTCCGACAAAAACGCAAGAATAAGCATAAAAGCGCCGCCAAGGCACATCATCGCGCCGACAAAAAGGTTTGAACGGCGTTCAAGCAAAGCTTTTTTGTTTTCGTCAAAGTTTTCGTTTTTGTTTGTGATTTTGTAAATCACAAAGGACATTATTATCGCCAGAAGTTCGGAGCTTCTTCGGATAAAATCGGCAATCTGTGTGGAACTTCTTCCGGCAAGAAGCCCAAGACCTACAACCAAAGGGCCAGGGGAACTCATGATGACCGACCACAAAAGAGTTCTTGAACCGGATTTTCTGCTGCTCATACAAAACCTCCAAGCAAAGCCATAAGCGGGATCATTACGGTCATCGCAGCTGTGGGACAGGTGACGGTATCCATTCCGTTTGGTGTAACAAGTTCCACAACCGTTGCCGCAAAAGCTCCGGCAAGGGGAATTATAATATAGGCGGCGGTGTTAAGGTGATTGTGTGCAAGAAGAACGCAAAGAATTGCCGCAAAGGAAGAAACAAACATTGCGGCGGAACCTTCATAGCTTTTTTTGTGGTCCGCATATTTCCATTTTATTTTGTGCTTTCCGAATTTTTTTCCGAAAAGTGCGGCAAATGCGTCGCCTACTCCCCAGGCATACATACAGGCAAGCCCGAGATATTTGTCCCCAAGGATTCCCCAGCAAACGGTGTTGCAGAAAGCAAGCATTGTGAAAGCAAGCAAAAGGCTTTGTTTGAGTTCGCCCTTTTTCCTTTCGGTAACAAAAGAAGAAAAAGCCGGAATATGTTCTGCGGCGGCAAGAGCGGGATAGATAAGTACCTCGAGCGCTAAAGTGAACAAAACCGATATCCACCATGTTTTAAAAGCGAAGGCAAAAGGAATATATGCCACAAGCAAAACGGAGTGCAGCATTTTCCGGAAAAGTTCATCCGGGATTTTGATAAGCCAGCGAAGGATAAACATTGATGAAGCCGCAGCTATAAAATAAATACAGACCTGCGCCGCTCCGGATAAAAGTTCCTGCAACAAAATCCCCCCTTTTTATTTTTACAAAAATATTATAATGCCGAAAAAAGCAAATGTAAATCCAAGGACCCGTTAAATTTGCACTGTCCGAAAAAGAAAAAGGAGCATTTCTTTACGAAACGCTCCTTTTTCTTTTGTTTAAAACATTTTTAAAACCCAGTAAATTATTCCGTAGGCCACCGAAGCCAGAACGCCATAGACAATGACCGGTCCCGCAATGGTAAAAATCTTTACTCCCAAGCCGAGCACAAAACCTTCGGTTTTGAATTCCATGGCGGGGGAAACAACGGCATTTGCAAAGCCCGTTATCGGAACAAGGGTGCCTCCTCCGCCGAATTTTGCAATTTTGTCGTAAATTCCAAACCCGGTGAGCACAGCAGAAAGCCCGATAAGAGTTATTGAGCACGCGACGGCGGCATTTGGCGTGCTCAGGCCTGCATCAAGATAAAAGTTGAGCACGAACTGGCCGATGGCACAAATTGTTCCGCCGATTAAAAAAGCGCCGGAAAGATTTCTTAAACATTTTGTTTTTGGAACGGCCGCTTCGCCCATTTTTTTATATTCATCGGAAGAAAGGGACATTTTAAAAAATTCTCCTTTTGTTTTTGTTTATTGTTTGGAAAAAGGTAAAAAATATTCCCGTAAAACAAAAAAGCAAAGGGTGTTTTTATGAAAAACAAAAAAACTGCAGTGCTTTCCGGCTCTTTTTCCGGAATCCTGAACGGACTTTTTGGTTCCGGCGGCGGAATAATTGCTGTTCCGCTTTTTAAAAAAAGCGGACTTTCTCAAAAGGAAGCCCAGGCAACGGCGCTTTTTATGATGTTTTTTCTTTCTTCGGTTTCTGCCGGAATATATCTTTATGAAGGACAGCTTTCCTTCACGGATGCTCTGGGTTATATTCCCGGTGGAATTTTGGGCGGAATCGCCGCTTCTCTCTGTTTTCGAAAAATAAGCCCGACGCTGTTAAGAAAAATTTTCGGCGGATTTGTAATTTTTTCCGCCGCAAGAATGCTTTGGGGGATAGTTGCGGAATGGATATGATAATCGGTTTTCTTGCGGGATTTGCCGGTGGTCTCGGCGTTGGCGGCGGAGGGATCCTTCTTCTTTATCTTACAGCTTTTGCCGGGGTGGAACAGCTTTCCGCACAGGGGATAAATCTTTTGTTTTTTCTTCCAACGGCCGCTGCGGCGCTTTTTATCCACCTGAAAAACGGCTTTGTAAAATGGAAAACTGCTTTTTTGGCTTCCGCTTTCGGAATTCCCGGGGTTTTCGTCGGTTATTTTATTGCGAAAAACATCGATAAAACTTTTCTTCGGGTATTCTTCGCCCTTTTTCTGCTTTTTGTAGGTCTGAAGGAATTTTTCAGAAAAGAACCCCAAAAAGAATAAATCCGATTCTGATAAACGGCGGAAGGATAAAAATCAAAAGCCGAAGTCCCGGCAAAAATTTGATTAAAGGGGAAAAATCAAAGGAAAAATCCCTTCCGAAAATTTCTCCGGAAAAAATGTTTTCATCAAATTCAAGCAAAAGCACTTCTCCGGAAGAAAATCCGCTTTCCGAAACGTTTTTGTTTATAAGCTCAAAAGCAAATATCATCAGAAGAAAAAGAATAATAGCGGCAAAAGCCGCGGCAAATGCCCTTCGAAAATCAGCCGTAAAAACGCCCTCCTTTTTTTAAAAGTCTGGGCGCTTTTTTTGTTTTTTATTCGGTAAAAAGTTCCGCCAAAGCGTTGGCAAGAAGTTCTGCGGAATATTTTGCTTCCTCAAGGGTGTTTCCGGTTGCGCCGATTTCTATAAGAAGAAGTCCCGGGGAAAGATCCATATTATATTTTCTGTAATCAAAAAGGATGGGCCGGCAAAGCCCGGGATAAAGTTCTTCCATCTTGCTTGCCAAAGCCGCCGCAAACCTTAGATTTTCCCAATAATCCGGCATATTCATTGTTCCGTCGTCACAGCCGGAAATTATCATTATCTGCGCGGCTTTTTTGCCGTTTATAACGGCGGTGGGCTTTATTATTTCCGAGGAAGAAGGTTCGATAGCGTCCCGGTGGATATCAAGGCAGATTTTGATTTCCGGGTTTTGATCAAGATGTTCTGATATCGTAACGGCGCTCCGCTGGTAAGAACCTGTGTAGCTTGGGTCATCATGCATGGTGCCGTCGTGTATGACGCCAATGCCTTTTTCTGAAAGAACACAGGTGATTACGTCGCCGACGGAAATCATGTTTTCGTCAGGGTCGGTGCTGCGCCACGTTCCCGCCATATCAAAAATTCCGCTGTCGCTTTTTTCATAACCTTCGGTCGCATGAGTGTGGTAAAGCAGGATCTGCGGATTTTCGGAATCAAAATCAAGGGAAAGATCGTGCTTTGTTTCAAGCATTTTTTTGATTTTTTCTGTGCTGTGGTGGGTGCAGTTTTTTATCATCGCGTTTTCAAAGGCAACATAAAGCCCGCCTTCGGAAGCGGAATATTTTGTTTCGGTAACTTTACCTTTTCGGTTTTCGGGAATCTGGCTTTCGATTTCAGGAATTTCAAAAACAATCTGTTCTTCCGGATCTTCCGGAGCGGATATTTCATCTTTGTTTTCAAAAACAGGTTTTTCCGTTTCCGGCTTTTCTTCCAAAGGCGGGTTTTGCAAAAATTCAATGGCGTTACCGGGGGAAGCAAAGGCCAAAGCATAGTAAAAAAGGTCAGAACCGTTTTTTGCGGTAAAAATACAGATATAAATTCCGGCGGCACAAAACAAAACACCGAAAAAAATACGCAGGGAAAAAAGCACCCCGTAAACAAGGTTCTTTTTAAAATGTTTATATGAAATTTTCCGAAAAACTCTCTTGTCCATAAATTCCAGCCCTAAACAGTTTTTTAAAACAGTTAAGTTTATGCCAGGAATATTTAAAAAATGCAAAAAAGCGCACACCCGATAACGGATGTGCGCTTAAAAATATTTTTTAAACTTCAAGTTCCTTTCCGAAACGGAAGGACCAGATTATTGCCGAAACAACTTCTTTTCCAAGGCTTTCGGAAAGAAGGCGTTTGTACATATTCAGCTGGGCTGCATATCGTTCACGAAGTTCTTCGATGTCTTCGACAAAATCGGTTTTATAGTCAACAACGATATATTTTCCATTTTCTTCGAAAACGCAGTCCGCAACACCCTGAACGGTTATTTTGTCTTCGGGCGAAGCACCTTCATAACCGAGTTCGGAAGCTGCAAGTCCACGGAGGAACCGAAGTTCCCGGAAAACCTGCGGAGATTTTTCGATTCTTCTGTAAAGGCCGCTTTCAAAAAATGTTCTGATTTTTTGCGGATCGATTACAGAAGCCTGTTTTTCGGTTATAAAACGCATTTTGGAAAGCCGGAAAATTTCCGCCTTCGGGTCATTTTTTGCCGCATCAAAATCACAGAACTGCATGAAGGTATGAAGGGCGGTTCCCCGGTCCGCACCGGAAAGATTTCCGCCGGAAGGTTTTGCGGAAAAAAGCAATTTTTTATGCATTTCCTGATGGGTAAGGGAAGAAACCCCCGCTTTGGCCGGAATTTTTTCCGAAGCGGAAAAAGGATACTTCCATTTTTCTCTTTCAACAAGGGTGCGGTAAAGTTTTTCATCAGGCAAAGCGGTTTCACGTTCTGCTTCGGAAATTTCTTCGGAAACAGAAGTTTCCTCACCGGAAAGGCTGAATTTCCATTTTGTTTCATCGGGAATTATATATTTATCTTCAAGTCCGGAAAGTTCGCGGAACGCTTTTGCATCCGGATGGCGCAAAAGTGCGGAAAGCATCCAATCCGAAAGAGAAGTTGCGGAAGAAACGGTGAAGGAATCAAGTTTTCCGCCAAGTCTTGCATTTTCCGCAAGGGAGGAAAGATATTTTACCGGTTCCTTTTTACAGCAGGTGATTATAAGATTTTCCTTCGGCCTTGTAAGGGCAACGTAAAGGATCCTCATTTCCTCGGAAAGATTATATCTGCGAAGTTCCCGCTTAAGAGCAAATTGGGGAACGGTTGCAAAACGCCCGCCGGTTTCAAAATCACGCCTTGGGCATGCAAAGCCAAGTTCGGGATGGAGAAGCGGAAGATTTGTTTTTTCAATGTGGAACTGTCTTCCGGTTCCGCAAAGGAAAACAACGGGAAATTCAAGACCTTTTGAACCGTGAACAGACATTATCCTTACGCAGTTTTCACTGCTTCCGGTGGAACCCGCCGGTTTAAGGTCGCTTTCCCTTTCTTCAAGTCGGTTGATAAACCGGATAAAGGCGGAAAGTCCGTGCGCTCCGGCTTTTTCACGGTCGGAAGCATATTTTATCAAAAGCCTTAAGTTTGCAAGTTTAAGCTGGCCTTCACCGGAACTTTGCATGACCTGCGGGAAAAAAGTCATGTCATAAAGTCTTTCGATAACTTCGTCGCTCCGTTCATAAGCTGCGGCCTTCCTGAGGGAATCAAGAGTTTTGATAAAGTTTTTTGCTTTTTCGTTTCCGTTTTCCGCCGCAATTTTTACGGAAGAATAAAGCGGGATCTTTCTGTTTTCAAAACGAATCTCCGAAAGTTCGTCCGGGCTGAAAAGAAACATTTCGGAAAGCATTGCCCCCGCAAGAGGAATATCGAGAAGCGGATTATCGATCGCTTTAAGAACATCGATAACCGCAGCAATTTCCGGACGGGAAAGAAAACCTTTGTCGTTTTCGCTTCGGCAGTTTATTCCAAGATTCCTCAAAGCGGAAAGGAAGATTTCCGCTTTTCCTTTGGCCGCGCGCAAAAGAATACAGATATCGCCATAGCGAACCGGGCGAAGATTTCCGTTTTCAGAAACCGTTTCGCCGTTTTCGACCATCTCTTTTATGCGTTTTGCAACTGTTTTTGCTTCGTCTTTAACGGGATCGTTTTTGCCGGCGATAAGAATAAATTCATTTCTCACCGCGCTGCTTTCCGGGAAAGAAGCCGCCGGAATAAGCATTTCGGATTCATCGTATTCAATTTCCGCGCTTTCGGCGGTCATGATGTTTCCGAAAATAAAGTTTACCGCTCCGGCGATGTTTTTTCGGCTTCGATAGTTTTTTCCAAGGATTATGGTTGCCGGGAAATTTTTGCTTTCGCCAAGAACAGGCCAGGAAAGCCTTTTTTCAAGGAAAAGAGCGGGCATAGCCTGGCGGAAACGGTAAATGCTCTGCTTTACGTCACCGACAAAGAAAAGGTTATCACCCCTTGAAATTGTGCTGAAAATAGTATCCTGAACTTTGTTGATATCCTGACATTCGTCGATAAGGATATGGTCAAAACGCAAAGCGATATCTTTTGCAATGGCGGAAGGAATATATTCTCCGGAAGAAGTTTTTTCGGTAAGAAGCGAAAGGGTATATTGCTCAAGATCCGTATAATCCAAAAGCTGTTTTTCCTTCTTGATCTCCCTGAAGCGCTTGTCGTAATCAAGAGTAAGCCGGAAAAGACATTCTATCTTAGGATAAAGATCCGCTATATCCTCCCAGAAATCCTTTTCGGAAACAGCAAAATCCGGATAAAGTTTTTTCTTTATCCCTTCGGAACCGTAATAGCCTTTGCGAACGGTGTCAACGTATTTCTTAAAATCTTCGTCAAGATCCTTTGTTCTCGGTTTTTTCATAAAACCGGGCTCGGAAAGAAGCTTGCCGAAAGAATCCCAATCCTTTTCAAGACACCTTGAAATAAGTTTTTCAAGAACCGCTCCGTCATCAAAAAACATATCAGCATAAACGTCGCAGTCCATTTTGCGGCAATAATCTTCCATATATGCGGCGGTTTTGCGGTAATGTAAAAGGGCGGAATGTGCATAACCGAAAAGGACTTTGCCCCAGGGAGATTCGCGAGCGGGAACGGAAGGATCATACATGCAAAGTTTTTCCGAAAGCCAGTCCTCATAATGGGGAAGCGCGCTTATAAAACCGTAAAGGGTAAGCACGGCTTCCGAAAGACCCGAATCGCTTCTTCCGCCGCCGAGAGTTTCAGAAAGTTCGGAAAAAACTTCGGTTCCTTCGGAATAATATTTTTCAATAGTTTCCTCAAGGGCGGCAAAAGAAAGATCCGCCGCTTCATCGTCATCAGCAATGGAAGGATCGGGCATAAGCCCGAGAACACTTGTGTTTTCGCGGACAATTTCAAGGCAGAAGGAATGAATGGTTCCGATATGGGCACGCTCCATAAGAAGAAGCTGCCTTGAAAGCAGGGGACTGTCCGGGTTTTCCGCCAGAAGGCGGGAAAGTTCGGCGTTTATTCTTGACCGCATTTCTGCCGCGGCAAGTTTTGTAAATGTTACGATAAGAAGTCTGTCAGCATCCACAGGGTTTTCGCTGTCCGTGAGCATGCGGATAACCCTTTCGACAAGAACGGCGGTTTTTCCGCTTCCTGCGGCAGCGGAAACAAGTATGTTTCCGCCAAAGGAAGTGATGGCCGAAAGCTGGTCGCTGTTCCATATACGTTCAGCCAAGCTCATCACCGCCTTTCACCTTTTCAAAAAATTTATCGTCGCTGAAAGATTCGTGCTCAACAAAAGGCGCGTCCTCGTTTCTTCTGCAAACTCCCTTGAATCTGCAAAAATCGCAAGGAGTTGAATTGCTTTTGCGGTAAGGCAAAGCGGCAATTTTTCCTTCGGAAAGCTCTTTTGCCATTTTGATGAGCAGTGAATCTATGTGGTTTTTTATTATTCCGAATTCCGCAAGGCTTGCAACGGAGGTAAAACTTCCGTCCCGGCGCTGTTTAACAGGGATATAGAAGCCGGAAAGCCCTGGTTCCATTGCGTTGAGCACCGCTTCGTCATCAAGAAGAAGCCCGTTCATGCAAAAACTCCGCCTTGTTGCGTCGTTTTTCTTTTCGGGACTGTCGTTACGGTCAATTTTGAGCACGCTGTTTTTTGCCGGCATATAAAGCACGCCGGAAGGCACTGTTCCAGAAAGCTTGCCCTTTCCGCCCTGCTGGATCGAGAAAAGATAAACAAGCATCTGCATGTTTATTCCGTAGTAAACGTCGCAAAGTGCAAAATCTTTTGAACCGGTTTTATAGTCAACAACTCTTACGTAACGTTTTCCGTCCCGGTCGAGCACGTCGATTCGGTCAATGGTTCCTTCAACAATGATTTCTTTTCCGTCAGGGGTTTCAAGGCGGTAAAAACCAACCTGCTTTCCGCCAAGAGGCTCTTCATAGGAATAGGGAACAAACTCCGAATCAAAAAATTCCTCTCCAAGGCGTTTCAGAAGCTTTACAATAAAGCTTGCCGTGCGGCGGTAAAGATACATAAAACGGGAAGTTTTTCCTTTTTCGCTTCCCATAACGCTGTCGAGATATTCCTTGAGCACGGCGTTTACCTCAAAGCGGAGCTCCTCATCGGAAAGTTTGGAAATTCCGCTTCCGCCAAACTTGGGAACAAGCACCTGGAGAACGTGGTGGATAAGAGTTCCGGCGGAAAGCGGAGAAAGTTCGGCTTTCTGTCGTTCTTTGAGCATAAGGCCGGATTTAAGGAAATACGAAAAAGGACACTGACCGAAAGTATCAAGCTTTGTCGGGGAAAAACGGAAGTTTTCGCCGAAAACTTTTTCGGCATTATCTCCGTTTTCCAAAGCAAAGTTTTCCGCTTTGACTGATTTTCCAAGCTTTTGAGCACGGGCGGACCAAAAGTCCTTTTCGGAAAAATATTTTTTAAGTGCTTCGGAACTTTCTGTGGAAATTTTGCCGAGGGAAGCAAGGTGTTCAAAGGCAAAACTTTCGCTGCAAAGCCAAAAATCCTCGCGAAAATCCTCGGTGGATTCTTCGGGGAGAACATTCACCGAATCTTTAAGGCGGCTTATGAGCACGGAAGGGCTTTGTTCCGCAGAGGAAATATCATATTTATAATAAGACGCAAAAACCTTTTCGGAAGCGCTTGTAAAGGCGGTGTAAGCATACATTCTTTCGGAAAGGACTGCATCATTTTCGCCTTCGCCGAGTTCAAGGCCTTCCTCCGCCATGATTTTTCGTTCCTCATCGGTAAAAAGAGAGTTGTTTTTGGGCGAGGCGGGGAAGATCCCATCGCAAAGTCCGATGATAAAAACGGCTTTTATATCCGAAGGGCGGATCCTGTCGGCGGTTCCTGCGGAAACACAGTCAAGAGTGTGCGGAAGAACGCCGATTTTTGCTTCGGAAATGGTAAGTTCAAAAAGTCTGCTCATGGTGGCGGAATCAAGATATGTTTCGCCAAGGGCGGAAGAAAATTTATCAAGGGCGGAAACGGTGTAGTTCCAGAAGGCATCAAGATTTTCGGCGGCAGAAATTTCTCCCGCTTCATAAAATTCGTCATAAAGACGGCGTAGGCCTTCGGCAACTTCGCAGTCGCAAAGGAAATCATAAAAAGCTTCCGCAAATTTTTTTCCGTTTGCTCCGGAAATGTTTCGGCGGAGTTTTTCAAGCGGTACGATGATTTTTTCTCTTAAAAGATTGAGCTTTTCAAGCTTTTCGCCATCTTCCGGTTTGAGTTCACGGAAGCCATCCGGGCTTCCGGTAAATTCTTCAAGAAAAAGTCCGCCCCTGATGTTCCAGACAAAACAGTAATTTTCAAATTCCGAGGCATCTTCTGCGGAAACCGGCAGAATTCCGGTTTTCAAAAGGCGAAGTATATCCGCAGCGGCAAAATTTTCGCGGACAGCCGAAAGGGCCGCGGAAATAAAAGCGGAAAGGGGATGGGCGGAAAGTTCGGCAGCTTTGTCCATATAAAGCGGTATGCCTGCCCTTTTAAAAGCCGCAGGAAGAGCGTGTTCATAAGGGGAAAGGTCCCTTGCAATAATAGCCATGTCGCGCCAGCGATAGCCAAGTTCTTCCGCAAGACTGCGGACCATTACCGCAACAAAATCAGCCTCATTATAAGGATCGGAGGCTTTTATAAGGCGCACTTCGCCGCTGTTTTTTCCTTTCGGATAAGGCAAACGAAGAAAATTTTCTTCGATATCGATAATGGATTCCGGGCGGGTGTCGTTTTCGTTTTCAGCAAAAACAGGGGTCCGGATCGCCGCGCCGGCTTCCTTTGCAAGTTTTTCAAGGCGTCCGGCAGTGCGCTGGGTCTTTGAAAAAAGTCCTGTGCCTCCGGTGCGGTCATAAACGGAATCACAGCAAAGGCTTATTTCAACATGGGGCGACTGTTCAAAAATGCTTTGCAGCATTTTATATTCGCTTCCGGTAAAACCGGTGAAGTTATCTATAAAAACGGCCTTTTCGCTGAAAAAATCGTTTTCGGAAAGAATATCGCAGGCGCGTTTGATATCCGTAAGCGGATCAAGATAGCTTTTTTCCACCATTGCGTTATAAAGTTCGAAAATTGTGGAAAGATCAGCCGCCTTTTCGCCAAGGGTGCCGCCTTTTTCGGCAATGGCACCGAGTTCTTTGGCGGAAATTCCGGAGTTTTTAAGCTCGGTATCGGCGGAAACAAGTTTTTTGATAAAAGGAGCGCCGTGGATGTTCTTTTTAAAATAGCAAAGCTGATCTTCACAGGCGGAAAGAGCCGCACCCATAAGGAGCAGCTTTGTCGTATCGTCGGTATATTCTCCGGCAATTCCTCCGAATTTGCGGAAAATACTGTTGCAAAGGCGGGAAAAGCTCAGGACTTCAACATTTTTTGCCTTTTCCGGACCAAGAAATTCATCAAGAAGTTTTTCACTTTCGAAAGAAAACTGTTCCGGAACAATAAGATAAGAAGATTTTTCCAAAGCTATCTGTTCGTAAAGAACTTTTCGCCGTGCTTCTTCGTTTGTTCCGATTATGAATCGAAGCATTTCTTTTTCCGCCGCCTTTCAAAAAACCGTATATAAAAATATAATATCATATTTAATAAAAAATGTGTAGTAAAAAAACGCACCAAAAAAAGAAGCGCTTTAAAAACCAAAGCGCTTCTTTTAAAAATATTTTTATTCAATTATTACTCCGGGATTTTCATCGTCATCGCCGTCAGTGATCCAGATTCCGTTGGAATCGCCGTAACATCTGGTGCAGTTTCCGGGAAGATGATTTTTCTTGTACCATCCGGTGGCGGTTTCGGCACAGGCGGAACCCGCAAGGTCGCCGGAAGCTGTACAGTAGGTTGCGGAAACAACGTTGGTGCTTTCGGGGAATTTAACGCTGGGGTCTTCGCCGACCATTACCTGTTTCATAATTGCCTGCCAGATTACCGGGGTGGGATAGGGGCCATATTTTATCTCTTTCATTCCTTCGGCATATCCAAGCCACACAACACCAAGATACTGGGGAGTCATTCCGACGAACCAAAGGTCGGTGTTATCGGAAGCGGAACCGGTTTTTCCCGCAACGGTGAAACCGGGAATAGCTGCGGCGGTACCGGTACCTCTCGGGCCGTAAACAACTCTCTGGCAGAGTTTGTTGAGAATGGTTGCGGTTTCTGCGGAAATAACGCGTTCCGGAGCGGTGTTTGCGTTAAGAATGACCGCACCTTCGCTGTCAAGAACTTTTGTATAGGAATGGGGCTCGATATAAAGTCCGCCGTTGCCTATCATCTGATAAGCTCCCGCAAGTTCAAGGGGAGTAACGCCTTCCGTAAAGGAACCGAGAGCCATCGGTGCAACGGCAACGTCATTGTTGGGGCCGCTGTCTATAAGAGTGGAAATGTGAAGTTTCTGGGTAAGAAAATCGAAAACCGTTCTCGGGGTAAGAAGGGTAACAAGTTTTACCGGAATGGTGTTTATTGAACGCTGAACAGCAACATCAACCGGAACGTCGCCCATATATCCTGCGTAATAGTTTACCGGCCAGTCCGCTTTGAAAGTGGTGCTTCCCACGGTTTCACCGGCTTTATAGATCGGTTCGTCGGTGATAACGGTGGAAAAAGTTATAAGGTCATTTTCAATGGCAAGTGCATATGAGGAAATGGGTTTTATGGTGGAACCGATGTGCCTTTTTCCGCTTGCGGCAATGTTGAAAAGACGGGAACCGGTTTTTTCTCCCTTGCCACCAACAATGGCAACAACTTCGCCGTCATAATTAAGAATTACAAAAGCGGAATCGGGCTGGGTGGAGTTGTAAACTTTGGGGAAACCGTCCGGATTTTCGTAATAATCTTCAACAATGTTCTGAATGCGGTTATCAACGGTGGCGTAAATTCTGTAACCGCCGTTATAAAGATTATAGGAAGCGGTTTCCTTATCCCAGCCGTATTCGTCCATAAGGTCGCTGATAACGTCATCGATAACGTAATCGATGAACCAGGAAGTATATTTGCTGGATTCTCTTCCGGTGACCTGGCCTTTGGAAGTTACGATATCAACTTCGCAGAGAGCATTGTATTCGGCTTCGGAAATATATTTGTTTTCAAGCATTTCGCCGTAAATATATTCGCGGCGTTCCTTGTTGTTTTCCGGGTGGCCGAAAGGCTCAAAAATACTGGGGTTGTTGGTGATTGCAATAAGACCCGCGCATTCCGGAAGGGTAAGTTCCGAAATATCCTTGTCAAAATACATGTTTGCCGCAGCCTGAACACCCTTGGTGTTATATCCCAAAGCGATTACGTTAAGATATGCTTCAAGGATCTGCTGTTTGGAATATTGTTTTTCAAGGGCAAGGGCATTGAAAATTTCTTTTACCTTACGGTCTATTCGAACCTCGTCCGCACCGGTAACGTTTTTGATAAGCTGCTGGGTAATGGTGGAACCGCCGCCGCTGTCACCACCGGTAAGGAAGCTGAGAGTTGCCTGAATGGTACGGGCAAAGTCAACGCCCTGGTGCTGCCAGAAACGCTTGTCTTCCGCCGCAACAACGGTGTCGATAAGATAATCCGGGAACTGGTCATAATCCGCCCAGATAAGCTTGCCGCTTTCACCGTAAAGCTTGGTGTCTTCAACGTAAACTCCGGTGTCGGAATCTTTGGTGTAAATTATTGTTGTGTAACTGAGTTCAAGCTGGTCAAGGTCAACAACTTCCGCGTCGTCAACCATTCCGAGAATGACTGTTGCAAGAACACATCCTATGATGCAGCCGCTTATAATGATAACAGAAAAAACTGTTACAAAAGCTCTTGCGAAAAAGCGGAAAAACCCTTTGATTATTTTAAGCCAAAGCGGTGTTTCCTTCGGCTGACCGCTGTTCTTTTTAGATGGCATTTATCTGTCCTCCTTTTTGTGGAGAATACCTCTCTGCTGAAGAGAGCTTTTATTATATTATACCTCACCAAATGATTATTTGGTGAACAACCTGTTAAAAATACAGATTGGAATAAATCCGGAAAGGGGTTTTTGATATGGAACACAGCTTTGCGGCGGCGGTTGCTGCTCTTTTGCTTACCGGAACAATCGTAACCGGTTTTTTCGCTTTGGAAGATTATTTCGGCAAAGAGGAAAAACCGATTTCTTCGGAAACAGAAGCTTCTGTTTCCGAAGAAAGCAAACCGGAAAAAGTCGTTCTTGGAATTTTTGAAGAAAAGCTTGCGCTTTTCGCGGGCGAAAGCCCCTATCCGAATATAGTATATGATTTTTTTGTGCGGAATCTTCCGCCGGAAGACCGGGAACGCCTTTCGGAAGGGATTTTGGTTTCCTCCCAAAGTGAACTGGAATCTCTTCTGGAAGATTTTATGTCATAGTTTTCACAAAAAACCGCAGGAGCGGATATCATTCGCCCGAAAAGATTTATCAGTCAATAAAATCCTTGAGCTTTTTGCTTCTGCTTGGGTGGCGGAGTTTGCGGAGAGCCTTTGCTTCGATCTGGCGGATACGTTCACGGGTTACGTTGAATTCCTTGCCGACTTCTTCAAGGGTTCTGGGGCGTCCGTCATCAAGACCGAAACGAAGACGGAGAACTTTTTCTTCTCTGGGGGTAAGAGTTTTAAGAACGTCAGCAAGCTGTTCTTTAAGAAGAGTGTGGGAAGCTGCGTCTGCCGGTGCCGGTGCGTCATCATCGGGAATAAAATCGCCAAGGTGGCTGTCTTCCTCTTCACCGATAGGTGTTTCAAGAGAAACGGGTTCCTGAGCAACTCTCATGATTTCGCGGACTTTGTCGGTGGGCATATCAAGCTCTGCGGCAATTTCTTCGGCGGTGGGTTCGTGGCCGTTCTGGTGAAGGAGCTGGGAGCTTACTTTTTTGACTTTGTTGATGGTTTCGACCATGTGTACCGGAATACGAATGGTTCTTGCCTGGTCGGCAATGGCTCTGGTGATAGCCTGACGGATCCACCATGTTGCATAGGTGGAGAATTTGAAACCTTTGGTGTGGTCAAATTTTTCAACCGCTTTGATAAGGCCAAGGTTGCCTTCCTGGATAAGGTCAAGGAACTGCATTCCGCGTCCGACATAACGTTTTGCAATGGAAACAACAAGACGAAGGTTTGCTTCGGAAAGGCGTTTTCTTGCTTTTGCGGCAACTCCGGGTTCGCCGCTTGCCATCTGTTCGGCAAGTTCAACTTCCTCTTCGGGAGTAAGAAGCGGAACGCGGCCGATTTCTTTAAGATAAACTTTTACCGGGTCATCAATGTTGATGCCCTCGATAATGGTGCCGTCTTCATCGATGTTGTCGCCTTCGATATCGGAAAGGTCAAAATCAAGGTCTGCGGCGGCGGAAAAATCTTCGATTATCTCGATATTGTTGCTTTCAAGAATATCATAAAGTTTGTCAACCTGCTCAACCTCAAAATCCATTTCCTCGATAAAATCGGTGATTTCCTTGGTTGTAAGTTTGCCTTTTGCTTTTCCGTTTTCAATAAGTTCGGAAAGAGTTGTTTTCTTTTCTGCCATTTTAAAATTCCCCCTGAAAAAAATATCTATGTTGGTTTGTGGGTACAGTTTTGGTATGGGCGGATATTATCCGCCTGAAGTTTTTTATTTCTTCGCCTTTCGCATTTTGTCAATATAATCCGCAAGTTCCGCTCCGGAAAGTTCGCCGATTTCCTTATCGGTTTTCTTTTCTTTAAGCCGAAGAATCGTTTTTGCCGCTTCGGCGGCATCCTCTGCGGAATATTGGTGCTCACGGGCAAGGTTTGCAAGCTTTGCCATAATTCCCTGCTGCTCAAGCGTAAAATCCTCACCGAAAAGCGTAAGAGATATTTCGGTTCCGGTGCTCAAAGTCCCGAGAAGTTTTCTGTAAAAGTTTCCGTAAAGCTCACAGACAAAATCTTCCGGCAAAACCTTTGTGCTCAGCGTGCTCAAAACTTCCGGGTGGCGCATAACTGCACCGAGAAGCCGTTCTTCCGCGGCCGCGGAAGCGGGATTTTTCAGTTTTTCCGGAACAGCGCCGCCGAAAGTTGCGCTCTGGGCGTTCTGCCCGAGAACGGTTCGATTGCCCTGGGCTCTTGCCCGGCGTTTTATTCTTGTCTGGACCTGGGTTAAAATGCCCTCTTTTGTGGTGCCGTAATCCCGGGCAAGCTTTGCCGCCCAGACCTCTCTTTCAAGCGGATTTTTCATATCCGCCAGAAGCCCGACTGCATCTTTAAGCGCGGAAATTTTTCCTTCCGGAGTTTCAGTATCATATTTTGCGCCGATTTTTGAAAGCTCATATTCCACCGAGCCGGCGCTTTGTTCAATAAGCTTTTTGAATCTTGTTCCGCCGAATTTTTTGATAAATTCGTCCGGGTCCTTCGCGCCCTGGATGGTAAGCACTTTTGAACGTATGCCGACTTCATCAAGAAGTCCGATGGCGCGTTTGGTTGCCTTCTGTCCCGCTTCGTCCGAATCGTAAGCAAGAACCGCTTCCTCAACATAGGAGGAAGCAAGCCTGCATTGGTCGGAGGTAAGGGATGTTCCGAGGGAAGCAACCGCTTCGGTAAAACCCGCCTGGTGCATGGCGATAACGTCCATATATCCTTCGCAAAGGATAAGCCGCTCGAGCTTTTGCTTCTTTGCAAAATTAAGGGCGAAAAGATTTTTTGTTTTCTTGAAAACCGGAGTATCCGGGGAGTTATAATATTTCGGACCGTCGCCGCTCATTTTTCTTCCGCCGAAGCCGATTACATTTCCGCGCAGATCAATAATGGGGAACATTACTCTGTCACGGAAAACGTCGTAATATCTTCCGCTTTTTTCGCTTTTGCGGGAAAGCTGGGCCGCAACCATGTCCTCATAGCGGTAGCCTTTTGATGCAAGAAGATCGGTGAGCCTTGTCCAATCGTTCGGCGCATAGCCGAGCCCGAAATGTTTTATGGTCTTTGGCTCAAGTCCACGCCCGAGAAGATAATCAAGGGCGGCTTTGCCGTTTGGTTTTGTGAGTTCGGAAAAATAAAAACGGGCGGCTTCCCGGTTCATTTCAAGGATCTTTGTTTTTAAAAGCGCGGTTTTATCTTCCGCCGCATCTTCCGGAACGTTCATTCCCGCCCTTTGGGCAAGGAATTTTATGGCTTCGACATATTCGAGATTTTCGATCCTGCGGATAAAACCGATAACATCGCCGCCGGCACCGCAGCCGAAACAATAAAAAGACTGGCTTTCCGGATAAACGGTGAAAGAACCGGTTTTTTCGGAATGGAAAGGGCAGAGCCCGGTGGAAATTCTTCCGCGTTTGCGAAGCTGAACGTAGCTCGAAACAACGGATTCGATATCGCAGTTCATTTTAAGTTCTTCAATAAAACTCTGGGGAATCATGGGCTTGCCTCCTTTCTTTGTAATAGCTCCCCTTGAGGGGGATTTAATCAGTAAAAAGTTCATCTTCCTCCCATTTCATGGGATTTTCGGAGATGTACTTTGAAATTTCGTCATAAGCCGCCCGATTGCGGATTATTTCGTCGTAAAAAGATTTTTGCCAGATGGACTTTTCGCATTTTTTCGATGCAAAGCGTTTCATTTGTCCGATAATGCGAGAAAGTGTAGGGGCGGATATCATCCGCCCGTTTTCTTTGGATGTTATCGCAATAATCAGGTGAACGTGATTGGGCATAATGCAATATCTGTCAACAAAAACGCCGGCATAATGTTCGGATATCTTTTCGATGGATTCTTTAACAAATTTTCCTTATTCGGATAAAAATGAATCGGTATCATTGTTTTTCGGGCGGATAATATCCGCCCCTACATTTTTCCAGAACAACGGCATTCGGTTTTCTGTGCATGTCGTCACAAAATAATACCCGCTTTTGCTGTAATCATATCCGGACAAACGATGCTGTTTCCTTTTCGGAAAATCGCTTTCCGTCATTCTCTGCTCCAGCCTTTCGGAACAAAGAAATCGTTATAGAGTTTAATGGCATATCGGTCGCTCATTCCGCTGATGTAATCGCAAACCGCTCTGTCAAGTCCGTCGCGCATGGCTATTGCCTGATATTCCGCCGGAAGAGCGTTGGCGTTTTCAAGGAAAAATTCATAAAGAGCTTTAACAAGAGCTTCGGCCTTGTGCTCCTGGGATTTTGCAACCGGGTTTGTGTAAACCGCGGAGAACATGAATTCTTCAAGAAGCTTGCTTGCGGCGGCAACTTCCGGGGCCATTTTTATATCTGTATCTGAATTTTCGATAACGGAGGTTATCATTTTTGAAAGACGCGGGGTTGCGCCTTTTCCAAGGATTTCCCGAACCTCAGCCGGAACGGCTTCTTCGGTAAGAACTCCTGCACGGACGGCGTCCTCATAATCGTGGTGGGCATAGGCAAAATGGTCCGCCAGCTTAACAAGTTTTCCCTCCGGGGTGTCCGCTTCTTTTCCTTTTGTGTGGCAAACGATTCCGTCCCTAACTTCATAAGTAAGGTTTAAGCCTTTTCCGTCCCGCTCAAGAGCATCGATGACCCTAAGGCTCTGTTCATAATGGCGGAAACCGCCGGGAGCAACTTCGTTAAGAGCCCTTTCACCCGCATGACCGAAAGGGGTGTGTCCAAGGTCGTGGCCAAGGGCAATCGCTTCGGTAAGGTTTTCGTTAAGACGGAGAGCAACCGCCATTGTTCTTGCAATCTGCGCAACCTCAAGGGTATGGGTAAGGCGGGTGCGGTAATGGTCGCCTTCCGGGCTCAGGAAAACCTGGGTTTTATGCATAAGGCGGCGAAAGGCCTTGCAGTGGATAATTCTGTCCCTGTCCCGCTGAAAATCCGTTCTTATCCCGTCGGATTCAAGAGGAAAAAGTCTGCCTTTTGTTTCCGAGGAAAGGGTCGCCATGGGCGAAAGGGTTTCGCGTTCAAGTTTTTCTGTAATTTCGCGGATATTCATCTTCTGCCGCCTCCTTTTTTAAAAATTTTGTCTTACATATACTATATACGCCAAAAATTGCGAAAAACCTTCTTTTTAATTAATAAAAAGAAAATTTATTTGCAAAACAGTTCATCTTCCTCCCATTTCATGGGATTTTCAAAGATGTACTTTGAAATTTCATCATAAGCCGCCTGATTGCGGATTATTTCGTCGTAAAAAGATTTTTGCCAGATGGACTTTTCGCATTTTTTCGATGCAAAGCGTTTCATTTGTCCGATAATGCGAGAAAGTGTAGGGGCGGATATCATCCGCCCGTTTTCTTTGGATGTTATCCCGATAATCAGGTGAACATGATTGGGCATAATGCAATATCTGTCAACAAAAACGCCGGCATAGTGTTCGGATATGTTTTCTATAGATTCTTTAACAAATTTTCCGTATTCGGATAAAAATGAATCGGTATCGTTGTTTTTCGGGCGGATAATATCCGCCCCTACATTTTTCCAGAACAACAGCATTCGGTTTTCTGTGCATATCGTTACAAAATAATACCCGCTTTTGCTGTAATCATATCCTGCCAAACGGTGCTCTTTCCTTTTCGGAAGCTCTTCCGGCTTAGTCATCGTCCAGCTTAAGAACCGCCATGAATGCTTCCTTCGGAAGCTCGACGGAACCTATGCGGCGCATTTTCTTTTTACCTTCCTTCTGTTTTTCAAGAAGTTTTTTCTTTCGGGAAATATCGCCGCCGTAACATTTTGCAAGAACGTCCTTGCGGAGCGCTTTGATTGTTTCGCGTGCGATGATTTTTCCGCCGATGGCCGCCTGGACCGGAACTTCGAAAAGCTGGCGGCTGATGTTGTCGCGGAGTCTTTCAACAATTTTTCTCGCTCTGGGATAAGCGTTATCCGCAAAAACGATCATGGAAAGGGCGTCAACCGGGTCACCGTTGAGAAGAATATCGAGTTTTATAAGTTTGCTTGCTCTGTAGCCGCAGGGTTCATAGTCAAAGGAAGCGTAACCTCTGGTGCGGCTTTTGAGAGCATCAAAAAAGTCATAGATGATTTCGCCGAGAGGAAGTTCGTAATGGACTTCACAGCGGTCAGCTTCGAGATAATGGGTGTCCTTATAAATTCCGCGCCGTTCCTGACAAAGCTCCATAATACTTCCGATATACTGGGTCGGGGTGAAAATCGAAGCCCTGACATAAGGTTCTTCGGTGGAATCAATGGTTGCCGGGTCCGGATAGTTAGTGGGGTTATCAAGTTCAAGGGTGCGTCCGTCGTTGAGATGAAGTTTATAAACAACGCTGGGCGCGGTGGTGATAAGGTCGAGATTATATTCGCGTTCAAGACGTTCGAGGATAACTTCCATATGGAGAAGTCCGAGGAATCCGCAGCGGAAACCAAAACCGAGAGCGGCGGAAGTTTCCGGCTCAAAATGGAGGGAGGCATCGTTGAGAGTGAGCTTTTCAAGGGCATCGCGGAGGTCGCCGTATTTTGCGCCGTCAAGAGGGTAGATACCTGCATAGACCATCGGGTTGACCTTTTTATAACCCGGAAGAGCTTCTTCCGCCGGGTTTTCCGCAAGGGTAACGGTGTCGCCAACCGCGGTATCCGCAACGGTTTTGATGGAAGCGGTGATATAACCGACTTCGCCTGCTTTGAGAACTCCGCTGGGAACAAGTCTGGTCGCACCCATGTAACCGACTTCAACAACGTCAAATTCCGCGCCAGTTGCCATCATTCTGATTCTGTCGCCGGAATGGAGTTCGCCGTCAACAACGCGGACATAAACGATTACTCCGCGGTAGCTGTCATAAATGGAGTCGAAAATAAGCGCTTTAAGCGGAGCTTCGTCGTTTCCTTCCGGAGCAGGAATTCCTTCGACGATAGCTTCGAGAACGGAATGAATGTTGACGCCGGTCTTTGCGGAAATCTGCGGAGCATCAAGAGCGGGGATTCCGATGATGTCCTCAATTTCGTGGGCAACTCTGTCTGGGTCTGCCGCAGGAAGGTCGATTTTATTGATTACCGGAACAATTTCAAGGTTGTGGTCAACCGCAAGATATGTGTTCGCAAGAGTCTGGGCCTCAACACCCTGGGAAGCGTCAACAATGAGAACAGCTCCTTCGCAGGCGGCAAGAGAGCGGGAAACCTCATAGTTGAAGTCAACATGTCCGGGAGTATCGATAAGGTTGAAAACATAACTTTTTCCGTCGTCGGCTTTGTAATCAAGACGGACAGCGCGGGATTTGATGGTGATTCCGCGTTCGCGTTCGATATCCATATTATCCAGAAGCTGTTCTTCCATTTCGCGGGGAGTTACAGCTTGGGTGTTTTCAAGGATTCTGTCGGCAAGGGTGGATTTGCCGTGGTCGATATGTGCGATTATACAAAAGTTTCTTATGTTGTCATTCGGCATTGTTAAAAAAAGCACCTCCTGTGCAAATTATACCAGTTTATATTTTACCACCCTTTAATATAGATATCAAATACTTTTTTTATATATAATAAAGAAAATTTTTCAAAAATCTTTTCCGGAGAAAAAGTTTTTTATTGCGGGAGATGTCCGCAAAGCAGACGGAAGAACGGAAACAAACCCTGTACCCTTAAAATTACGCGGATAATATCCGTTTTTACGATATTTTTTAAAGAGCACCGCGGAAAATCGCTGTTTTCATACGTTCTTGTATATCCGGCCCGATTATGATAACATATAGCTGGTTAAACAAACTTGAATGACCCGGGGGATAAACAATGATTTTCAAAAAAGGTTCGGGCTGGAAAGCCTGTTTCGACAGCGATAACGGAAGATATTTCGGCGAATACGGCGGAATACAGGAGTATCATCTTTTTGAGATAACAAAAGAAATGTTTGAAAAACTCGATAAAAAAATGCGGGAGAGCGAAGCGGGAAGCATTATGCACGAAGGAAGACATTTGTATATGTCCGTGAATGACCGCTGCGGACCTCCCTATACCATTGTTTTCGATGATGATTATGAAAAGCTTTGTCCCTGGGCAGACGTTATAAAAAACGGAAAAGTCTGGCCGGATGAACTGACCGATGCTGCGGCAAAATTGTTGGAATCCAAAGAGGGACAGCCGCGAACGTAAAAATGAAGAATAAAAAAGCCGGACTGCAATTTTGCAGTCCGGCTTTAACTTTTTTCTTATGTATCAATCGTAATGAACTATCATATATTTTCCGATGATGGGAAGATCCTTTGCCTGACCTTTAAAGGCACGAACGATTCCCATAACCATGAAAACAACGCAGGCGACGGAACCGATCACTGCGGCGATCCAGCCAAGGAAGGGGATTATTGCAACAAGACCGCAAAGGATTCCGAAGATATAAAGGATAATGCTCTGGTTGATGTGGTAACGAAGGAATTTTGAGTTGGGTTCAATAAGAAGCCCAAGGATAACAAAGAGAAAGCTGAGATAGCAAAGAGCCGAAAGAATGTTGGTTCTTCTGATATCTTCTTCCTCAAACATTGCGGTGTGGTCGCTTTCGTCCGGAACGTTGGTTTTGCTCAGAACCGGCTCGCCGCAAGTGGGGCAATAGTGGTCATTTTCGGGTATCTGGGTTCCGCATTTGGGACAGAACATAATAAAACGCCTCCTTCTTTTGTTTTACAATTTTATGTTACCACAGAGAAAAAAGACGCGCAAGTTTTTAACGGAAAACTTAATAAAAAATTAAGAAAAAGGCTTCCTTTAAAAACGAAAAGAAGCCTTTCGGAGCAGATTTTTATTTATTTATATAATTTTTTACAATTCCGGCGCAGGCCTTTTTGATAAACCATTCAGAAAGGTCTGCGATGGCGTCCTCGGTGGTAGCACAGGAAGTTACGATTCTTACTGCCCAGTTTCCGTCGGGAAGTCTTGCCTGGATAAAGCATCCGTAAGTATCGGAAAGTTCCTGGCCAAGTTCCGCGGGAACAAGAACAAAAATCTGGTTGGTCTGGAATTCGCAGTAAAGTTCAAATCCTGCCTGTTTGATCGCTTCAACGATTCTTGCGGCGCAGTTATTTGCATATTTTGCCATTTCAAAATAAAGTCCGCTTTCAAGAGCTTCCTCAAACATTGCGCCGACTACGAAGCCTTTTGCAAGCATGAAACCGCGCTGTTTGATAAGCCAGCGAAGATGATCCGCAGCAACGGAATCGGTGAGAACAAGAGCTTCGCCGAAGAGGAGGCCGTTTTTGGTTCCGCCAAGATAGAATCCGTCGGTAAGTTTGCCGAGATCTTTAAGAGTAACATCGTTTTCAGGGGCCATAAGTGCGGAAGCAAGTCTTGCGCCGTCAACAAAAAGCCGCATTCCGTTTTCGTGGCAGTATTCGGAAAGAGCGGTAAGTTCCGATTTGCTGTAAATGGTTCCGAGTTCGGTGGACTGGGAAATGTAAACAAGTTTCGGAACAACCATGTGCTCGCTTTCAAAAACTCTGAAAACAGGTTCGATGATTTCCGGAGAAAGTTTTCCGTCAACTCCGACCGGAATGGTTATGGCTTTTCTTCCGGCATATTCGATGGAACCGGTTTCGTGAACGTTGATATGGCCGGTGTCTGCGCAGATAACAGCCTCATAGCTGTTGCGGAGAAAAGCGGAAATTGCAAGAACGTTGGTTGCGGTTCCGCCTGCGGTGAAAGCAACGGTTGCGTCCGGTGTTCCGCAAAGTTCGCGGATTTTGTTTGCGGCGGCTTCGGAATGTCTGTCCTCGCCGTAAGGGGTGTTTGTTTCGTATGCAAGTTTAAGGATTTTTTCAATGATCTGGGGATGTGCGCTTTCGGAATAATCGTTTCTGAAGCTGAATTTATCAACATTGGTTCCGCTGTACAAAGTAAAATACCTCCTGTGGGTGAAATATAAAAACAGTATAGCACAGGATGTTCTTCTTTTAAAGACAGTTTTAAAAATTTTTTTGCGCCGCTTTCGTCATTTTAACATAAAAACCCCTGTTTATTTCTACATATTAATCGTTGAAAAACAATGCTTAAAGGTGTTACAATGATATATGTATAAGTACGTAGTAAAAAGCCCTTTGCAAAAGGGGAAAGAACACCGGAAAACCGGCATATATGATAAAGAACGTACAGACTAAAAAACCCTTCTGTCTGCTTCGCAGGCATCTTCCCTGAAAGGGAAGCCGATTTGAAAGGAGAACTAAATGACAAAAAAACAAAATCCGCTTGAACTTCCGGTATATCTTTTTCACCAGGGAACAAACTATCGCGCATACGAATTCCTCGGCGCACATAGAGTTAGAGGAAGCCGCAAGAAAGCCGTTGTGTTCAGAACCTGGGCACCCAACGCAAAATCTATTTCCGTTGTGGGCGATTGGAACTATTGGTCTGCCGGCGCAGACCCCATGTATAAAATCAGCGACGGAGTCTGGGAATGCCGCGTTGACAATCTTGAAGATTATACCCGATATAAATTTGCGATAGAAACCCCCTGGGGCGAAATTATTGAAAAAGCCGATCCTTATGCTTTCCATTGCGAAACAAGACCCAACACCGCTTCGATGGTATGTTCGCCGAAATACAGATGGGGCGACAAAAAATGGCTTGAAAACCGCAAAAAATGGGATATGTACCATAGCCCCGTGAATATTTATGAAGTTCACCTCGGTTCATGGAGAAAGTATCACGACGGAAACTTCTTCGATTACAGAAAATCCGCCGATGAACTTGCGGCCTACGCAAAAGAGATGAACTATACACATATTGAACTTCTTCCGGTAACGGAACATCCCTTCGACGGTTCCTGGGGATACCAGTGCCTCGGATATTTTGCACCCACAAGCCGCTACGGAACCCCGGAAGACTTTATGTATTTTGTTGATACCCTTCATAAAAACGGAATCGGCGTTATCATGGACTGGGTCCCGGCACATTTCCCGAAAGATTCCATAGGTCTTATGAACTTCGACGGCGAACCTTGTTATGAATATAAAAACCCCCAGATGGGCGAACGCGAAGACTGGGGCACAAAGGTTTTCGATTTCGGCAGAAATGAAGTAAGATGTTTCCTTGCTTCCTCCGCAATGTACTGGCTTGAAAAATATCACATCGACGGAATCCGTGTTGATGCTGTTTCCTCCATGCTTTACCGCGATTACGGTAAAAATGATAACGAATGGGAACGCAACCAGTTCGGCGGAAGAGAAAACATCGAAGCCATCGGAATGCTCCGCGATATCAACACCGCAGTTAATAAGGAATACCCCGGCGTTATGATGGTTGCGGAAGAATCCACCTCTTTCCCGATGGTTTCCCGCCCTGCAGCGGACGGCGGCCTTGGCTTTAACTTCAAATGGAACATGGGCTGGATGAACGATACCCTTTCCTATATGTCCCTTGATCCGGTTTACCGCCAGCACCACCACAACAAGCTCACCTTCGGAATGATGTATGCTTTCTCCGAAAACTTCATCCTTCCTTTCTCCCATGACGAAGTTGTCCACGGAAAATGCTCCCTTATCGGAAAAATGCCCGGCGAATATGACCAGAAGTTTGCCGGACTCCGGGCGCTTTTCGCTTATATGATCGGTTTCCCCGGAAAGAAACTTCTCTTTATGGGTCAGGAATTCGGACATTTTATTGAATGGGACGAAAAGAGAGAACTGGATTGGTTCCTGCTCGAATATGACAGCCACAGAAATCTCCGTAATCTCTCAAAAGAGCTGAACAAACTTTACAAGGAAAACCCCGCTTGCTGGGAAAACGACGAAAACTGGGAGGGCTTTAATTGGGCAAACTGCAACGAAGCTGGAAAAAATGCCCTTGCTTTCCGCAGAATTGCAAAAGACGGAAGCCAGCTCCTCTTCGCATTCAACTTCTGCCCCAACGAATATAAAGGCTTCCATGTGGAAGTTCCCGAAGACAGCAAATGGGAAGAGATCCTTTCCACCGATGAAGAACGCTTCGGCGGAAGCGGTTTTTATAAAAACGGAACCAGAGAAAGCTGGCACGAAGGATATTCTTCCTTTGCCGCAGTGGACCTTGCTCCTTTCTCCGCAGCTGTTTTCAAACTTGTCGAATAAAGTCTTTCCGCAGCGGAAAGCTTTTTGAGTTTCGTCAAATAATCCAAGGAGGTTGATATATCTTGCGTAAAAAAATGTTAGCCATGCTTCTGGCCGGCGGCCAGGGCAGCAGACTTTATGCCCTTACAAAGGACCTTGCCAAACCGGCGGTGCCCTTTGGCGGAAAATATCGAATCATCGATTTTCCGCTTTCAAACTGTGTAAACTCCGGTGTGGATACTGTCGGTATTCTTACACAGTACGAGCCGTTTGAGCTTTCCCAGTATATCGGAAACGGACAGCCCTGGGACCTTGACCGCATGGGCGGCGGCGCATTTGTTCTTCCGCCTTACCAGCGCAACACCGGCCGCGACTGGTATAAAGGCACCGCAAACGCTATCTATCAGAACCTCCGCTTCATCGAGCGCTATGATCCTGAATACGTAGTTATCCTTTCCGGCGACCATATTTATAAAATGGACTACGCCAAAATGCTCGAAAAACATATTGAAAAAGGCGCAGCAGTAACTGTTGCCGCTCTTAAAGTTCCGCTTTCCGAAGCTTCCCGTTTCGGCGTAATAATCGCAAACGATGAAGGTTACATCACCGAATTCGAGGAAAAACCGGCTAACCCCAGAAGCGACCTTGCTTCCATGGGTATCTATATTTTCTCCGCGGACAAACTCAGCAAATATCTTACCGAAGACGAAGCAGACCCCGAATCCGAAAACGACTTCGGCAAAAACGTTCTTCCCAATATGCTCGAAGCAGGCGAAAAAATGGCCGTTTATGCTTTCGAAGGCTATTGGAAAGACGTCGGTACAGTCGATTCCCTTTGGGAAGCACATATGGACCTTCTTGACGGAAGCGACCTTGATCTTTACGACAACAGCTGGAAGATCTACAGCCGCAGCCCGGTAATGCCTCCTCATATGGTTGAACCCGGTGCAGAGATCAAAAGCTCCATGGTGACCGAAGGCTGCGATGTCGGAGGAAAAGTTGAACGTTCCGTTCTTTTTGCCGGCGTAACCGTTGAAAAAGGTGCGGAAATTAAAGAAAGCATAATAATGCCCGGCGCAACCGTTAAAGCCGGCGCAAAAGTTTATAAAACCATAATCGGCGAAAAAGCAGTTATCGGCGAAAATGCAAAAATCGGCTGCCCGGAAGGAAAAGTAACCCTTATCGGTCCGGAAGCGATCGTTGCCGATGAAGCAGAAATCGAACCCGGCGCAATCTTCGGAAAGGAGGCAGTAAAATGAGAGATATCCTCGGTATAATCGTATGTAACATGCATGATGACCTTGTTCCCCAGCTTACCGCCAACAGAACCCTCGGTTCCATTCCTTTCGGCGGAAGATACCGCATGATCGACTTTGCACTTTCCAACATGACCAACTCCGGAATCTATGACGTTGGCCTTGTTCCAAGCAAAAACTACCAGAGCCTTATGAACCATGTAGGTAACGGTCAGGAATGGGATATGTCCAGAAAAAACGGCGGACTTTCGATCCTTCCTCCCTATGCGGGTGAACGCGGCGTTTACCGCGGAAGAATGGAAGCCCTTTACGGAATCCGCGAATACATAAAAGCAAGCGACGCAAAAAATGTTGTGCTCTGTGACAGCGACGTTGTTGCAAACATCGACCTTCGTCCTGTAATTGAACAGCATGAAGAAAGCGGCGCAGATATCACCCTTGTTTATAAATGCACCGAAGTTTTCCGCGAGAAAAAACAGTGCGCTGCACTTTTCTTTGATGAATGCGGAAAGCTTCTTGACCTTTATCTCAACCCGGAACTTGAAGGTACACAGAACATCTATCTTGATATCGCAATAATCAGAAAACCGCTTCTTGATGAACTTATCGCAGAATGCGCCGCAAAAGATGAGCACAGCTTTGTTCATTCCGTGCTCATGGCAAAAAAAGGCGTGCTCAACATTCGCGGCTATAAATTTGACGGTTATTGCAATAAACTCACCGGTCTTCGCAACTATCTGGATTCAAGCCTTGCTCTTCTCAACCCGGAAGTAAGAAAATCTCTCTTCCCGGCAGAAAGACCGATTTATACCCGTGTTCGCGACAAGGTTTCCGCAAAATACGGCGAAAACGCAAAAGTTTCCGAAGCGCTTGTAACCGACGGATGCCATGTTGACGGTGAAGTTGAAAAATCTGTTCTTTTCCGCGGAGCAACCATTGCCGAAGGCGCAAAGGTAAAAGGCTGCGTTCTTATGCACAACACCTTTGTCGGCGAAAACTGCGAACTTGAATGGGTCATCACCGACAAAAACGTTGTTATTCCTGCGGGAACCCATCTTGCGGGTTCCGAAAAATATCCGCTCTATATCCCGAAGGATACCGTTCTTTAAAAAAGATCCCTTTGACAAGGGAGGCAGTTTGAGGAGGAAATTTTATGAATGTTCTTTTTGCAGCAAGCGAAGCAAGACCTTTTATTGCCTCCGGCGGTCTTGCGGACGTAATCGGTGCTTTGCCGAAAGCCCTTTTGGGAACCGGCTGTGACTGCAGAGTAATTCTTCCGCTTTATTCCTCTGTTCCGGAAAAATTCCGCGCAGATATGGAAAAAATCGGAGAATTCAAAGTCTGGCTCGGCTGGAGAAACCTTTATTGCGGCCTTTTAAAAACAGTTTATAACGGAGTAACTTTCTATTTTATAGACAATGAATATTATTTCAAACGCGAAGCCATTTACGGACAGTTTGATGACGGCGAAAGATTTGCATATTTTTCCATGGCGGTTCTCGAAGCGGTAAAATATATGGATTTTGAACCGGAAGTTATCCATTGCCATGATTGGCAGACAGGTCTTATCCCCACTTTCTTAAGACTTTTCTACATGGGCGAAGAAAAATATTCCGGAATCAAAACAGTTTTCAGCATCCATAACATCCAGTATCAGGGAAACTATGATATGTACTTTGCGGCAGATGTTCTCGGAATTCCTGAAAACAGACGCGGTTTTGTCGAATATGACGGACGCTGCAACTATATGAAAGCCGGCATTGATCAGTGCGATGCAATTTCCACCGTAAGCCCGACTTATGCGGAAGAGATCCAGGATCCCTGGTTTGCGTGGGGAATGGACCGTCTTCTCCGGGAAAGAAAATATAAACTTGCGGGAATCCTCAACGGAATCGATACCGAAAGCTATGATCCTTCCACCGATAGCGAAATCCCCGCAACTTTCTCCAAATTTGATCTTTCCGGAAAGGCAAAATGCAAGGAAGAACTCCAGAAGGAACTCGGCCTTGAAGTTAAACCGGACACAATGCTCATCGGAATGGTCGGAAGACTTGTTTCCCACAAAGGCCTTGACCTTGTCCGTGCCGTTTGCGACAGAATAATGGAAGGCAACGTCCAGATCGCGATTCTCGGTTCCGGAGAATGCGCTTTCGAAAGTTTCTTCCGCTATATGCAGGATAAATATCCCGGAAGAATCAGCTTTGTCTGCGGATTTATCCCGGCTCTTGCAAGAAGAATTTATGCAGGTTCCGACGTTTTCCTTATGCCCAGCAAGAGCGAACCCTGCGGCCTTGCCCAGATGATAGCTCTGCGTTACGGTACAATTCCGATAGTCCGCGAAACCGGCGGTCTTAAAGACTCCATCAAGGATCTTGGCGGACTTAAAGGCAACGGATTCACTTTCCAGACTTATAACGCAGATGATATGCTCGATGCGATCCACCGTGCTCAAACCCTTTACTTCAAAGGCGAACGCTGGAAAGAAGCTGTGCTCAACGCACTTTCCTGCGATTTCAGCTGGAGACGCAGTGCTCATGCTTATACCCGCCTTTACGAAGCCGTTCTTGGCAGAAAAGGCTGATAAAAAACATTTAAAAAGCACCCTTACGGGTGCTTTTTTAATGCAAAATTCAAAATGCATAATGCATAATTAAAGAGCGGATAAAAGCCTCACCTGCCACGACGCACCGATATCAATTCCGAATCCGTAGGGGCGAACCTGTGTGTTCGCCCGAAAAAGCCTCTCCTATCAAGGGGATGTGGATTTCGCCGAAGGCGAAAGACGGAAGGGTGGAAACCAACACGGTTCCTAAAAAAACGGACGGAAAATTTCCGCCCGCTGTTTTTTTATTTGAGTTTTGTCATCGGGTCGATGAATTTGCCGTTTTCTTTCATCGCAAAATGAAGGTGAGAATCCTTATCAACTTCCGCAAGGTTTGTTTCGCCAAGTTTTCCGATAACATCGCCGGCTTTAACTTCGTCACCGGTTTTAAGGGAAACTTCCGGCGCAAGGCCGCTGTAAATTGTGGTGACGTTTCCTTCATGAGAAATTTCAACAACTGTTCCCCAAAGGGGATCGTTTGTCACGGAAGCGATTTTTCCGTCACCGGCCGCTTTGATTTCGGTTCCGACTTTGCCGGAAATATCGATTCCGTCGTGAGTGCGCCATTCATCAAGAGCTTCATATTTCACAAGTTCACCGCCGCTGTGGCTTCCGCAGATTTCTCCATCCATGGGCATTGCAAAGCTGCTTTTTTTGAAGAAATTAAAAGTTTTTTCCTCGGTTTTTTCTTCCGGCTGTTCGATTTTAACGTCCTCTTTCGGTTTTGCAACATCTTCCGAAGCAAAAATCGAATCGTTGGGGTTATATTTTTCTTCTGAAACAACGCGGTTTTCCGGTGCGGGGATGTCATTGCGCTCGTTAATGGAACTTATGGTTCTGTCTGCGGCAATCCATGCGGCGGCAACTGCGCCGGCAAGACAAAAGGCCATTGCGGCATAAAAACCTTTTCCGGCAAGAAATCCGCCAAGACCGCCTTTTTTATTGTTTTTCATTTTATGACCACCTTTTTCTAAAAAATCCTTTGGCAATATTTTTGCCGGATAAAATTATTTTATTCCAAAAAACAAATGAAAAAATGCTTCAATAAAAAACAGGCGGTTGTTTTTTATTTAAAATATGTTACAATAATATACATAATGGGGTAAAGGCGGCTTTCTGCTGTTTACCGAAATTTAAAACAAACCAAAAAGGGGTGTTTTTATATAAATATGGAACAATATAATGTAACTGGAATGAGCTGTGCGGCCTGCTCCGCAAGGGTTGAAAAAGCGGTTTCCGCAGTGGAAGGGGTAAATTCCTGTTCGGTAAGCCTTCTTACAAATTCCATGGGAGTTGAAGGAACGGCAAAAACAGAGGAAATAATTTCCGCAGTCGAAAAAGCAGGTTACGGTGCTTCGCTTAAAACCGAAAATCCGAAGAACAGAAAACAAAACAATGCGGATTCACTTGAAGATAAAGAAACGCCTGTCCTTAAAAAACGCCTTTGGGCTTCTGTAGGCTTTCTTGTAGTGCTGATGTATGTTTCGATGGGTCATGTTATGTGGAACTGGCCGCTTCCGGCTTTTCTTGCGGAAAACTGTATTGCGATAGGCCTTGTTCAGCTTATTCTTACCGGAATCGTAATGGTCATAAACCAAAAATTTTTTATAAGCGGCTTCAAAGGTCTTGTCCATAAAGCACCAAACATGGATACCCTTGTTGCTCTGGGTTCCGGTGCATCCTTTGTTTACAGCGTCTATGCGCTCTATCTTATGACCGAAGAAGTTATTGCCGGAAATCTTTCCGGCGCCCACCATTATCTCCACGAATTTTATTTTGAATCCGCGGCGATGATCCTTGCGCTGATAACTGTCGGAAAAATGCTGGAAGCCCGTTCCAAAGGAAAAACCACCGATGCTCTCCGTTCGCTTATGAACCTTGCGCCGAAAACCGCAACGGTGATCCGTGAAGACGAAGAAGTAACGGTTGAAATCGAAGAAGTCCGCAAAGGCGAAATTTTTGTTGTTCGCCCGGGCGAAAGTATTCCCGTTGACGGAATTATTCTTGAAGGTGAAACTGCAGTCAACGAAGCCGCCCTTACCGGCGAAAGCATTCCCGTTGACAAAACGGCAGGGAATTCCGTTTCCGCCGCAACTATAAATCAGAGCGGTTTTATAAAATGCGAAGCAACAAGAGTCGGCGAGGACACAACTCTTTCCCAGATAATAAAAATGGTGGAAGGTGCCGCCGCAACAAAAGCACCCATCGCAAAAGTTGCGGACAAAGTTTCCGGAGTTTTTGTTCCGGCGGTAATCACCGTTGCTCTCTTCACTGCCGCAATCTGGCTTTTCCTCGGCGAAACAGTCGGTTTTGCCGTGGCAAGAGGAATCTCCGTTCTTGTAATAAGCTGTCCCTGCGCCCTTGGCCTTGCAACTCCCGTTGCTATCATGGTCGGAAGCGGAGTTGGCGCAAAGAACGGAATCCTTTATAAAACCGCCGCTTCTCTTGAAGAAGCCGGAAGAACCGAAATTGTCGTTATGGATAAAACCGGTACCATAACAAAAGGGGAACCCACCGTTACCGAGATAATCCCGGCGGAGGAAGTTTCCGAAACCGCGCTTTTAAAAATTGCCGTTGCCCTTGAAGCAAAAAGCGAACACCCCCTTGCAAAGGCAATTGTCAGAAAATCCGAAGAGCTTGAAATCCAGGCAACCCCGGTTTCCAATTTCTATGCCCTTCCGGGAAGCGGAATTACCGGAATTATGGGCGGAATTTCCGTTTTCGGAGGAAATCTTGATTTTATAAAAAACACAGCACCGATTCCGGAAGAAATTTTTGCAAAAGCGGAAGAGCTTGCTTCTGAAGGCAAAACGCCTCTTTTCTTCAGCGGAAACGGAAGATTCCTCGGAATAATCGCTGTTGCGGATACCATAAAGGAAGAAAGCCCCAAGGCTGTTGAAAGACTTAAAAATATGGGCATCCATACCGTTATGCTTACCGGCGACAACGAAAGGACCGCAAAAGCCATTGCAAACCAGGTTGGAGTTGATGAAGTTATTGCCGGAGTTCTTCCGGAAGGAAAGGAAGAAGCAGTCCGCCGCTTTGCAGAAAAAGGAAAGGTCGCAATGGTCGGCGACGGGATAAACGATGCTCCCGCCCTTGCTTCCGCGGATATCGGAATTGCAATCGGTGCCGGAACAGACGTTGCAATTGACTGTGCCGATGTTGTTCTTATGCAAAGCCGGCTTTCGGACGTTCCTGCGGCAATCGCCCTCGGCAGAGCAACTCTCCGCAACATACACCAGAATCTTTTCTGGGCATTCATCTATAACTCCATCGGAATTCCCCTTGCGGCGGGCGCTTTTGTTGCATTCGGTCTTGAACTCAATCCGATGTTCGGTGCCGCGGCAATGAGCCTTTCCAGTTTCTGTGTTGTAACAAATGCGCTTCGTCTTAACCTTGTTGATATTTTTGACCCGAAGCATGATAAAAAACGCAAAAACAACGTGACAGCGCTTGAAACTGAAACACCTGCTGCACCGGTTGAAAATACCGAAGCTGCCGAAATTCCGGAAACCGAAGAAACTTCAGAAATTGCTGAAATTCCGGAAACTGTTGAAGCCGAAGAAACTTCCGAAATCAAAGAACAGGAAACCGCACCGGAATTCATCGAAAAAACCTATAAAATTTCCGGAATGATGTGCGCCCATTGCGAAGCCCATGTTAAGGAAGCCCTTGAAGCCATTCCCGGAATTTCCGAAGCTACCGCTTCCTGCCTGCATGATAACGCGGTTGTAAAAATGACCGCCGAAGTTCCGGAGGAACTTATCCGCGAAGCGGTTGAAAAAGCAGGTTATAATGTTATATAATAGACATTTCGTGCCCGAAACAAAAAATTCATAAAAATTTTTTAATTTTAATGCAATACTTTTTGATTTTTCGGACACCTAATATATACGCGCTTTTTTTCGAAGGCGCATTAAAAACGCAAAAATACAAAAACTAATTAAAATTAAAAAACGAAAGGAATTAAACAAAATGAAAAAAATCCTTGCATTTATCCTTGCAGCAGTTATGATGCTCTCTTTTGCAGCTTGCGGAAGCAACGAACCCGCAGAAGGCGAAAACGGCGGCGAAACCGAAGTAACCGTTGGCTCCGCTCTCGAAATCCTCGAAACCGTTTGGGGCGCATTCGGTGAAGACGAAAAATTCTTCGCAATGGGCGGCGACTATGACAACATGGTAGATGGCGCTCCCGGCACCGTTACCAACGCAGATTTCCTTACCGGCGTTCTTCTTGTTCCCGCAGGTACCGAAACTCTTGAAGCTGCTGCTCTTGTTCACGGAATGAACCTCAACTCCTTCACCGCAGGCGCTTTCAAAGTTGCAGACGCAGCTGCTTTTGCAGAAACCATGCACGAAGCAATCGCTTCCAACCAGTGGATGTGCGGTTTCCCCGACAAAATGGTAATTGCAACCATCGGCAATGAATATGTTGTTGCAGCTTTCGGCATTAACGACGCAATGGGCCCCTTCGAAGCAAAATTTGTTGAAGCTTATCCCGAAGCAACCGTTGTTTACAGCGAAGCAATCGCATAATCAGAACTTTTAAAATGGGCGCATCTTAAAGATGCGCCCGCTTTTGGAAAAGAAGTGTTTTAAAAATTCTGATTTAAAACAATCAAAACTTTTAAAACCTTTCTGTTCAAAAAATTCTTATGGAGGTGAAGCTATGCTCTTTTCGAGCATTCCGTTCCTTTATTATTTTCTGCCGCTGGTGCTGATTTGTTATTTTGCGGCGCCCAAAAAACTTAAAAATGCCGTTCTTTTTGTTTTCAGCCTTATTTTCTATGCCTGGGGCGAACCGGTCTATGTTTTCCTGATGGCCGCTTCGATAATTTCCGCCTGGGGCCTTGCGCTTTTGATGGATAGGGTGAAAACCCCGAAGGCAAGAAAAACTCTTATGATAATTTCCGTTGTCATAAGCTTTTCCTTCCTTGCATATTTCAAATATGCGGATTTCTTTATAAGCAACTTCAACGCCGCAACGGGGCTTTCCGTTCCGCTTCTTAAAATTGCTCTTCCGGTTGGTATAAGCTTCTATACTTTCCAGATCGCAAGCTATACCATCGATGTTTACCGCGGCGACACAAAAGCAAATAAAAATATTCTGGATTTCGGAACCTATGTTGTGCTTTTCCCGCAGCTTATTGCGGGGCCTATCGTCCGTTACGTCGATATCGCCGATATGCTTAAAAACCGCACCCATACTCTTGAAAAAACCGCTTACGGAATCCAGCGTTTTTGCATCGGTATCGGCAAAAAGGTCCTTTTTGCAAACGCTTTTGGCGAACTTTGTTCGATTTTCCGCGCAAGCGACGAAAAAACCGTGCTCTTTTATTGGATATATGCGGCGGCATTCATGCTCCAGATCTATTTCGATTTCTCCGGATATTCCGATATGGCAATCGGTCTCGGAAGAATTTTCGGCTTTACCTTCCTCGAAAACTTCGATTTCCCCTATATTTCCAAAAGCATCACCGAATTCTGGAGAAGATGGCATATGTCCCTCGGAAGCTGGTTCCGTGACTATGTATATATTCCCCTTGGCGGCAACCGGGTGAGCACCCCGAGATTCCTTTTCAACATCTTTGTGGTCTGGTTCCTTACCGGTTTCTGGCACGGTGCCGACTGGCAGTTCATCGTATGGGGACTTTTCTACGGAACTCTTCTTGTAATCGAAAAAATGTGGCTTAAAAAATATCTTGATAAAGCACCTGCGGTGCTCAGCCATATTTATGTTCTTTTCTTCACCGCCATCGGTTTTGTGATCTTCAACTCCGTGAGCATCGGCGGGGCTTTCGAGGACCTTAAAGGCATGTTTGGTTTTGCGGGAATTCCTTTTGCGGGAACCGCGACCCTTTATTATCTCAAAAGCTATGCGCTTATGTTCATTGCCGGTTCTCTTCTGGCAACACCGGTTGTCAAAACCGTGCTCAAAAGAATCGATTCCACCAAAATCGGCGGAAAAACTTTTGCAGTGCTTAAACCTCTCGGGTTTGCGGCGGTGCTCATAATGGTGACCGGATATCTTGCGGACGGTTCTTTCAACCCGTTCCTCTATTTCAGGTTCTAAGGAGGTGCGGAAAATGAATAAAAAAACACAGAACATCTATACAATAATTGTTACGGCGGTGCTCATCTTCGGCCTTGCTTTCTGGGCGCTGCTCAAACCTGCGGACGATTTTTCCGAAAGCGAAAGAAGACCTCTTGACCAGCTTCCGGAACTTTCCATAAAAACTCTTCTGAACGGCGATTTTATGGATAAATTCGAAAACTATACCAACGACCAGTTTCCCATAAGGGATACTTTCCGCACGGTAAAAGCTCTTGCGCAGTATTATCTTTTTGGCCTTTCCGATAACAACGAGCTTTATTTTGCCGATGGCCACATTGCGAAGCTGGATTTCCCACTTGATATGGATTCGATTCAGTATGCGGCGGACCGTTTTAACGACCTTTATGAAACATATCTGAAGGATAAAGCAAACAAGGTGATTTTCTCCGTTGTTCCGGATAAAGGAGCTTATATCGGCGAAGAAAACGGCTACCCGGTAACGGATTACGCCGAAATGGAAAAATTCTTTAAAGAAAACCTCGGCTTTGCACAGTATGTAAGCATTTTCGATCTGCTTGATGAAGATGATTATTATTTTACCGATACCCATTGGCAGCAGCAGAACCTGACCGAAGTTGCGGAAAAAATCCTTGTTTCCCTTGAAGCAAAACCTTTTGAGGATTTTGAGGAAAAAGTTGCTACCGAAGAATTCCACGGGGTTTATTTTGGTCAAAGCGCACTTCCGCTCAAACCGGAAAAAATCGTTTATCTTACCACTCCGGAACTTGATTCCATGACCGTTTTCAACTACGAAACCGGCATGAAAGGCGGAATCTATAATTTTGATAAACTCGAAAGCAAAGATCCTTATGAATTCTATCTTTCCGGTTCAACTTCTCTTATCGAAGTTACAAACACTTCCGCGGAAGGCGACCGCCACCTTATAATCTTCCGAGATTCCTTCGGTTCCTCGATTGCTCCGCTCCTTATGCGTGATTACGCAAAAATCACTCTTATCGACACCCGCTATATTATCCCTTCCATGATAGGACAGTATGTGGATTTCGAGGGAGCGGACGTTCTTATGATGTACAGCAGCCTTGTTCTTAACGAAAGCAGCACCCTTAAAAAATAAACAACAAAAAGCGGCAGGATTTCCTGCCGCTTTTTTATTTTAAAAAATCAGATTTTCTCGCACTTTCCGATTTTTGCTTTTGGAGATATTTCAATGCTTTCCGAATACTGAACAAGCCCGATTTCGCATTTTTCACCGATTTTTACATTTCTTCCGGTAACGGTTTTTGCGCTTGTATATTCAATGCTTATCTCGTCACCTTCGATGGATTCGGAAACGATGAATTTGCCGGATTTTTTTAAAAGTCTGCAGAAAAATCCTCCGGATTTGCCTTTTTCTATTGTTATTTTGCTTCCGCCGATATTTTCCGCTGTGGAGCTGGCGGTGGAATCAAGATTTACGTAAAGCCTTTCCGCATTGATAAGTCCGCCGCAGTTGATCCCGCCGCAGATATCGGCTTTTTCCGCTTCAAGGTCGCCGGTAACTCTAAGTCCGCCGTCAACTTCAAGTTCAGCGGCTTTAAAATTGCCTTCAACTGTGCAGCCGCCGGAAATTTCCGCTTCAACGGCGGAAACACAGTTTCCTTCAATTTTGAAAGCACCGGAAACATCAATTATATCCGCGGTGAAATTTCCGCAGTTTTTTGCGCTTCCGGATGCTTCGAATTCCTTTGTTCTGATGGTTCCAATGTTTTTGAAAGCGCCGGAAGCTTCCATTTTTCCTTCACATTCAATATCCGAATTTCCGGAGAAAGCACCGGAACAATCAAAACTCTTACAGCGGATTAAACCTTCGGATTTTCCTGCTCCGCTGATTTCAATATCATCATATTCGCCGGCACCGATGCAGCCGGTTCCTGTTATTCTCATATCCATTCTTTAGTCCTCCTGAATTTCGATTTTTTTGGCTGTTCCGTTTTTATCAACCAGATTTATGTTTTTTATATCCTTTAAAAAGAAAACCTTTTCGCCAAAAACTGTTTCGATAACAATTTTTGCTTTGTTTTCCTCCTCGCCGGAAATTTTTTCGGCAAGTTCATCAAGAAGAACGTCCTCTTTCTTTGAAAGGATAAGTTCGACCCTTTCGGTGATGAGGTCTTTTGGGAAAAAAGTTTCCTGGCCGGTGGTGGTGGATTTTTTGATGAACCAATCCTCCGGAATAAGGCCTTTTCTCTTCCAGCGATAAAGCGCGCCATAGGAAATTGAATATTTTTCAAGAAGCAGTTTTTTGGAAATAAGGTTTTTGTCGCTCAGATCCATCGGCAAAACCTCCTTTTTTAAAAAAATTGCATATATGCGTAACAATGTTACGGTCATATTATAGCGTAACATTGTTACGTTGTCAATAGCTTTTTTCAAAAAAATAAGCACGGAAAAATCCGTGCTCAGTTTTTTTATTCTTCAATTCTCTTTCGGAGAAGGTCGCCTTTCTGAAGTTTAACCGGGCAGGGAAGACGGAGAATCTGCTGAATGAGTCTTGCGTCCTCTCTTTCGTTTCCTTCCTCGTCAAAAATCTTTGTTACGGTAAATTTTTCTCCGATGCTGATGGGAGAAACCACCTCAAGTTCGTCGCCGGGTTTAAAATTGTTGCGCTGCTGAATGGTAACGAACCCATCGGAATAATCAAGAACTTTTCCGATAAAGGTGCATTTCTGGATATATGCGCCGGAATTTCCGTGGCTCATCTTCATTTCGCCGAAGTAAAAAGCGCTGGAATATGGGCGGTGGCTTATGCTGTCAAGTTCGCGTTCAATAACTTCCAGCGGAACGTCACCGTCTATGGCGTGGCGGTAAGCATTGACCGCGGTTGCAACATAGAACGGGGTTTTCATTCTCCCCTCGATTTTATAGGAACAGATTCCGGCAGCCTCGAGCTGATCGAGGAAGCTTACCGCGCACATATCATGGGAACTGAGGATCGCGGTGCCTTTTTCGTCCTCAACAACCTGGAAAAATTCGTTCGGGCGTTTCATTTCAACAAGGTGATAGTTCCAGCGGCAGGGCTGGGCGCAGCCGCCGCGGTTTCCGCTTCGGTTAACAAGATAGGAGGAAATCATGCATCTTCCGGAATAGGACATGCACATGGCGCCGTGGACAAAAGCTTCGATTTCCATTTCCTCCGGAATGCGTTTGCGGAATTCGATTATTTCATCAAGGGTCATTTCTCTTCCGAGAACCACTCGCTTTGCGCCCATTGCCCAATAAACGTTTGCGGCGCTGAAGTTCTGGCAGTTTGCCTGGGTGGAAACGTGGATCTCAAGTTCCGGCGCGGATTCGTGGATTTTTGCAATAAGTCCGATGTCGGAAACGATTACCGCATCAACGCCCACGGAATGAAGATATTTTGCGTAATCTTCCGCCGCGTCGATTTCTTCGTTTTTCGCGAAGCAGTTTACGGTGACGTAAAGCTTAACTCCGTGTTCGTGGCAGTATTTAACCGCTTCGGCAATTCCTTTCCGGTCAAAACCGACGTTATCCGCGCGAAGCTGAAGAAGGGGTCCGCCGATATAAACCGCATCGGCGCCGAAATGGACCGCCGTTTCAAGACATTCCATATCTCCCGCAGGAGCAAGAAGTTCGGGTCTTTTCATTTGAAAAACCTCCGTTATTTTTAAACTATATTTTATAATAACATAAGAAAAGGGATTTTTCAATTAAAAGCAAAGCATGAGAAAAAAAGAAAGCACCGGATTTTCCGGTGCTTTTGCTTTTTAAGTCTGCGGTTCTTCTTCGGTCCAGGTCTTGTGTTTACCGGAAAGAATATCGGTTCGGCGGTTTTTGACCATATCGGATTTTCCAACGATATCTCCGGCACGTTTGAGAGCGCCTTTTGTGAGCATCGGTCCGAAAATTTCATAAACAAAAATCGCAAAGAGTACGATATTGCGAATAGTTTCGCCGTCACCTTCAAGAGTGGAAGCGGTTATGCACATTCCAAGCGCAACACCTGCCTGGGGGAAAAGCGCAATTCCAAGGTTCCGGGTGACCTTTTTGTTCTGGTTTGTGATTTTACATCCGGCATATGCGCCAAAATATTTTCCGGCCGCACGGGAAAGAACATAAATGATGCCGATGAGCATTGTTGTAAATTCGCCGAAAACAGAAAGCTCAAGCTCCGCACCGCTTATTACAAAGAAAAATATAAAAAGAGGGGCTGTCCATTTGTCCGCGCGTTCCATAAGGTCGAAGGAAAGGGGACAGGTGTTGCAAAAAACAGTTCCGAGCATCATACAGACAAGAAGAGAACTGAAAGCAACGGTGACAGGACCGATTTCAAATTCCAGCGAAGAAAGGGCAACGGTAAGAAAAACAAACCCGATGGTAAGGGAAAGACGGTTTGAGTTTGAAAGGAATTTTCTTTCAAGAATCGTAAGAACATAGCCAAGTATTGCTCCGAGAAGGAGAGAAAGCACAATTTCCAAAAGTGGATCTATTATTACGGAATATATATCAACAATTCCGCTGTTAAGCGCTTTTGCAATTCCGAAACTTACTGCAAAAATTACAAGACCGACAGCATCATCAAGAGCAACTATCGGAAGAAGAAGGTCGGTAAGCTTGCCCTTCGCCTTATACTGCCTTACAACCATAAGGGTTGCGGCAGGTGCGGTTGCGGTGGCTATAGCACCAAGGGTTATCGCGGCGGAAAGAGAAATTTTTTCCGGAATTGCAAAATGCACAGCAATAAGTGCGATGTCGGTAACAGCGGCAGCGGCAAGTGCCTGAAGTATTCCAATAACGGTTGCGGCTTTTCCGGTTTTTTTAAGTTCTTCAAGGCGGAATTCGTTTCCTATTGCAAAGGCGATAAAGCCAAGAGCGGTTTCCGAAACGGCAGAAAGTGCGGAAATGTTTTCGGAGGAGCAAAACCCCAAACCTTCAATTCCAAGGGAACCGAGAAGATAGGGGCCTATTGCAACACCGGTAAGAAGATACGCGGTTACGTCGGGAAGGTGGAGAGGCTTTATAAGCCTTGTCATAATAAGTCCGGCAATAACGGATATTGCAACGGATAAAAGTTCGTTCATTATTATTTCACTTCGTTTTCTTATAATATTATTACAAAATACTCATTATAACTATGTGAGGTGCATAATGCAACAGCAAAACAAAAGTTTTTTTGAAATCTTTTATGCATTAAAAAATGGCTTTGCAATGGGGAAAATAAAAAATTTTTAAAAAAAGGTGTTGACTTTAGCGCTTTAGTCTGCTATACTGTGTCACATAGTTTTTAAAAACTATGTGAAAACAAAATACATATTGTTTTTGGCTTTGCCATAAACAATGGTAGAGGCGCGAAAGCTATTAGTAACGCAAAGCAAATTAAGGGAAGGCTCCCGGTTTTGTGAGAAAGGAACTTTCGCCGAAGCTTTCGGGAAAAGGCCTTGTTTTCCGTTTGCTGGGGCATGGGAAAATATCCCATGGACTGTCACTTCGGTGGAGAGCTATCATTGGTTAGCGGTTCGTTAATAAAAAACGTTCCGCAAAGCATTTTGTGTAAGAATGTACCATGAATCTTCATCCGAAAGTATTCATGGCTTTTTTATTTTAAAAAAAGCCGCAAAAAAATGAATTCTTAGGAAAGAAGGAAACAAACAATGACAAGAAAGATTATCGCACTCGTACTCGCAATGGTAATGTGCCTCGGATTTACCGCATGCGGCGGTTCCGAAAACAACGAAAACGTTCTCCGTGTAGCAATGGAATGTGCTTACGCTCCCTATAACTGGAGCCAGGCAGACGATTCCAACGGCGCTGTTCCGATTGCCGGAACCAACAACTTCGCTTACGGCTACGACGTAATGATGGCAAAACTTATCGCTGAATCCATGGGCAAAGAACTCGAAATTGTAAAACTCGACTGGGACGCACTTGTTCCCGCTGTTATGTCCGGCGACGTTGACATGGTTATCGCAGGCCAGTCCATCACCGCCGAAAGACTTGAAATGGTCGATTTTTCCGATCCTTATTTCTATGCTTCCATCGTAACCCTTACCAAAGCTGATTCCGCCTATGCTTCCGCAGCTTCCGTTGCAGATCTTGCAGGCGCTGTCTGCACTTCCCAGCTCGGAACCATCTGGTATGATATCTGCCTTCCCCAGATTCCGGACGCTGATATCCAGAACGCACAGGAAACCGCACCCGCAATGCTTGTTGCACTCGATTCCGGCGCAGTTGACCTCGTTGTAACCGATATGCCTACCGCAATGGCAGCAGTTGCCGTTTATGACGATATGGTCCTTCTCGATTTCACCGGCACCGAAGGTGAATTTGAAGTTTCTGAAGAAGAGATCAACCTTGGTATTTCCATCAAGAAAGGCAACACCGAACTTCTCGATGCAGTAAACGCTGTTCTTGCAACCATGACTGTTGAAGATTATGAAGCAATGATGCAGGAAGCAATCGCTGTTCAGCCTCTCAGCGAATAATCATCGAAATTTATTAAAAATGCCGCCCGGAACAACCCCCGGGCGGTTTATAATGTAATAAAAAAGGAGAATAACCTTGGCAGAATTTATTGATGGCGTTATCAAGGTCTGGAGCGGATACGGTTCCGCTTTTCTCGATGGCGCGCTTAACACCCTTATTGTTTCGTTCATAGGAACCGCAGTCGGCTGCATAATCGGTTTCGGAGTCGGCGTTGTCCAGACTGTTCCGATCGAGAAAAAGGATCCTCTTTGGAAAAGAATAATCCTTACCATAGTCAACCTTCTTCTCAAAGGCTATGTTGAACTTTTCCGCGGAACCCCGATGATAGTTCAGTCCGTTTTCATCTATTACGGTGTTATCATGATTTTCGATTACAAAATGGATATCTATTTCGCCGCACTTCTCATTGTTTCCATCAATACCGGTGCATATATGGCGGAAACCGTCCGCGGCGGTATCCTTTCCATCGATCCGGGCCAGACCGAAGGCGCAAAAGCAATCGGCATGAACCATGTTCAGACCATGATGAACGTAATTATTCCCCAGGCTTTCCGAAACATCATTCCCCAGATCGGCAACAACTTCATCATCAACATCAAGGATACTTCCGTTCTTTCTGTAATCGGTTTTGCTGATCTTTTCTTCCAGCACAAAAGTGCCGCAGGCGCTCTTTACCGCTTCTTTGAATCCGCAAGCATCGTAATGGTAATTTATCTTGTTATGACCGTAACCGCCTCCTTCCTTCTCAGACTTCTTGAAAAGAAGATGGACGGCGACGATAACTATGACCTTGCCACAACCGATACCCTTGCACATACCAGCGGAATGTACACCTATCACGCAAAAGAAAAAACATTGGAGGACTTCAAATGAGCGAAAATATCATCGAAATTCAGCACCTTGAAAAGAATTTCGGAAGCCATAAAGTTCTTTCCGATATCGACTTTTCCGTAAAAAAAGGTGACGTTACAACAATAATCGGCGTTTCCGGCTCAGGAAAATCCACCCTTCTCCGCTGCATAAATGTTCTTGAAACTCCTTCCGGCGGAAAAATCCTTTTCCACGGAAAAGATATTGACGAAAAAGGTTTTTCCGTAACCGATTACCGCGCAAAGGTTGGAATGGTTTTCCAGAACTTCAATCTTTTCTCCAACATGACTGTTCTCCAAAACTGCATGGTCGGTCAGATAAAGGTTCTCGGAAAAAAGAAAGACGAAGCAGAGGAAAAAGCAAAATATTTCCTTGAAAAAGTAGGAATGCTCCCCTATATCAATGCAAAACCCAAACAGCTTTCCGGCGGCCAGAAACAGCGTGTTGCAATAGCAAGAGCACTTGCTATGGAACCGGAAGTTCTTCTTTTTGATGAACCCACTTCCGCTCTTGACCCCCAGATGGTAGGCGAAGTTCTTGCGGTTATGCGTCAGCTTGCGGCAGAAGGACTTACGATGATTGTCGTAACCCACGAAATGGCCTTTGCAAGGGATGTTTCCAGCAGAGTTGTTTTCATGAAAGACGGCGTAATCTGTGAAGAAGGAACCCCGGAAGACATTTTTGTGAACCCGAAAAAAGACGAAACCAAGGAATTCCTTGCAAGATTCATAAACTGATAAAAACAAAAAGCACCCGTAAGGGTGCTTTTTTCAGTGCATAATTCAAAGCGCATAATGCAAAATATAAGCTCCCTCTGATGAGGGAGCTGTCAGCGAAGCTGACTGAAGGAGAGAAATTCTGCAAGAGTAAAATCGGGCGGACTTTCCGTTTAGCCTTCCCGGAGGGGAAGGTGGCATTTGCGAAGCAAATGACGGATGAGGGATAATCCTATCCAATTAAAAACGGGCAGATAATATCAATATTTACAATAATTTAATGTAGGGCGGGGGCTTGCTCCCGCCGTAATAAAAAATCGGGCGCACACAAAGGTGCACCCATGCCTCCGGAACCGGAAATGATTTCTCCGGCAAAAATTTTTTCACTATATATTCAGGAAGCGTTCTTTGAAAAGAGGGAAAAAACTTCCGGAAGTACAGAAAGATATTATAGTTTCAAAATTGCAACAGAAAATCAACCTGGTTTCAATTTTTGTTGAAATCATAACCACCAGCTGAGCTGGTGGTTTGCACAAGCCCTTCAAGGGCATGATACGGCGGCGTCTTAAGACGCGTCGAAAGGTTAACAGCCGCATCAACATTTTCAGGCCGCCGCTAAAGCGGCCTGTTTTTATGCCTTA
>JAGBAZ010000059.1 GCA_018110905.1 Oscillospiraceae bacterium
AAAACCTCCTTGCTACTTTTTGTGATGCGGTCGCCAAACCATCATCATCGTAGCATAGAGGTTTTATTTTTGCCAAGGCTTTTTATTGACCCCTGGCAGAACCAGGGGTTTTGTTAAGCCTAAAGGCAACAATAAAAAAGCGGAACAGATTTTCTGTTCCGCTTTTTTGCATATTCCGGAAATTTCCGCAAAAACTACCCTTAAAACGGGGTGATTTTTTGGCACATAAAATCGGAAAACAAACGATAATTATCGACGGGGTCGTGGGAATACGCTCTTCCGCCGCGGTCGGTTCAAAAAAAGAGGGCGAAGGCCCCCTTGGAAAAGATTTTGATATAATAAACGACGATTCCCGCTTCGGTGAAAAAACCTGGGAAAAAGCCGAAAGCAAAATGCAGGAACTCGCCTGCTGGAAAGCTCTTAAAAAAGCTGAAGCGGAGATGAAGGACATTGATTTTATCTTTGCCGGAGATCTTCTTAACCAATGTATTGCTTCTGCTTTTTCAGCAAGGGGGTCGAAAGTTCCCTATATCGGGCTGTACGGAGCCTGTTCAACTTTTGCGGAAGGGGTTGGGCTTGCTTCCGTTTTTGCGGATTCCGCCGCAAAAAACTGCCTTGCGGTGGCTTCTTCCCATTTTTGCTCCGCGGAACGGCAGTACCGTTTTCCCCTTGAATACGGCGGCCAGCGCCCGCCTTCCGCCCAGTGGACCGCAACTGCCGCCGGTGCGGCTCTTGTTTCGAAAGAGGAAGGTTTTCCCTTCGTCAAAGCCGTTACCTTCGGAACGGTTGAGGATTTCGGCATAAACGACCAGAACAACATGGGCGCGGCAATGGCTCCCGCTGCAGTAAAAACACTTTCACAATTTTTCAAGGATACCTATACCGACCCGGAGGATTATGATCTGATCGTCACCGGGGATCTTGGTTTTGTCGGAACTAATCTTATGCGGGAACTTATGGCACGCGAAGGCTTTTCCCTTGGGGAAAATTATAACGACTGCGGGCTTATGCTTTATGACCGGGAAAAACAGCAGGTGGAATCCGGAGCTTCCGGCTGCGGATGCTCGGCAGCGGTGCTCAGCGGTCATATCCTTCCGTTACTCCGGGACGGCGTGCTCAAAAACGTGCTCGCGCTTTCCACCGGCGCTCTTATGAGCCCGACCAGCGTTCAGCAGGGCGAAACAATTCCCGGGGTTGCCCATCTTGTTTGTTTTTCTTCCGAAAAAGGAGGAATTTTTTGATGGAATATCTTAAAGCATTCATTGTCGGCGGACTTATTTGTGTGATAGGGCAAATTCTGATCGACAAAACAAAGCTCACTCCGGCACGGATACTGGTCGGGTTTGTGGTTTCCGGGGTAATTCTTTCCGCCCTTGGTTTTTATGAACCGCTTGTGGAATTCGCCGGTGCGGGAGCAACCGTTCCCCTTTCGGGATTCGGCCATACCCTTGCGAAAGGGGTACGCTCCGCCGTTGCAGACAAAGGTTTGCTCGGGGCCTTCACCGGCGGACTTTCCGCCACAGCAGGCGGAATCACCGCGGCCATTGTTTTTGGTTTTATCATTGCGGTTTTCTTTAAGCCGAAGGATAAATAAAAAAAGACGCCCTCACCGTTTCCGGTGAAGGCGTCAATTTATAAAGACTTACAAAAATCAAACATTAGCAGCGTTGAGCTTTCTTGCAAGAGCGGATTTGCGTCTTGCTGCAGTGTTTTTATGAAGGATACCTTTTGCTGCGGCCTGGTCAACTTTTTTGATTGCAAGGCGGATTGCGGCTTCTCTATCCTCAGCACCGTTAGCGCAAGCGATTTCAGCTTTTTTCATGTTGGTTTTAAGGTTGGTTTTGATTGCTTTGTTGCGAGCGGTTTTGGTTGCGATAACCTTAACTCTCTTTTTTGCAGATTTAATGTTCGGCATGTACTACACCTCCTTCGTTTCATCGGATACATTCACAAATAATCATCTTACACGAAAATATCCGTTCTGTCAAGGGTTTTTGCCTTCATTATCAGAAAAAATATTTTCCGAACAGACAAAAATAAGCCGGGTTTGCATTAACACGGTCTGCAAAATACCGGTACTTAGTTATTATAGCAAAGGAGATACCCCAATGTCAATAAAAACCGACCTTGCAAAAGAAATAATTAACAAAATTTCTCCGGATTATGCAAAAAAACGCGGTTTTCTTTTTGGTAAAACCGAAATTTCCGAAATTTTTATCGAAACCGATGGCGAAGCGGATTTTTTCGGAAAGCCGAAAGGCAAATACGTTACCGTTGAAGCGGATTTTCCCCGGCTTCCATTCGGAAATTTTGATGAGGAAGTTTTGGCGATTGCTTCTGAACTCCGAAAGATGCTTCCGGAAAAAGGTTCTGTTCTTGCTGTAGGAATCGGAAATTCTTTTCTCAATGCAGATTCCCTCGGACCTTTGGCGGTGGAAAATCTTCTCTGTGGAGATTCTTTTGGACGGAAGCTTTGTTCTCTTGTTCCCGGAGTTTTTGGCAGAACCGGCATTGAACCGGAAATTCTGATAAAATCCGCCGTGGAAAAACTTTCGCCCTCGGCGGTTATTCTTGTTGATTCCCTTGCGGCGGAAAATATTGAAAGTGCCTGCAAAAGCGTCCAGCTTTGCGATTCTGGACTTGCTCCCGGTTCCGGTTTTTGCGGCGGAAAATCCGCTCTCACGAGGGAAACTCTCGGCGTTCCGGTAATTGCGGCGGGCACGCCCACCGTTGCCCGGATCTCCGAATCGGATTCGGTTTTCGCCGCACCGAACGATATTGATATTCTCGTCCGCAGGGCGGCAAAGCTTATTGCGGCTGCAATCAATCTTGCGGTTCTTCCCGATGCGGAAAGCGATTTAATTAAAGGTATTATATTATAAGGGAGCTTAAAAAGCCTCCCTTGCCTAAAGGGAGGTGGATTTTTTGCGGCTTGCCGCAAAAAAGACGGAGGGATTCTTTTTTATGGAATTAATTAAGATTACCACCCCATTTCTTTTGTGAAAACAAAAGAAACCGGTTGGTGCCTGAAAGAAAAATTTCAAACCCCTAACCGCTTGCTCCCGCAAGCGATTCCCCCTTTGAAAAAGGGGGAATAAACTCTCCACCGAAAGATTAATGTTTTCTAATCTCAACCGCCATCGTTCAGGCCGACGGCGGATTTTCATTTTAAATCGGCCGCTCGGTTAAAGTGGTGGCGGATATTATCCGCCCGATTTTTTACCTCACCAGAGGAGAAGTGATTTTTTATCACGGCGGGAGCAAGCCCCCGCCCTACATTAAATTACCGTAAGGGTGAACCTATGTGTTCGCCCGTTATTCATGGGACGGGGTTTATTCCTCTTTCGTCACCTGCGGTGACACCTTCCCCTCCGGGAAGGCTAAACAGAATCCCTCCGTCTGCTTCACAGACAGCTCCCTTTACACAAAGGAGCCTTGCCCTTCGGGAAGGCAAAAAACAGCATAAATATCAAAAAAATTCAGTTTTTCCTATTGACAAAGGCGTTTTGAGCCGTTATAATATTTAGGACAAAGAAGCAGAACGAACAGTTCTCGCCGTCCGATCAGAGAATCAGGCACGGCAAAGATTTAAGAAAACCGATGGGGGTATAATGCGCCCTTTGGATTTCTTCGTTCGTGTGCGGTGCTTCTTTTGCAAAGAAAAGTAACCGCACTTTTTTTATTATTTTGGAGGTGTTTGACAATAGCTAAGCAGGAACTGCTCATCAACGATGAGATCCGCGAAAAAGAAGTCCGCGTGATCGATTCCGACGGCGCACAGCTCGGTATCATCTCTCTTAAAGATGCCCTTGCAATTGCCGCGGAAAAAAACCTTGACCTTGTTGAAATCGCGCCCACCGCGAATCCCCATGTTTGCCGCATCATGGATTACGGCAAATATAAATTCGAACAGATGAAACGCGAAAAAGAGGCCAAGAAAAACCAGAAAGTTATCGAAGTTAAAGAAATTCGTCTTTCCCTCAACATCGATACCAACGACTTTAATACCAAGCTTAACCACGCAATTAAATTCCTTAAAGACGGCAACAAAGTTAAGGTTTCCGTTCGCTTCCGCGGAAGAGAAATGGCTCACCCCGAACTTGGTACCGAAATGGTACAGAAATTTGCCGAAGGCGTTGCAGAATTCGGTTCTGTCGATAAAATGCCCAAACTTGAAGGAAGAAGCATGGTTATGATCATCAGCTCCAAATCCGGCAAATAAGTTCGTTTAAAAATTGCTTTTTGCAAACCAAATATCAGGAGGAAATCAAAATGAACGCAAAGCTTAAAACCCATTCCGGCGCAAAAAAACGTTTCAAACTCACCAAAAACGGTAAAGTAAAACGCGCAAAAGCATTCAAATCCCACATTCTCAACTCCCAGAGAAAAGACACCAAACGTAAACGTAATCTCCGTAAATCTACTTATGCAGATAAAACCAACATGGAGAAACTCACTAAACTTCTTCCTTACGCATAATTTTTGCATAGGAAAGACAAAAACAAAAATCATTAACTTTATTTAATATTAACGGAGGTTAAATACTATGGCTCGTGTTAAAGGCGGAGTTATGTCCCATAAAAGAAGAAAAAAAGTTCTGAGACTTGCTAAAGGTTACTATGGCGCAAGACACAGACTGTTCAGAACTGCTAAAGAAGCAGTTATGAAAACCGGCCGCTATGCTTATATCGGCAGAAAACAGAAAAAGAGAGAATTCAGAAGACTTTGGATCACCAGAATTTCCGCTGGCTGCAAAATGAACGATATGAACTATTCCACTTTCATGAACGGCCTTAAAAAATCCGGTGTAACCCTTAACAGAAAAATGCTTTCCGAAATGGCAATCCATGATGCAGAAGGCTTTGCAGCTCTTTGCGCACAGGCTAAAGCAGCTCTTTAATTTCGACAATAAACGCCCGAGTTATACATTAGCTCGGGCGAATTGCTTTATTTACAGGTAATTTTATGGAGCAAATTTCCATACAGTTACTTCCAGATTTTCCAAAAACAGGAGGACATTATGCTTATTTCAAGCCGCGAAAACCCTTTGATTAAAGAAGCCGCCGCACTTGTTTCCGACAAAAAAGCAAGGCGCCAGAGCGGTCTTTTTGTGGTGGAAGGTGCAAGACTTTGCTCCGAAGCCTGCAAAAGCGGCGCAGAAGTTCTCCGCCTTTTTGTTACGGAAGAGGCAGAAAAAAGATATCCGGAATATCTTAAAAACCTTCTTTCCGAAGCAAAAGAGGTGTATAATATAACTTGTTCCGTCGCGGAAAAAATCAGCGACACAAAAACTCCCCAGGGAGTTTTTGCTGTTTGCAGAATTTCCGAAAAACCGGTTGATTTAACAAAAAACGGCGTTTTTGTTCTTCTTTCAAATCTTCAGGACCCGGGTAACATCGGCACTATCCTTCGTACCTGCGAAGCTATGGACGTAAGGGGAGTTTTCCTTTGCTCCTGCGCCGATTGTTTTTCTCCCAAGGTTCTGCGCGGAACAATGGGCTGTATTTTCCGCCTTCCGATAAAGGTGTTTTCTGAAACGGCCGAGGCACTTTCGCTTATTCAAAAAGCGGGAGTTTCCACCTATGCTTCCGCCTTAGCAGAAAATGCCCTTCTCCTTCCGGAGGTTAAATTCAGCGAAAGATCCTGCGTGCTCATCGGAAACGAAGGAAACGGCCTTGAGCACGAAGTTATCGAAGCTTGTGAGCATGTGGTTATGATCCCCATGCCGGGCAAGGCCGAAAGCCTTAACGCTGCTTCCGCCGCGGCAATTATGATTTATTCGGCGGCAATGCAGAAATAAGCCTCCCTTCGGGTTGGCAAATTTTGAAAGGAGGACCCGGAAAATGAGTCTTGAACATTGGGCCTGGCTTGGAATTGCAGCACAGCCCGGAAACAGAATTGTTGACGATATTCTTCGGGTTTTTCCGGATCCGGAGGAATTCTTTCTTTCCGGCGATCTTGGAATTGAAAAAGTCGGAACCATAAATTCCAAAGATGCTTTGCGAATCAGGGCAACAAGCCTTGATGTTGCTAAAAGGGCGGTTGAAACCGCGGAAAATTACGGTGCAAAGGTTCTTACAAAGGAATCGGAATTTTATCCGCAAAATCTTCTTTCAATCGAATCCGCTCCGCCCGTTCTTTATGTTCTCGGTGACGAAACCTGCCTTAACCAGGAACCCGCGGTTGCGGTGGTCGGAACAAGGCGCATAAGCGAATACGGAAACAAAATGGCAAAGATAATTGCCGGAGGGCTTGGTTCCGCAGGTGCGCTTGTGGTTTCCGGAATGGCTCTTGGAATTGATTCCGCCGCCCACAAAGCCTGCCTTTCCGCAGGCGGAAAAACCGTTGCGGTGCAAGGCTGCGGAATTTGCAAAACTTTTCCGCCGGAAAATGTTGAGCTTAAGGAACTTATCGCCGCAAACGGCGCTGTTATCAGCGAATTTGTTCCGGACGAGGAAGCCCGCTCCAGCTTTTTCCCCATAAGAAACCGGATAGTTTCCGGAATGAGCCTTGGGGTCTGCGTTGTTGAGGCTGCCGCCAGAAGCGGAACTTCCATTACCGCAAACCTTGCTTTTGACCAGGGAAGAAAGGTTTTCGCCGTTCCGGCGGACGTTAACCGAAGCACTTCCCAGGGAACTTTCCGTCTTCTTCGTTCCGGAGCGATTCCCGTTGCGGACGCGAAGGATATTCTTATGGAATTCGGAGAAGAATATACTTCACACCTGAGCTTTGAAAAAATCCAGAAGAGAAAAATCGAAAAAAATCCCGAAGCAAAAAACGAAAGACCCGAAAAGGCCTCGAAACCTGTCAAAAAGGCGCCGCCATCCGGTCTTTCAAAAAACGCCGCGGCAATTTACAGCGTTCTTGACAGAACGCCGAAAAGCGCGGACGAAATTTCCGAACTTACAAACCTTGCTTCTTCCGCCGTTGCAGTCGGCCTTACGGAACTTGAACTTCTCGGGCTTATAATTCCCGCTTCCGGAAGAAGATTTGTTATTGCATAATTTTTACACACAGACTGTGGATTCACAAAAAAGAATCCCTCCACCGTCTTCGACGGTCCCCCTCCCTTTAACAAGGGAGGCTTAATATGAATTAGGGGGTTATCATTACGGCAGCAGAAACCAAAACAGTAAAGCGCTCCGCAAAAACAGCAAAAAATCTTGTTATAGTGGAGTCCCCTGCAAAAGCAAAAACCATTGAAAAATATCTTGGAGAGGATTTTACCGTTGTGGCTTCCATGGGTCACGTTCGCGATCTTCCGAAAACCACCCTTGGAATCGATGTTAAAAACGGTTTTGTTCCCCAGTATATCCTTATATCCGGCAAGGAAAACCTTGTCCGCAGCCTTAAAAAACAGGCTGCAGCAGCGGATTATGTTTATCTCGCAACGGACCCTGACCGCGAAGGCGAAGCAATTTCCTGGCATCTTGCAAAACTTCTCGGTCTTCCGATGGATGAACCGAACCGCGTTACTTTCAACGAAATTACCCATTTCGGCGTTGAACAGGGTATGGCCGCACCCAGAAGCATTAACACAGACCTTGTTAACGCACAGCAGGGCCGCCGCATTCTTGACCGAATCGTCGGCTATAAGCTCAGCCCCTTCCTTTGGAAAAATATCCGCGGAGGTTCTTCCCTTTCCGCAGGCCGCGTTCAGTCTGTTGCGGTAAAACTTATTGTTGACCGCGAACGCGAGATCGAGGCCTTTAAACCCGAAGAATACTGGTCCATTGACGCAAAACTTTGCGAAAAAGGCGAAACTTCCGCTTTTTCCGCAAAGCTTCAGACCAAAAATGGCGAAAAAATTGAAATTAAAACCGGCGAAGAGGCTAACGCCATTGTTGAGGAACTCAAAGGCATTCCTTTCACGGTCGGCGCAATCAAAAAGAGCGTCCGCAAAAAGCAGCCCGCTCCGCCTTTCATAACTTCCACCCTTCAGCAGGAAGCTTCCCTTCGCTTAAGCTTCCAGCCCAGAAGAACCATGAGAATTGCTCAGGAACTTTACGAAGGTGTTGATGTTCCCGGTCTTGGTGCTGTGGGTCTTATCACCTATATGAGAACCGACTCTCTTCGTGTTTCTGCAGAAGCAAAACAGGCCGCAGCGGATTATATCGAAAAGATCTACGGCAAGGAATATCTTGCAACCGGCGCAAAAGCTTACAAAACAAAGGCCGGCGCCCAGGACGCCCACGAAGCGATCCGCCCCACCATGCCGGAACTTTCTCCGGACAGAGTAAAAGATTCCCTTACCCCGGAACAGTATAAACTTTACAAACTTGTCTGGGACCGCTTTATTGCAAGCCAGATGGCGGCAGCCCTTTACGACACAGTTTCCATAGATATCAATGCGGGAGATTACGGATTTAAAGCAAGCGGATTTTCCGTCCGTTTCGACGGTTTTTCCGTTCTTTATCCTTACGGCGACGAGGAAAAATCCTCCATTCCGAAACACGCAAATTCCGGCGACGTTCTTAAAGTCCGCGAAATCAAACCGAACCAGCATTTTACCGCGCCGCCTTCCAGATTTACCGAAGCTTCCCTTATCAAGGCTCTTGAAGAAAACGGAATCGGAAGACCTTCCACCTATGCTCCTATCATCACCACCATCATCAGCAGAAACTATGTTGAAAAGGAAGGAAAGGTTCTTAAACCCACCGCCCTCGGAACTGTTACCGTTGATCTTATCACCGAACATTTTTCCAACATTGTTGATGTTGATTTCACCGCAAAGATGGAAAAAGACCTTGATAAGGTTGAAAACGGAAAAACCGATTGGGTCCACATGATTAAAAAATTCTATGAGGATTTCCAGAAATCCCTTGAACTTGCCCAGAAAAACCAAGGCGCAGAAAAAATCCAGGTTCCGGAAGAGGAAACCGACGTTATCTGCGAAAAATGCGGAAGAAAAATGGTTGTTAAAACCGGCCGCTTTGGAAAATTCCTTGCCTGCCCGGGATACCCCGCCTGCCAGAACACCAAACGAATCGTCAAGGAAACCGGCGGCGAATGCCCCCTTTGCGGCGCAAGGATCCTTTCCAAAAAATCCAAAACCGGAAAGACCTATTACGGCTGTGAGCATAACCCCACCTGCGGTTTTATGAGCTGGGACGAACCCACCGCCGAAAAATGCCCCACCTGCGGAAAGACCCTTCTTTCCAAAAAAGGCAGAAATGCAAAAATCTATTGTTCCAATCCGGAATGTGATTACGAAAGAGCGGTGTCCGGAAAATGAGCGAAATTATAACCGTTGTCGGCGCCGGACTTGCGGGCTGCGAAGCTGCCCACAAGCTTTCTTCCCTTGGCTTCAAAGTCCGACTTTGCGAAATGAAGCCGGAAAAATATTCCCCGGCGCATAAAAGCGAAAATTTTGCGGAGCTTGTATGCTCCAACTCTCTCAAAGCGATGCGCCTTAATTCCGCGGGCGGTCTTCTTAAAGAAGAAATGAGAATGCTCGGTTCCATAACCATGGAAGCTGCGGAAAAAACCGCGGTTGCCGCCGGCGGTGCTCTTGCTGTTGACCGCGAAAAATTCGCTGAATATATCACCGAAAAAATCAAAAGCGACCCCAATATCGAAATCGTTTACGGAGAAGTTACCGAAGTTCCGGAAGAAGGCACCGTTATTTTTGCAACCGGTCCCCTCACTTCCGATGTTCTTGCGGAAAATCTCCGCAATCGCTTCGGCGGAACCCTTTCTTTCTATGATGCGGTAGCACCTATCGTTTCCGCAGATTCCCTCGATTGGGATAAAGTTTTCCTCGGCGCAAGATATGACCGTGGCGAAGCGGATTACGTAAACTGCCCCATGGAAAGGGACGAATATGACGCTTTTTATGAAGCCCTTGTTTCCGCGGAAAGAGCTCCTCTCCACGAATTTGAAACCGCAGACCCGAAGGTTTACGAAGGCTGTATGCCGGTTGAAATAATGGCGAGCCGCGGACACGATACTCTCCGTTTCGGGCCTCTTCGTCCTGTTGGTTTAACTGACCCCCATACCGGAAGAAGACCCTGGGCAAACGTTCAGCTCCGCAGAGAAAACGCCGAGGGAACCATGTATAACCTTGTTGGTTTCCAGACCAACCTTAAATTCGGTGAACAGAAAAGGGTTTTCTCAATGATCCCCGGACTTGAAAACGCAGAATTTCTCCGCTATGGAGTTATGCACAGGGACACCTTTATGGATTCCCCGCGTCTTCTTAATAAAAACCTTTCCCTTAAAGCGGAACCGCGCCTTTTCTTTGCCGGACAGTTTACCGGAGTTGAAGGCTACACCGAATCTGCCGCAACGGGAATTCTTGCGGGAATCAATGCCGCGCGTTTTGCAAGCGGAGAAGAACCTTTTGTGCTTCCCGAACTTACCATGCTTGGCGCATTGGTAAATTATATAACCGACGAGAGCGTGGAAAACTTCCAGCCCATGGGCGCAAATATGGGACTTCTTCCCCCTCTCCCCAACAAGATCCGCCACAAGGACGAACGCTATCAAGCGGTCGCCGAAAGGGCGGTTGCCGCATTGGAGGCGATTTTATGAAAATTATAGTTGATATTTACGGCGGAGATAACGCACCCCTTGCTCCCCTTAAAGGCGCAGAAAAAGCCGTTAAGGAACTTGGTGTTGAAATCATCGCGGTAGGCAACGAAGCGGAAATGAAAGAAATCTGTGAGAAAGAAAAAATTTCCACGGTCGGATTCACTTTTGTTGATGCTCCCCTTGTTATGCCTGTTTGTGCAGAGCCTACCTCCGCCCTTAAAGAATATAAAGAAAGCAGCCTTGTAAAAGGTCTTTCCCTTCTTGCCGAAGGAGAAGGCGACGCTTATGTCGGAGCAGGTTCCACCGGCGCAATCGTTGTTGCCGCAACCCTTATTGTAAAGCGCATTAAAGGCATCAAAAGGGCTGCCCTTGCTTCCGTTCTGCCCGGTCTTGAAAAAGATTATATGCTTCTCGACCTTGGGGCAAACGTTGAATGCCGCCCGGAAATGCTGAACCAGTTCGGAATGATGGGCAGCGTTTATATGCAGAGCGTTGAAGGAATCGAAAACCCCACCGTCGGTCTTATAAACATCGGCGTTGAAGAAAGCAAAGGCACCGAACTTCAGAAAGAAGCCTTTGCCCTTATGCAAAATGCGGGTTATAACTTCATCGGAAACGTTGAAGTGCGCGATGTTCCCGCAGGAGCCTGCGACGTTGCCGTTGCGGACGGCTGGACCGGAAACATTGTGCTCAAAACCATCGAAGGCCTTGGAAAAGGTTTTGGAAGAATGCTTAAAGGCATGCTTATGAAAAACCTTTTCACCAAAATGTCCGCTGTTTTCCTTAAGGACGGCATCCGCGAATTCAAAGGCAAAATGGATTCCACAAAAAGGGGCGGTGCTCCCCTTTTGGGAATTGCAAAACCCGTAATCAAAGCACACGGCAACAGCAACCCTGTTGCATTCAAAAACGCAATCAAGCAGGCGAAAATCTTTGTTGAAACCGATATCAACGGAACCATTTCCGCCGCAATTGCAAAAGCAAAGGAGGAGAAAGAAGCATGAGCAGCAGAGAACTTTCTCTTCTTGAAGAGCGCCTTGGATACAAATTCAAAAACATAAAATTCCTTGAAACCGGCGTTACCCATTCTTCCTTTTCCAACGAAACAAAAGAACATGTTCCCTATAACGAGCGCCAGGAATTCCTTGGCGACGCCGTTTTGAGCATCATAGTTTCCGATTATATCTTTGAAAACTATACAAAACTTCCGGAAGGCGAACTTACGAAACTCCGTGCTTCTCTTGTTTGTGAAAAAAGCCTTTGCGGCTTTTCGAACGAGCTTGAACTCGGAAGTTTTCTCCGCCTTGGCCACGGCGAAGAACTTATGGGCGGCCGCGAAAGGCCTTCCATTCTTGCCGATGCTTTTGAAGCGGTGCTCGCGGCGGTTTATCTTGACGGCGGAATTGAACCGGCAACAAAAATCGTGCTCAGATTTATTAAAAAGGCACTTGAACACGTTGAAAACGCCGCTTTTAAAGATTATAAAACCCTTCTCCAGGAAATCATCCAGAAAAATCCGGAAGAAAGGCTTACTTATGTGCTCGTCGGCGAAAGCGGACCCGACCACGACAAGCGTTTTGAGGTTGACGTAATGCTCAACAGCAACGTGATCGGTCACGGAATCGGCAAAAGCAAAAAAACAGCCGAACAGCACGCCGCAAAAGAAGCATTGGAGCTGATGGGACAATGAAACATGCAAACGTAGCTTTCTTTGTCCCGATGGTCGGCTGTCCCCACCGGTGCTCATTTTGTGACCAGAATTCAATAACCGGCGAAAGCGGAGTTCCCACCCCGGAAGAAGTTGACAAAACTCTTAAAAAAGCCGCAAGGGATCTCCACGGTTTTTCCGAAAAAGCGGAAATTGCTTTTTTCGGCGGAAGTTTTACAATGATCCCGAAAGAACTTATGGAAAGCCTTCTTTCCGTTGCAAAAAAATGGATCGACAGAAAGGCTTTTTCCGGGATCCGGATAAGCACAAGACCGGACGCCATTGATGAGGATATACTTTCCGTGCTCAAAGAGTACGGAGTGACTTCCATCGAACTCGGCGCCCAGAGCTGCAACAACGCGGTTCTTGAAAAAAACCGCCGCGGACATACCTTTGAGGATACCCAAAAAGCTTCGGAACTTATCAAAGCTGCCGGTTTTTCCCTTGGTTTACAGATGATGACCGGCATGCCCGGTTCCACAAAAGAAGATGACCTGCTCACCGCCGCAAGGTTTGCAGCTTTAAAACCGGATACTATGCGCATATATCCGACCCTCGTGCTCAAAAACACCCTTATGGCAAAATGGTTTGAAAGCGGAGAATATATCCCCCAGACCGTTGAAGAAGCAGCATTGGAATGTGCAGAGCTTCTTGATGTTTTTGAACTTTATAACATAAAAGTTATTCGCCTTGGGCTTCATGCGGAAGAATCCCTTGAAGAAAATCTTATGGCGGGGCCCTATCATCCGGCATTCCGGGAGATTTGCGAAAGCCTTCGCTTCCGCAAAAAAATTGCGCCGATGCTCACCCGCCTTCCGAAAGGAAGCTATGTGCTCAAGGTAAATCCCTCCGAGGTTTCCAAATGCAGCGGACAGCATAAAGCAAACATCAAACATTGGCTCAGCCTTGGCTATGCCGTTAAAATCACCCCGGATAAAAACCTTAACCCCGGCGATTTTGAGGTTATGCTGGCAAATATGCCTTAATAAAACCATTAAACACAATTTCCACCCTTCCGTCCGCTTTGCGGACAGCTCCCCCACCATGGGAGGCATTTTATAAAAGGAAGTGAAAACTTGTTCTTAAAATATCTTGAGCTTTCGGGCTTCAAATCCTTTCCGGATAAAACCCGCCTTAACTTCGGCCGCGGAATGACCGCAGTTGTTGGCCCCAACGGAAGCGGAAAAAGTAACATAAGCGATGCCGTTCGCTGGGTTCTCGGCGAAATGTCCACCAAGGCGCTTCGCGGAGGAAAAATGGAGGACGTTATTTTTAACGGAACCCGCCTTCGCCATGCCCATGGCTTTGCGGAAGTCCGCATTTGTTTTGACAACAGCGATCGCACCCTTCCTCTTGATACCGATGAGGTAATTGTTTCCAGAAAATATTACCGCGACGGAAACTCCGATTACAAAATCGGCGACAAATCCTGCCGCCTTAAAGATATCAACGAACTTTTTATGGATACCGGCCTTGGAAGAGACGGTTATTCCATAATCGGTCAGGGCAAAATTTCCGAAATCGTTTCCGCAAAACCGAACCAGCGCAGGGAAATTTTTGAGGAAGCTTCCGGAATTTCCAAATTCCGCTACCGCAAGGAGGAGGCTGAAAAAAGCCTTTCCAAGGCAGACGAAAACCTTCTTCGTCTTCGCGATAACCTTTCCGCCCTTGAAGAAAGGGTTGGTCCCCTTCTTGAACAGAGCGAAAAGGCCAAAAAGTTCCTTGAACTTGCCGAAGAACGAAAATCCCTTGAAATTTCCGTATGGATGCGTTCCCTTCGCCGCCTTAAGGCCCAGCTTGCGGAACAAAACAGCTCCATAGGGATTTATCAAAGCGAATATGATTCTCTCGATGCAGATTATAATGAAGCTGAAAACCGCATAAACGCCCTTTATGAGGAAATCAAAAACCTTGACGAAACCGTTGAGGAAAAACGCGAAAAAATAAGCGAAAACGAAATCGCTCTCGGCGAACTTTCCGCAAAAGCCGCAGTCTGTCAGAACGATATTGAACATAACAAAACCGAAATTTCCCGGATCGAAGAGGAAATTTCCGTCCTTTCTTCCGACAGTTCCGAAGGTGACAACGCCATTGAACTGAAAAAAAGCGAACTTTCCGCAAAAGAAGCGGAAGCAGAAGAATTCCGCAAGGAAGAAGAACGCCTTAACCTTCTTGGCGGCGAAATTGCCAAGGAAAAACTTTCCGCAATCACCGAAAAATCTTCCCTTCTCGGAAAAATTTCCGAAGCGGAAACGGAACTTGGACACATAAGCGTTGTTCTTGCAACCGCAAAGAACGACAAAACCCAATATTCCGAACGCCTTGAACAGCTTTCCCTTTCCGCAAGCCAGAAGCTTTCGCTTATCGAAGGTTATAAAAACGAGCTTGTTGAAGTCAACGACCTTCTTGAGGAAATTGAAGACAAAACCGACAGCATAAATAACACCAAAACCGGAATGCTGATGAAACGCGACCTTAGGAAGAGACAGCTTTCGGAACTTGATGAAAAACGCGCGAAAATCCGCCGCGAGGCAGATTCCTTTGCCCAAAGAGCAAAACTTCTTCAGGATCTTGAGCGCAATATGGAAGGCTTTGGTCCTTCCGTAAAATTCGTCCTGGATAAAGGCGCCGCAGGCGCTCTCCGCGGAATTCTTGAACCTGTTTCGAAAATCCTTTCTGTCGATGCAAAATATTCCCTTGCTGTTGAAACTGCAGTTGGCGCCGCTCTTCAGAACATTGTTGTAACCGACGAGGACGCCGCCAAAAAAGCTATCCGCATGCTTAAGGAACAGGGACGCGGAAGGGTAACTTTCCTTCCCCTCACCACCATTAAAGGGAACCGCCTTGAGGAACGGGGTCTTTCGGACTGCGAAGGTTTTATCGGCGTCGGTTCGGACCTTGTTAAAAACGACCCCAAATTCGACGGAATCGTAAAATCCGTTCTCGGAAGAATCGTTGTTGCGGAAGATCTGGACTCTGCCACTGCAATTGCGAAAAAATTCGGCTATAAGTTCCGCATCGTCACCCTTGACGGACAGCTTGTTAACGCAGGCGGTTCTTTGACCGGCGGTTCCAGCGTTAAATCCGCCGGAATCCTTTCGAGAAAACAGGAAATCGACGAACTTCTTAAAAAAGCCGCCGCCGCAGAAAAGCTTCTTTCCGAAGGCGAAGCGGATTATAATAAGCTCAAAGAAGAAATCTCCGCAATGGAAGCGGATTTCCTTGCTACCGAAAGCGAACTTCGAACCCTTTCGGAAGACAAGATCCGCGCAGAGGGCGAAAAGAAACGCCTTCTTATGCAGATTTCCGACGCGGAAGCCGCAGGCACCGAAGCGGAAACCCAACGCAATATCCTTGGAAAAGCAATCAAAGATGCGGAAAACCGCATTGATGAATATGAAAAACTCCTTTCCGAAAGAAACAAAAAGAAATCCGCCCTTCTTTCAGAAGGAGAAAAAATCGATGAAAAGATTTCCGCTGTTTCCGAAAAGGAAAGCAAAAACAGCGCAGATCTTTCCGCCCTTGCCCTTTCCGCGGCAATTGTCCAGAAAGATATCGAATCCATTCAGGGCGCAATTTCCCAGCTTCTTGAAAACAAAGGACAGCGCGAAGAAAAAGTTGCTGCTCTTAATGAACGCAAGGCCCTTGTTCTTGATAAAAACTCCGCTCTTTCCAAAGAGATCAAGGAAATCGAAGATGAAAAACTCCGCCTTTCCAACCTTTCCGAAGAAAACAGAGCCGAAATTTCTGCTCTTTTCGCAAAACGCCAGGAATTTGAGCGCCGCACCACCGAAGAGCGCACCGCCCAGAAAGATACTGTCAGCAAGAGGGAGGAAGCTTCCGGCAGGCTTATCAAAGCCCGCAGCCGTCTTGATGAAATGCAGGTGGATTATGACCGCATAATCGGCCAGCTTTGGGACGAATACGAGATGACTTTCTCCGCAGCGGAGGAAATTGCCGAAGAGATTACCGAACCGCAAAAAGCAACCCGCCGTCTTAACGAACTGCGCAGCAAGATAAAAGCTCTCGGAACGGTCAACCTTGCGGCAATCGAAGAATTCAAGGAAGTTTCCGAACGTTATGAATTCATGAAGGAACAGATCGAGGATGCCGAAAAATCCCGCGATGAACTCCGCTCGCTTATCCGCAACCTTATGGGACAGATGAGAACCATCTTCCTCGACCGATTCACCCAGATTGCCGGAAACTTTGCTGTGGTATTTAAAGAACTTTTCGGCGGCGGCGAAGCAAAACTTTTCCTCACCGATCCGGATAACGTTCTTGAATCCGGAATCGAGATAACCGTTCAGCCTCCGGGCAAAATCATAAACAACCTTGCTTCCCTTTCCGGCGGCGAACAGACCTTTGTTGCAATCGCCATCTATTTTGCAATCCTTAAAGTTCGTCCTGCGCCTTTCTGCATTCTGGACGAAATCGAGGCTGCGCTTGATGAAGCAAACGTTGACCGCTATGCGGATTATCTTCTTCGCCTTACCGAAAACACCCAGTTTATCGCCATTACCCACCGCCGCGGAACCATGGAACACGCGGACAGACTTTACGGCGTGACAATGCAGGAGGAAGGCGTTTCCAAACTTCTTGAACTTACCCTTGCTGAAGTTGAAAACATAGAAAAATAAGTATATTTTTTACATAAAAGGGAAAACTTAAAACGGGCGGATAATATCCGCCCCTACTTTGGCTTTTGCAAAAGGAGGATTCCCTTCTTGAATATACTTATCATTGACGACATGCTTTTGCCGGAACCGGCAAAAGCAGATTCTTCCGAAAAAGCGGTTTTTTGCCGGGCGGCAGAAGAAAATTCAAAACAAAGGATTTTGCTTGCAAAGGAATTCCAGAAACTCGGTGCAAATGTTTTGCTTGCAAAAGCAAAACTTTGCAAAACCGAAGTTCCCCTTTCCTTTGAATATTCCGAAAGAGAAGGCATAAGCCAGCTTTTTGTAAAAATTCCCGCAAAAAGAAAAGGAAGTTTTCTTCGGCTTACGGAGCTTTTTGCTTTCGGCACAGCGCTTTTTGAAAATGCTCCGAGCCTTTCGGGAATTTTTGAGCCGGATGCTGTTATTTCCGGCGGAATTTTTTCCGCCGCAGTTTCTTCCGGCGCAAAAATTGCCGAGGGAGCAAACGCCGTTTTTATCAGCGAAATTTCATGTCTTTCGCGGGAAGTTCTTCAAAACTTCGGTTTTGCTTCGGCATTAAATCCTGTGCTCAGCATCTTTAAAAAAAACACCGCCTCGGCTTTTTTTAAAAGCCACGCCGTGCTCGGTTTTTTCCCGGAAACCGCAAAAACGTTTCCCGATGCTCATAACCTTTATCCAATGGTTTTGCCGGCACTTCCCGAAAGGGAAAAACCTTCGGAAAAGGCGGTTTTTTACAGAGAAAAACTCCGTTCTTTCGGAGAAGGAAAAACTTTTGTGCTTGCTTATTGCGGCGAAATTGAAAAAGGTTTTTCCATAGAAGAACTTATCCTTTCCGCCGGAACTTTCGGAGATAAATTTGCCCTTGTTTTTATTTCGGAAGGGCGAAAAAAGCTTTATTTCAAACGGTTTACCTCGGAAAAAGGAATTACCAATGTTTTCTTTCCGGAAGATTTTCCAAACGAAGAAATCCCTTTTATTCTTTCCGGCGCAGACGGAATTTTTGTTTCGGAATCGGATTTTGGAAAAGGCCTTTTTCCGGAACAGAAAAATTTCTGGAATGCGCTTGGTGCTCAAAAACCCATTATTGCGGCGGCACAGCACTGGTCCGATTTTTTCAAAAAAGCCGGCGGCGCCATTATTACAAAACCGCGCCGGCGCGACAGCATTACCCTTGGAATTAAAACTCTTCTGGGCCTTTCGGAAACCGACCGGGAAACCCTTGGCCGCGCCAACCGTGAGTTTTTTGAAAAAAATTCCCTTCAAAATTTTGCAAACGATTACTTTTCGCTTATCGACAATTTTGTTAAACAAAAGGAGATCAAAAAATGATCCTTGTTATCGACATTGGAAACACAACCATGGAATTCGGACTTTATGAAGGAGATTCCCTTACCGGAGTTTTTCGCCTTGGTTCAAAACGCGACATAACTTCCGACGAAGTCGGACTTTTTGTCACCCAGTTTTTTGAATACAAAAAACTTTCCGTTTCCGACGTTACGGATGTAATAATCAGTTCCGTTGTTCCGCAGGTAAACTATTCCGTTTCCAGCGCGGTAAGAAAATATTTCGACCGCGAACCCCTTGTTATAGGCGAAAATCTTTTTTGCAACATGCCTAACCTTTACGAAAATCCAAAGGAAGTCGGCGCGGACAGAATTGTTGATTCCTATGCCGCATTTAAAAAATACGGCGGCCCGCTCATTATCGTTGACTTCGGCACCGCGACCACCTGCGAGGCTGTTTCCGAAGCGGGAGAATATCTTGGCGGTATAATCTACCCCGGAATCAAAACTTCCATGGACGCTCTTTATGAAAAGGCTGCAAAGCTTCCGAAAATCGAGATTCTTAAGCCGGAATTTGCCCTTGGAAAGAATACAGTTTCTTCCATGCAAAGCGGCGCTTATTACGGATATCTTGGAGCTATTGATATGATGGTCAGAAACCTTAAATCTGTCATCGGAGAAAATGCAAAAGTTGTTGCCACCGGCGGTTTTGCAAGACTTTTTGCCGAGGAAGAACTTTTTGATCACATTGACCAGCGCCTTCCTCTTGAAGGAATCAAAATGGTTTACGAAGATTCGAAA
>JAGBAZ010000060.1 GCA_018110905.1 Oscillospiraceae bacterium
CAAAAGCTTAACAATTACATTTATTACTACAACAATGACAGAATTTCTCTCAAATTAAAAGGAATGAGTCCTGTGCAATTCAGAACTCATTCCTCATAATCTTAATATTCTTTTGTCTAATCTTTGGGGTTCACTTCAAAAACGGAAGCTGTTTTTTTATGCTTTTCTTTTGATTAAACGAAGAATCCGCGGGCGGTTATAGCGCTGAATAATCACAAAAATAAGGTCAATGGCTGAAGAAAGAACGGAAGTAATGATAAACACCGCAGGCGAACCGAAGGGTATTATCAATAAAACCGGAAACAGGGCAAACAGCATAATTAACTCGTGACATATTTCGGCGGAGCACATTGAACGGGCGATTTCTTCAAAACTATGATATTCAAGGTTAAACTGATCCGGGTCATAAGTCGGAACAAACTTTTTCCATTTATGAACATTAAGTTTTTTATAAATTTTGTGTTCAAACTTGTTCTGGGAAAACCATTTTGAGTTTGGGTCGGTTTTTTCGCGAAACACTTTATCCGTAATACATCCTATAATCAATCTTATTGCAAAATGATAAAACGTAACTCCGAAAGTTATTGCCGCAGAATAAAGAAAACCGCTTTTAAAAAATGCATTTGCTGCGAAAAATACAGCAAAACAAAATCCGAAAATCCCCGTCAAAGCAAACAGCAGCTTTTTAAAGCTGCTGTTTTGAGCACGGGAATGGTTGTCTTTGAGCATGGTGCTCATTTTGTCTGTTCGCCGTAATATTTTGCAATAAGTTTGATCATTTCAACGGCTTTGTCCATCTGTTCAACGCTTGCAAATTCAAATTTGCCGTGGAAGTTATAGCCGCCGGTTCCGAGGTTGGGGCAGGGAAGACCCATGAAAGAAAGAACGCAGCCATCGGTTCCGCCGCGGACAGGATTGGTAACAGGTTCTGCTCCGAGTTCGCGAATGGCTTTCTGTGCGGTTTCGATGAGATGCCAATGATCTTTGATGATAACACTCATATTTTTATAATCATAACCGGTTTCCGCAACAGCGGTTCCTTCACCATAACGTCGATTGATTTCGTTCGCAGCACGTTTGATATATTCAACGCGATAGGTAAGTTTATCTGCATCATGGTCACGAATTATATAATAAAGATCTGCATTGTCGCATGTGCCTTTCATTCCGGTAAGATGATAGAAACCGTCGTATCCGGAAGTGTGGCAAGGTCTTTCAACTTCGGGAAGGAGAGAATCAAATTCCATTGCGACAAGGGCGGCGTTGACCATTTTGTCTTTTGCGCTGCCGGGATGAACGGAAATTCCGTTGAAAGCAATGTGAGCATGAGCAGCGTTGAAAGTTTCACATTCAACTTCGCCGAATGCGCCGCCGTCAAGAGTATATGCATAATCAGCACCAAAACGTTCAAGGTCAAATCTGTTTGCGCCGCGGCCGATTTCTTCGTCGGGGGTGAATCCGATCATGATTTTTCCGTGTTTGATTTCAGGGTTGGCAAGAATTTCTTCCGCAGCGGTAAGAATTTCGGCAATTCCGTTTTTGTCATCGGCGCCGAGAAGAGTGGTGCCGTCGGTTACGATAAGATGCTGTCCTTTGCATTCTTCCATTTCGGGGAATTCCTTGCAGGAAAGATAAATATTTTCTTTTTCATTAAGAAGAACATCGCCGCCGTTATATTCAACGATCTGAGGTTTGATGTTGGTGAAGGGAACTTCACGAACAACGTCCATATGGGCGATAAAACCGATCACGGGGGCTTTTTCGCAGCCTTCAGAAGCGGGAATTTCGCCATATACATAGCCGTTGTCATCAATATTGACATTGCTGATTCCCATTTCTTTCATTTCATCAACAAGAGCAAGACCGAGAATGGTTTGTTCTGAGGTGCTGGGGCAGGTTTCGCTTTCCTCATCGGAAGCGGTAGGGTACTGAACATATTTGAGAAGTCTTTCGTATGCTTTCATTTTTACCTCCAAAAAAGGTGCTCATAAAGTGCACTTAATACATTAAATTATATCAAATCCCATTTTATTATGCAATGCCTAAAATCCATTAATTATTTGTGAAAAATAAATAAATTTAGTAATATTTTCTACAACAAAATAGCGATATTTGCGAAAATCCATTTACAAAAAGTGTAAAAAAAGTTATAATATCCCCAGTGCAAAGAACAATAAAGATGCACTAATTCTAATTCAGAGAGAAGGAATAAAATGCGTACTACCCTTAAACTTATCGCAATTCTTGCTTGCCTCGCACTCGTTCTCGCAGGCTGCGGCGCCGGCGGTGAATCTGAGGCTGTTGATCTCAACTCCTACACCCTTGATGAAATTATTGAAAAAGCTAAGGCAGAAGGTGACGTTCAGTCCGTTGGTATGCCCGACACTTGGGCAAACTGGGGTGCTTCCTGGGAAGGTCTTACTGCTGAATATGGTATTACCCATACTGACGCAGACATGAGCTCCGCAGAAGAACTTACCACTTTTGCAAACGACAGCACCAAAGACATCGGCGACGTTGGTCTTGCATTCACCCAGCAGGCAATTGACGAAGGTCTTGTACAGTCCTATAAAACTTCTTATTGGGATACTGTTCCGGATTGGGCAAAAGATCCCAACGGTCTCTGGATGATTGCTTATACCGGTGCAACCACCTTCATTTATAACAATGATATCTGCGACGAACCCATGCCTACTTCCTGGGCAGATGTTCGTGAAGGCACTTATAAACTTACCATCGGCGACGTAGTCGGCGGTGCAACCGGCCAGGGCGTTGTAGTTGCAACTGCATACGCATTTGGCGGCGGCCTTGACAACCTTGAACCCGCTTTTGAATTCTGGACTGAAATGGCTGAAGCTGGCCGTATCGATGCTGGCGACATCATCCCTGCAAGAATTCAGGCAGGTGAAGTTGAATGCGGTGTAACCTGGTCCTACAATGCTCCCGGATACAGAGACAACGCAGCAAACTATGACATCACCATCGGCATTCCTTCCGACGGCGCAATCCTTGTTGGTTATGCTTCCATCATCAACAAAACTTCCGATACTCCTTTCGCAGCAGCTCTTGCAAGAGAATACATCTTCTCCGACGCTGGCCAGATCAACCTTGCTAAAGCAGGTGCAATCCCCACCAGAACCGACGTTGTAATTCCTGAAGCAGATCAGATCTTTGCTCCCGATACTTATGCAAACGCAGTCGGTATTTCCGATCCTGCAGCATATGCAGCAGCATGCGAAGAGATCTCCATTTGGTGGAACGAAAACATCATCCCGCTTCTCTAATTCGCTTTGATGTTTAACTTTTAAAATTTACTCCATGAGTAATAAGAATGGGGCGTACTTTTTAAGCACGCCCCATTTTTGAGTGAGGTGTGACCCTATGAAGAATGCTTCCGGCGGCAAAAAAATGACAAGCAAATATACATATTTGATTGTTCTTCTTCCTTTCCTTATTGTCGTTGTGCTTTTCGAGCTTCTGCCGCTCTTTATGCTTATAATCGACAGCTTTGGCTCGGATGCCGACAAAACGGTTCTCTTTACTCTTGAGAACTATAAAAAGATTTTTACTACTTTAAGTTATAAGACTGCAATCAAAAACAGCCTTATTATAACTTTTGTTTCAACCGTCGTCGGAATTGTTATTGCATTCCTCGGCGCACAGGCAGCTCATAATTCCCGCGGAAAATTCAGAAACGCATTTATGACTGTTCTCAATATGACATCCAACTTTGCAGGTGTTCCGCTTGCGTTCGCTTATATGATTATTATCGGTAACGCAGGTGTTCTTAAACAGGTGGCAAATGTTTACGGAATCGGATTTATTCAAAATTTCGATTTGTATTCAAGCAGCGGCCTTATTCTTATGTATATTTATTTCCAGATTCCGCTTTCCACTCTTCTTCTTATTCCCGCATTTAACGGAATCAGAAAAGAATGGCAGGAAGCAAATATGCTTCTTGGCGGAAGATCCAGTACTTTCTGGTTCAAAGTCGGAATTCCGGTTCTTATCCCAAGTATTTTCGGAACCATAAGCGTCCTTTTTGCAAATGCACTTTGTGCATACGCAACCGCTTATGCACTTCTTATGAACAACTTCTCGCTGCTTCCTGTTAATATCTCCGCAGCATTCACCGGCGATATCCGAAGCCAGCCTTCGCTTGGTGCAGCGCTTTCTGTTGTAATGATGGTTCTTATGGTTGTTGTAATTTTTGTCGATAACTATATCGTCAAAAAGACGACCCAGTGGAAAACGAGGTGAACGATATGAATAAATGGACTAAAGTTTGTGCTAATATCGTAATGACCTGTGTTATCATCTGGCTTCTTATTCCGCTTGCAGCAACTATAATTTATTCTTTGTTTGAAGACTGGACCGGTATTATTCCTTCAGGTTTCACTCTTCAGAATTATGTAACGATTTTCTCAAACGCAAAATTCCTTACGGCAATATATCAGACAATTTTGCTTTGCATTGTTCCGATAGTTCTTACGATTATCCTTGTTCTGCTTGCACTTTTTGTTGTAACAATTTATTTCCCGAACCTTGAAAAATATCTTCAGGTACTTTGTATGATCCCTTACACCATTCAGGGTGTTATTCTTTCCGTATCTATCCTCTCTCTTTACGGAAAAAGTGGAACAATCCTTGGGGAAAGAATGGTAATGCTTATAGGCGCTTATTGCATCATAATTCTTCCGCATATCTATCAAGGCATAAGAAACAGCATGCACGCTGTTAATATGCCGATGCTTCTTGAAGCGGCGGAAATGCTCGGTGCAAGCAAACTTTACGCTTTCTTCCGCGTAATCGTTCCAAACATTATAACCGGTATTACCGTATCTTCTCTTCTTGCGGTCGGTATCCTTTTCGGAGATTATGTTATCATCAGAAACCTTTCCGGAAGCGGCACCACCAACGTTCAGGTTTTCCTTTATCAGACCATGAAATATTCAAGTGCGGAATCTTCCGCGGTTTTCGTAGTCATCATGCTCATGACTTTTGCAATAACCGCTGTTGTTCTTTACCTCCAAAGCCGCAACAAACTTGAAAAAATCCAAAAAGAGGGGAGATAAGTTATAATGGCATATATTCGTTTTGAAAATTTAAATAAATCTTTCGGAGATAACCATGTTCTGAAAGACATCAATCTTGAAGTTGAAAAGGGCGAACTTGTAACCCTTCTGGGACCTTCCGGCTGCGGTAAATCAACTCTTCTTCGCTGCCTTTCCGGTCTTGAAAAAGTAACCAGCGGTAAAATCTATCTTGACGGAGTCGATATCACCGACGTTGATCCCCGTGATCGCGGAATCGGAATGGTTTTCCAGCAGTATTCTCTTTTCCCGAACATGAGCGTTAAAGATAACGTTGCTTTCGGTCTTAAAATGAAAAAAGTTCCGAAAGATGAAATCGATAAAAAAGTCAAACAGATGCTCGAAATCGTAGGTCTTTCCGACAAGATCAACCAGTTCCCGATGCAGCTTTCCGGCGGCCAGCAGCAGCGTGTTGCACTTGCAAGAGCAATCGTTACCGAACCGAAAGTTCTTCTTCTTGACGAACCGCTTTCCGCAATCGATGCTCTTCTTCGCCACAACCTTCAGATAGAAATCAGAAGAATCCAGAAGGAACTCAACATTACCACCATTTTCGTAACCCATGACCAGGACGAAGCGATGGTAATGTCCGATACCATTCATCTGTTCAATGCAGGTCACATTGAACAGTCCGGCAGCCCTGTAGATCTTTACGTTACTCCTAAGACCAAATTCACCGCATCCTTCATCGGAAACTATAATCTGCTTCATGCTGAAAAATTCGGAAAAGCATGCGGTGAAGAAATCGATTGCAATGACGTTGCCATCAGACCCGAAATCGTAAAACTCAGCAAAGAACATGTTGAATCCGATACCTGCTATCAGATTAAAGGAAAAATTACCAGTTTTATTTCTCACGGTAATGTTATTCGTTTCCGCGTTGAAAATGAAGATATCTGGCTTAATTCCGATATCGTATTTGAACGTGAACTTGCTTTTGCTGAAGGCGATGAAGTTTATGCAACAGTTGAAAAAGACCTTGTAATCAAACTTTAAGAGCGTTATAATGTAAACGAAGCAGTACCGGGAAGCGTTTTGCTTCCCGGTTTGTTTAATTAAAAATAATATTTTTTTGGAGGCAGTTATGACTAAAATTTATGCTCATCGTGGTTTTTCCGAAAAATATCCTGAAAATACAATGCTTGCTTTCAGAAAAGCGGCAGAAATCGGTGCGGAAGGTATTGAAATCGACGTTCATCTTACAAAAGACGGCGAACTTGTTGTAATGCATGATGAAAACGCAATCCGCACCACCGGAGTTGATGCGCTTATTAAAGACTTGACTCTTGAAGAATTCAAAGCTCTTGATGCCGGATTTGTAAAAAAAGGCGAATTTGAATTCGAAGCGCCGCCGACTCTTCGCGAAGTTTTTGAACTTATGGTCGAAACAGGACTTGAATGCAACATTGAAATCAAAAGCGGAGTTTTTGAATATAAGGGAATCGAAAGAAAAGTTCTTGCTCTTATGGATGAATTCGGTCTTCGCGATAAAATTATCATCAGCTCTTTCAATCATTTTACCTGCACCCGTTTCAAAGAACTTGCTCCGGACGTAAAATGCGGTTTTCTTGAGGAAAGCTGGCTTATTCACCCCGGCGCATATACCAGAAACAGAGGGGTTGAATGCTTCCATCCTTTCTTCAACTGCCTTAACCATGAAAACATGCAGGATCTTCGTAACAACGGAATTGAAATCAACGCCTGGACCATAAACGATGAAGAGGATATGAAAAAAGCCCTTAAACTCCAGCTTGAGATTGCAATTACCAACAGACCGGAAAAATTCCTTGAAATCAGAAAGGAAGTATGCGGAGAATGATGCGCGTTGCACACAGAGGACTTGCAGGTCTTTACCCGGAAAATACAATGATTGCCTTCGAAAAATGCCTTGAATATAATCCGGAAGCCATTGAAATGGACGTTCAGATGACAAAGGACGGCGAACTTGTTGTTTTCCATGACGAAGAAGTTTCCAGAACAACCGGTGCAAAAGGCTGGGTCAAAGATATGACCCTTGCCGAAATGCGTGAACTTGATCCTTCAAACGGTTTTGATATTCACGACCAAAAGGTTCCGACCCTTGACGAATATTTTGACCTTGTTCAGGATAAAGACCTCGTTACTTTTGTCGAACTAAAAAACAGTTTCATTACATACGATGGAATGGAAGAAAAGGTTCTTGAATGTATCGACAGACATAATCTTCGGGAAAAAGTTATAATTTATTCCGCAAACCACTATTCTGTAATGAAATTTAAGGCTATGGCACCGGATATTGAAATTTGTTTCCCGTTTGATAACTGGATTTTTGATTACGGCGAATATTGCGAAAAGCGTAATGTCACCATAACCATTCCGTATCACTTTGCGCTTACGCAGGAAATTATGGACGATTTTCACAAACATGGTGTAAAGGTATATCCCTGGACAGTTGATGAACCGGAGGAAATGCGCCGTATGCTCGATATGGGAGCAGACGGAATGCTTACTAACAGGGTGGATTTGCTCACTGAACTTAAATAAAAACAATAAAAAAGCCGCCATCTGGCGGCCTTTTTTATTTCATTTGAGAAGTTTTATTGTTTTTTCTATATCAGCTAAGGTAAGACCGATTTTACTGTCCGGAGCAACCTGATGCTTTTGAATGGTTTTATTATTAAGAACGATGTCATCTATTACGACCCAGTTTGAAATGTCCGAATGGTTATTAAGCCAAAGCAAAATTTCTTTGGGTTTGGAAAGACTGAATTTGCCGCTTTTTCGTATTTCTTCAGTAGTCAAATCCGGCGTGAAATCATAAAATGACAACCCGTTTTTATCCAATAAATTTTTAAAATTTTCGGATTCTTTTCTTATAGGAGAAAAATTTTTATCAAACCAAAAACGCCAACCTGAATGCAAAACAATTTTTGCTCCGCTTGTTTTTATAAAATGCGACAGAAGTTTTATTGTTTCTTCGTCTATAAGAAAACCGTTTTCTGTTTCAATTTTATGTTTTTGATTCCAAACTTCGGAATTTAATACTCCATCAACATCTAAAAATATAATTTTCATATTATTACTTATAAAAAATCTTCGGAATATCCCGAAGATTTTTTAATTATTTATTTATTTATCTTCCGAAAAGTCTTGCAAGGGGTTCAATTACCTTATGAAGATCTTCGATGGCATTGTTGAGGGTTTCTATATCTATTTGACCGATTGTTTTAAGAGCTTCATCAACATCTTCAAGTGCTTTTGTAAGTGCGTCACCGCTTTCGGCAATAAGAGTATTTGCGTTGTTGAGCAGTTCGGTAAGGTTGGATTCTTCGAGTACGGTATTAAGTTCTTTGGTAAGAATTGTGATTTCATCAATTGCGGAATTTGCCTGCTCAAGAACGCCACCGACCTGGGTGCTGAGTACAATAAGAGCAACCGCAACAACAAACATAAAAACAGCAACGACAATTGTCTGGGTTTTCACCATTTTTGCCTGTTTTTCCAAAAGCTCGGTTTGCTTCAGGCTTTCTTCGTAAATAAGTTTCTGATAATCTTCGGTTCTTATAATTTCGTTATCCATAAACATAATCTCCTTTACATGATAAAATCAACTATTCCGAAGGAAAGAATTCCCATAATTATTCCGCAGGTTATAACGCCGAGAAGAATTGCAAATGTGGATTTTACAACGCGAAGCTGCATAAGAGTTGCTATAAGAGATGCAGTCCATGCGCCGGTTCCGGGAAGAGGAATTGCAACAAAAGCAAAAAGTCCAAAAAGTTCGGCATTTCGTACTTTTTCGGCTTTTTTATTGCCGCGGTCAATTATCTTTTGAAAAATCCAGCCTATCTTATTAATTTTAGAAAGATAAACAAGAACTGTTTTTGCAAATTTTATTAAAAAAGGAACGGGCAGGATATTTCCGATAACACAGCAAATTAAAGAGGGGAGAAAAGGCATTTCTGCAACAGCGGCGTAAACCATAGCTCCGCGAAGTTCAATAAGAGGAACCATGGAAATCAAGAAAAGATAAAGATAATCCTGCAACAAATCGCCTCCTTAATTAAAGAACTGATTCTATTTTAAATGAAATAATAATAATTGTAAAGTAAAATAAATAATAAAAACTCTTTTATTTGTATCGGTTTTGTGGTAATATTAATCTGTATTTTTATGACCGGGAGGTTAATATGAAAAAATTTCTTTCTTTTTTACTTGCAGCTTTGATGATGATTTCTGTTTTTTCCGGATGTTCCGAGGAAAAACCGGAAGAAGTTGAACCGCCGAAGGAAGTTGAAAGCGAAATTGTTGTTTCAGCATTGCAAAAAACTATTACCGCGGTTGTTTATGACAGAGGCGAAGATGAGCCTTATGACAAGAAGTATTGGGAAACTCTTGTAAAAAACTTTGAAGCGGCAAACGAAGGTGTTTCTGTAAATCTTATATTTACAAAAGATGCGGCTTATGAGGTGCGCGACAGAATCCTTTCCGGAAATTCTCCTGATTTTGTATTTCTTCCTGCAAATGAAGAAAGCGGAGTAACCGAAGCACTTATCAAAGATAAAGCGATGCTTCCTATTGATGATGTTGCAGAAGGATTGGGTGCAATTCCTTTTGATAATAACATTTGCAAACCTTACGAAGACGGTTCTGTATATCTTGCACCTGTTTTCTTTGAAGAAAAAGGGCTTATTTATAATAAAGAACTTCTTGCGGAAAGCGGATTTGCTGTTCCCGCAACCTGGGATGATTTTATTTCAATTGCAGAAGGCTGCAAAAATAAAAATTATTCTTTCTTTACCTATGCAGGAGCGCAGCCGGATGAATTCGGAGATATTTTTGCGGCGGCTCTTGTTTCTGCAATCGGTGAGGAAGAAATGAACAAGCTCCTTTCTTACGATGAAGAAGCCTGGAACAGGGAAGAAGTAAAAAGTTTTGTTGATAAAATTGAAAGTATCACAAAGCTTGTTGTTTCCGGAAGCAGCACAAAATCCAAAGATGACACTATGGAACTTCTTAAAAATGAAAAAGCACTTTTCGTTTCCGGAACTTCAAAGGATCTTGAAGAACTGAATACCGAAGAAAATAAATATGATATGTGCGCATACCCTGCACTTTCGGGAAATCAGACCAAGATAGTAACTTTTTCTGAAATGTATATTCCGGTTGAAGCAAAGGAACCTGAACTTGCAAAAGATTTTATCAAATTTGTATATTTTGATGTTTTTGCATCTTCTTCCTATCCCAGTACTATGTTTGCGGCAGAATTTGCAAGCAAAAACGCCGCTAACGAAAGCCTTTCCGATGAATTCTGCGACCTTGTTGTTGATGTTTTCAAAGGAAATGCAACTTCTGAAAATTTTGCAGAAAAAATGCTTGAATATATCAAAGAATATTGACATCATAAATCAAAAGGAGACATAAAATAAATGGATAAACCTAAATTTTATATAACAACGGCCATTGCTTATACTTCCAGAAAACCTCATATCGGTAACAGCTATGAGATTGTTCTCACCGATGCTATTGCAAGATACAAAAGAATGCAGGGATATGATGTCTTTTTCCTTACCGGAACAGATGAGCACGGACAGAAAATTGAAAAATATGCAGCAGATTCCGGCGTAAGTCCCAAAGAATATGTTGATAAAGTTGCAGGAGAGATCAAGGATATCTGCGACCTTCTGAACACTACCTATGACCATTTCATCAGAACCACTGATGATTATCATGAAAAAACCGTTCAGAAAATTTTCAAAAAACTCTATGACCAGGGTGACATTTATAAAAGCGAATACGAAGGCCTTTATTGTACCCCGTGTGAATCTTTTTGGACCGAAAGCCAGCTTGTTGACGGAAAATGCCCTGACTGCGGACGTGAAGTTGGAAAAGCAAAAGAAGAAGCTTATTTCCTTCGCCTTTCCAAATATCAGAAACAGCTTGAAGAATTTATTGAAAACAATGAAAACTTTATCTATCCTGAAGCGCGCAAAAAAGAGATGCTCAACAACTTCATTAAACCCGGTCTTCAGGATCTCTGCGTTTCAAGAACTTCTTTCAAATGGGGCGTTCCGGTAACTTTTGACGATAAACACGTAATTTACGTTTGGATAGATGCTCTTTCCAACTATATCACCGCTCTCGGATATGATCCGGACGGCAGTTCCGAACAGTATAAAAAATACTGGCCCGCAGATGTTCATATCATTGGTAAAGATATCGTAAGATTCCACACAATTTATTGGCCTATCATGCTCATGGCTCTTGGTGAACCGCTTCCCAAACAGGTTTACGGTCATCCCTGGCTCCTTTTCGGCGAAGATAAAATGTCAAAATCCCGCGGCAACGTAATTTATGCAGATGATCTCACCAAAGTATTCGGTGTTGACGCAGTACGCTATTATCTTCTTACCGAAATGCCTCACGCAAACGACGGTTCCATAACCTATGAAGCGATGATCGACAGATTCAACACCGACCTTGCTAATACTCTCGGTAACCTTGTAAACCGCACTGTTGCAATGCAGAACAAATATTTTGAAGGTGTAATCCAGTCTCCGGATTGCGGCGGTGAATTTGACGATGACCTCAAGGCAACTGCTAAAAAAGCAATCGAAGGCTTTGACAAAAACCTTTCTGAATATAAAATGAGCGATGCGATTGACTGCATTATGGATCTTGCTCGCCGCTGCAACAAATATATCGATGAAACAATGCCCTGGGCTCTTGCAAAAGATGAAAGCAAGAAGGAAAGACTCGGAACGGTTCTTTATAACCTTCTCGAAGGAATCAGAATTCTTTCCGTGCTCATTGCTCCCATTATGCCCGAAACCACAAAGAAAATTGCAGAACAGCTTGGTCTTGAAGAACAGACTTATGAAAGCATTCTTAATTTCGGAGGACTTGAAGCGGGCAAAAAAGTTGGCACAGCAACTCCTCTTTTCTCCAGAATCGATGCGGAAAAACTTATTGCAGAACTGGAAGAAGCACATAAAGCTCAGCTTGAAGCCGAAAAAGCGGAAGAGAAACCTGCTATTGAACTTCAGCCCGAAATTGCAATCGATGATTTTACCAAAGTTGAACTTCGCGTAGCAAAAATTCTTGAATGTGAAAAAGTTCCGAAAGCAAAAAAACTCTATAAAATCCAGCTTGATGACGGAATGGGCGGACGCCAGATCGTTTCCGGAATTGCACAGCATTATACCCCCGATGAACTCATCGGAAAGAAAATCGTTGTTGTTGCAAACCTTAAACCTGCAAAACTTTGCGGAGTTGAATCCAACGGTATGCTTCTTGCGGGCGACAGGGAAGACGGTTCCGTTTGCGTAACCTTTATTGATGATTCCGTACCGGTAGGAACGAGGCTTCATTAATGGAATACAGAGGAATCTTTGATACCCATGCTCATTATGACGATGAAAGGTTTGACGAAGATCGTGACACCGTGCTCAAAAATGTTTTTGAGCACGGCGTTTCCTTGGTAGTGGATCCTGCTTGCGATTTGGAAACATGTGAAAAAACACTTGAACTTTCATCAAAATATGATTTTGTTTATTCTGCGGTCGGTGTTCATCCTCATTCTGCCGAAAGCGATGGAAACGGTGACTGGCTTGAAAAAATAAGGGAATTTGCCAAAAATAAAAAGGTTGTGGCAATCGGAGAAATCGGTCTTGACTATCATTATGATTTTTCTCCAAGGGAAAAACAGAAAGAGGTTTTTGCCGCCCAGCTCGAACTTGCGAATGAACTTGACCTTCCTGTAATTATTCATGACAGAGAGGCTCATGCGGATACCCTTGAGCTGGTAAAAAAATACCGCCCGAAAGGAATCATCCATTGTTTTTCCGGTTCTGCGGAAACTGCAAAAGAATTTCTTAAGCTTGGAATGTATATCGGTTTTACCGGTTCGGTAACTTTTAAAAATGCAAGCAAACTTCTTCTTGCTGCCCAGGTTGTTCCGGAAGACAGAATTCTTCTTGAAACGGATTGCCCATATATGGCGCCGGTTCCATACAGAGGTCAGAGATGCGACAGCAGCCTTATTCCTGCAACAGCGGAAAGGCTTGCGGAAATCCGTGGCACGGATGCTCAGACGCTGATTGACAGAGCAAGAGAAAACGGAATGAGAATTTACGGAATCAATGCGGAGGATTAATTTATGAGAATAAGAAGAAAACCCTGGGCAAGACCGGAACTTGCCGAATGGGAAAACTGTATTGATGTTCCGGCAGAAAACAGAGGAAAGTGGAAATCCCTTTTTAAAAATGATGCACCGATGATGCTTGAACTCGGCTGCGGAAAAGGCGGTTTTATTTCAAAGCTTGCTGTTGCAAATCCGGATATAAATTATATTGCGGTTGATATAAAAAGCGAAATGCTCGGTCTTGCCATGAGAAACATCAAGCACGAATATTCCGAAGCAAACAGAGAAGTTGATAACGTTTATATTTTCAGTCAGGAAATTATGCTTATCAGCAAAGTTTTTTCCAATGAAGATATGTTTGACAGAATTTATATCAACTTCTGTAATCCATGGCCGAAAACCCATGACCATAAAAAACGCCTTACACATAATAACCAGCTTATGCAGTACCGCGAATTTTTGAAAGATGGGGGAGAGATCCGCTTTAAAACCGATAACGATGATCTTTTTCTTTCTTCGAAAAGATATTTTACGGAATGCGGTTTTGAACTTACTTTCGTAACTGAGGACCTTCATAATTCCGGCTTTACCGATAATATTATGACTGAACATGAAAAGATGTTTTCTGAACAGGGAATACCGATAAAATTTCTTATCGTAAAAAAATTAACAATCAATCCCTCTGAAAAACATGACAGTGAAGCTGAAAAAGATGTCGAAGACAGGGAAAAATGTGTCGATCAGCCCGAAAATTCAGCTGAAAACTAAAAATCGTGTATATTTTGAAAAATATGCTTAAAAATGATTGACTTTTATAGCTATATGGTATAAAATATTATTAGCACTTAAAAAGATAGAGTGCTAACGGATTGTTTTTAATAAATAACATATATTTAGGAGGATTTCCAATGAACGTAAAACCCCTTGGAGACAGAGTTGTTATTAAAATGGTAGATTATGAAGAAAAAACCAAAGGCGGTCTTTTCATCACTGCAACTGCACAGGATAAACCCGAAGTTGCAGAAGTTATTGCTGTTGGTCCCGGCGGTATGGTTGACGGTAAAGAAGTCGAAATGCAGCTTAAAGTCGGTGATCATGTAATCATGGGCAAATATGCCGGCACTACCGTTAAAATCGACGGCGAAGAAATAATCATCCTCTCTCAGAACGACATCCTTGCCGTTGTTGAAGACTGATTTTAATTTTAGTTAATTATTTTCGGAGGTATTTATATATGGCAAAACAGATGCTTTACGGCGATGATGCCAGAAGAGCTCTTCAGTCTGGTATCGACAAACTTGCAAATACTGTAAAAATCACTCTTGGCCCCAAAGGCTGCAACGTAGTTCTTGATAAGAAATTCGGAACTCCTATGATCTGCAACGATGGTGTTACCATTGCTAAAGAAATTTCCCTTCCGGATCCTTTTGAAAACATGGGTGCACAGATCGTTAAAGAAGTTGCTGAAAAAACCAACGACGCAGCAGGCGACGGTACCACCACCGCAACCATCCTTGCACAGGCTCTTGTTCGTGAAGGCATGAAAAACGTTACCGCCGGTGCAAATCCCATGCTCGTAAAACGCGGTATCCAGAAAGCTGTTGACGCAGCAACCGCCGCTGTTATTGGCAACGCAAAAGCTGTTTCCGGTTCCCAGGATATTGCAAGAGTTGCAACCATTTCCTGCGGCGATCCCGAACTCGGTGAACTTATTGCAAAAGCAATGGAAAAAGTAACCACCGATGGTATTATCACTGTTGAAGACAGCAAAACCGCTAACACCTATATTGAAGTTGTTGAAGGTATGGAATTTGACCGCGGTTATCTTTCTCCCTATATGGTAACCGACGCAGACAAAATGGTTGCAATCATCGAAGACTGCTCCATTCTTCTTGTTGAGAAAAAAATCTCTTCCTTCCAGGAACTCGTTCCGATTCTTGAACAGACCATGAAGGCAGGCAAAAAACTTCTTATCGTTGCAGAAGATATTGAAGGCGATGCTCTTACCAACCTTATCGTTAACAAACTCCGCGGAACTCTTAACGTTTGCTGCGTAAAAGGTCCCGGCTTCGGCGACAGAAGAAAAGAAATGCTTCTTGATATTGCCGCTCTTACCGGCGCAACCCTTGTTTGCGATGACATCGGTCTTAACCTTCAGGACGTTAAACTTAATCACCTTGGCTTTGCTAAAAAAGTTAAAGTTGATAAAGACAAAACCCTTATCGTTGACGGCGCAGGCTCCAAAGACGAAATCCAGGGCCGTATCGCAGTTATCAAAGCTTCTTACGAAACCGCACACAGCGATTATGACCGTGAAAAACTTCAGGAAAGACTTGCAAAACTTGTTGGCGGCGTAGCAGTTGTTAAATGCGGTGCAGCAACCGAAACTGAAGCAAGAGAAAAGAAACTCCGTATCGAAGACGCTCTTAACGCAACCAAAGCAGCAGTTGAAGAAGGTATCGTAGCAGGCGGCGGTGTTGCTCTTGTTAACGTAATCGGAGAAGTTGAAAAACTTCTTGCACATACTTCCGGCGATGAAAAAACCGGTGTTGCAATCGTTGTTCGTGCTCTTGAAGAACCGATGCGTCAGGTTGCAGTAAACGCAGGCCTTGATGGTTCTGTTGTTGTTGATAAAGTTCGCCGTTCCAGAAAAGTCGGCTACGGTTTCAATGTATTTACCGAAGAATTCACCGATATGATCGAAGCAGGTGTTGTTGACCCTGTTAAAGTAACCCGCAGCGCACTTAACAACGCAGCTTCCGTTGCATCCATGGTTCTTACCACCGAAAGCCTTGTAACCGAAATTCCCGAATATCAGGGCAGATTCATCAACGAAGTTCAGGAAAAAATGCACCAGGTTCCTAAACCCTCCGGCAACTGGTAATTATAAAACCAAAATTAAAAGGCTTCCCGAAAGGGAAGCCTTTTCTTTTTTTGCTGATATTCTGAAAGTACAAGAAAATAATGAACAAAAAGAATTAAATATCAGTCGCCAACGCCACGAACCAATCTGTAAAGCTCGGTTCGGTCATGAGCACCAAGAATTTTCAATGAATGCTCAAATGTGTGCTCAAGCGTTCCCGAACGGTTTGCGCATGAGCACCAACCAAAGCATTATATCAATAAAAAAGCCGCCCAAAGGCGGCTTTTGAATTATTCTTCAACTTTTCCAAGCTGACGATCAAGCCAGGTGGAAGCAAGGTCCAAAGCGGCATAAAGTCCGTCACGCTCGGCGCGTTTAACAACCATTTCGGTAGGAGCGGCGTTGGGGTCGGTGGACATCATCTGAAGTGTGATGTGACCGGCAACTTCGGTTCCGGCGGAAGTTGCGGTGTTGTTTATCTGGAGCATAACAACATAAGCGTCGCGCATATCTCCGTAATAAAGAATTTTTTTGCTGCGAACAAGGGGACGGCCCTTATAGGTCATAAACTGTTCAGACATATTTTCCTCCAAATATCAATCATTAAGATAAGTTTTAACAAGGATCTGGAGAAGCTCATCACGGTCGATTCTGCGGATAAGGCTTCTTGCGTTGTTATGGGTGGTGATGTATGTGGGGTCTTCGGAAAGGATATATCCGACTATCTGGTTGATGGGGTTGTATCCTTTCTGGCGGAGTGCATCATAAACAGTTGTAAGAATTGCTTTGATTTCTTTTTCTTTGTCTTCTCTTATAGAAAAGGAAATGGTAGGTTCGTTCACGGAAAATCCTCCTCTCGTTTTTGCATCTTTGCAAAACATAAAATTATCACATATATATTTTACATCAAAATCATTATTATAGCAAGAGATGTTATGCAAAATTTTATTAAATTTTGTTTATATATTTTCTTTTTACTATATGAAATAATTTTTACCTGTGTTATAATAAATAAAAATACGGTGCCGAAAAAATGGTTTTTCTGCCAGAATACAGAAAAGGGGAAAGCTTTATGGCGAAACTTTATTTTAAATACGGCGCAATGGGAAGTTCAAAATCCGCCCAGGCGCTTATCGCAAAATATAATTATGAAGAACGCGGAATGAAGGTTTGGCTTATCAAACCCAAGACCGATACAAGAGACGGTGCAAGCATTATTAAATCCAGAATCGGTCTTTATGCCGAAGCGGAACAGGTTGGACTCAGTGACAGCATCAAGGAACTTTTTGCAAAACATGAAGATTGCAACGTTATAATTGCCGATGAATCTCAGTTTTTTGCTCCGGAACAGATCGATGAGCTTCGCGATATAGTTGACGAAATGAATATTCCTGTAATGTGCTTTGGACTCCGCACTGACTTTGTAACAAAACTTTTCCCGGGAAGCATGCGCCTTTTTGAAGTGGCGGATTCCATCACTGAAATCAAAACCATCTGCGATTGCGGAGCAAAGGCAACCGTAAACGCAAGAATGGATGACGAAGGACATGTCGTTACCGTGGGCGATCAGGTTTGCCTTGGCGGAAACGACAGATATATTGCAATGTGCCACAAATGCTGGAAAAAAGCCATTGCCGAACAGAAATAAGGAGGTAACAGCAATGTCAAATTATCCTACTCCCCATATCAACGCAACACCTTCCGATTTTGCAAAAACCGTTCTCATGCCGGGAGATCCTCTCCGTGCAAAATTTGTTGCGGAAACTTATCTTGAAAACGCAAAACTTGTTAACAATGTCCGCGGAGTACAGGGCTATACTGGTACATATAAAGGTGTTCCGGTTTCTGTAATGGCAAGCGGAATGGGAATGCCCTCCATGGGACTTTACAGCTATGAACTTTTTAATTTCTTTGATGTTGATAATATTATAAGAATCGGTTCTGCCGGAGCAATCGTTCCTTATGTAAACATGAGAAGCGTTGTTATTGCCCAGGGCGCATGCCACGATTCCAATTATGCAAACAACTTCGGACTTCCGGGCGCATTTGCTCCGATTTCCGATTTCGGTCTTCTTTCTGCCTGCGTTGAAACCGCAAAGGAAAAAGGCATTGATTATAACGTAGGTAATATCGTTTCTTCTGATATTTTCTATAATGATGACCTCAATGAAAAATGCGTCGGAATGCCGGTTTTTGAACGTTGGGCAAAAATGGGCGTCCTTGCCTGCGAAATGGAATCTGCGGCACTTTTTATGAACGCCGCAAGAGCAGGAAAACACGCTCTTTCTGTTTGCACAATTTCCGACAGCCTTGTAACCGGAGAAAATATTTCTTCCGATGAACGTCAGACTTCTTTCCATGATATGATAACCCTTGTTCTTGATACTGTTGTAAAAATCAGCAAATAAAACACAAATTTAAAAATAGGGGATAGCTTAAAATGTTTGTTATAGGAATTGCCGGAGGAACCGGAAGCGGTAAAACCACTTTTACTGAAACTATTGTTGAAAAATTCAGCGGATATGTTACGGTTATCCATCATGATAACTACTATAAAGTTCAGGATCATCTTTCTTATGAAGAAAGATGCAAAACAAATTATGATCATCCGGATTCTTTTGACACTGCTCTTATGATAGAACATATAAAAAAGCTTCGCAGCGGAGAATCTGTTGAAGAACCGGTTTATGATTATACTGTTCACAACCGTGACAAAAGCAAAACAATAACGCTTAATCCCACTGATATTCTTATTATTGACGGAATACTTATTCTTGAAAACAAAGAACTTTGTGACCTTATGGATATGAAGATTTTTGTTGATACCGATGCGGATATCCGCCTTGGAAGAAGGATCCTCCGTGATATGAATGAAAGGGGAAGAAGCCTTGAATCGGTTCTTACCCAGTATCAGACAACCGTTAAACCCATGCACGAAAAATTTGTTGAACCCAGCAAGAAAAACGCCGATATCGTTATCCTTGAAGGCGGAAAAAACAAAGCGGCGATAGATCTTTTCTGTGGATATATAAGAGAATATATCGGAAAACACTGATAATTGTTGAAAAAACGCACAGAAAAGTGCGTTTTTTTTATTAAAGAAGCATGAAAATTTAATGTTAAATAATAAATCGACTTGAACTTATTTTTGTAATGTGCTATATTAAAGGTACTGTGAAAAAATATTACACAGGGGAGGAAAATTAAAATGAAAAAAATTCTTGCACTTCTTCTCGCTCTTGTTATGATGCTCTCTCTTGCAGCATGCGGAACTGAGCCCGAAGAACCCGAAGAACCCAACGCACCTGTAGAAGGCGGCGAAGAAACCGAAGAACCCGAAGAACCCGCTGGCGAAGAAGTTGCTGTTGCAATGATCACCGACTACGGCGATATCACCGACCAGTCCTTCAACCAGACCACTTATGAAGCTTGCAAAGAATTCTGCGAAGCTGAAGGTCTTGCATTCGAGTACTTCAAACCCGCAACCGACTCTGACGATGACCGTATCGCACAGATCGAAAACGCAATCGACAGCGGTTACAATGTAATCGTAATGCCCGGTTTTGCATTTGCAAACGCAATCATCGCAACTGCAGATGAATATCCCGAAGTAAAATTCGTAGCACTCGACGTTTCTGAATTCGACCTCACCGGCAACGGCTGGACCATTCCCGAAAACGTATATTCTGCAGTATACCAGGAAGAAATTTCCGGTTATTTCGCAGGTTATGCAGCAGTTAAACTCGGTTACACCAAACTCGGTTACTGCGGCGGTATGGCTGTTCCTGCAGTTCTCAGATTTGGTTATGGCTTCCTTCAGGGCGCAGACGCAGCAGCAGTTGAAACCGGTGCTGATGTAAGCGTTGTATGGGGCTATGCAAACCAGTTCTACGGCGATGCTGACATCACTGCAGTTATGGATACCTGGTACGGTGAAGGCACCGAACTCGTATTCGCATGCGGCGGCGGCGTTTACACTTCTGTTGCTGAAGCAGCAGCAAAAGTTGGCGGCAAAGTTATCGGCGTTGACGTTGACCAGGCTCCCATCATCGATGGTCTCTATGGCGAAGGCATGACTGTAACTTCCGCAATGAAAGGTCTTGCACCTACTGTTAAAACCGTTCTCGGCAGAATCGTTGCTGGCGAATTCGTAGGCGCCACTGTTGAAAACCTCGGTCTTGTTTCCGAAGTTTCTGCTGACAACTACGTACAGCTTCCTGCTTCCACTCAGTGGGCAGATACCTTTACCGAAGACGATTACAACGCACTCGTAGCAGCAATCTACAATGGCGAAGTTGTTGTTAACAACGACATCACCATCACTGCTGCTGACAACTGCACTGTTGTTACTGTTAACGATCTCGGTAACCTCAAATAATTTTTATCACAGTATTTAAAAAGGACAGGCTTTATGCCTGTCCTTTTTCTTTTTAATTATAAATAAATTTTGCTTGTATTTAATCGAATTATGTAGTATTATGATTATAACTATAAGTCAAAATAGGAGGGACGGTAGAGTTGGAGAATCAATATGCAATAGAGATGCTTCATATTACCAAAAAATTCCCCGGAATCATCGCCAACGATGACGTAACTATCCAGCTTAAAAAAGGCGAGATACACGCTCTTCTTGGCGAAAACGGTGCCGGTAAATCCACTTTGATGAGTGTTCTTTTCGGCCTTTATCAGGCGGAAGAGGGTATTATCAAAAAAGACGGTAAAGAAGTACATATCAAAAACCCCAACGATGCAAATGATCTTGGTATAGGAATGGTACACCAGCATTTCAAACTTGTTGAATGTTTCACTGTTCTTGATAACATTATCATGGGCGTTGAACCTAACAAATTTGGCTTCCTTCAGAAAAAAGAAGCCAGAGAGAAAGTCATTGAACTTTCCGAAAAATACGGTCTTCATATAGATCCGGATGCTTACATTGAGGATATTACCGTTGGTATGCAGCAGCGTACCGAAATCCTTAAAATGCTCTACCGTGAAAACGAAATCCTTATTTTCGATGAACCTACTGCGGTTCTTACTCCCCAGGAAATTGATGAACTTATGCAGATTATGAAGAACCTTGCGGCGGAAGGAAAATCCATCCTCTTCATTTCTCATAAACTCAACGAAATCAAAGCTGTTGCAGACCGCTGCAGCGTTCTCAGAAAAGGTAAATATATCGGTACAGTTGATACCAAGGACGCAACTATCGAAGAGCTTTCTGCAATGATGGTAGGCCACAACGTCAACCTTCACGTTCAGAAAGAAGAAAGCACTCCCGGCGATGTTGTTCTTGACATCGAAAACATGACCGTTGCTTCCAAAATGCATAAAAACAACGCAGTTAAAAATATATCCCTTAAAGTACATCGCGGCGAAGTTGTTTGTATCGCAGGTATCGACGGAAACGGTCAGACCGAATTTGTTTATGGTCTTACTGGTCTTGAACCTCTTGTTAACGGAAAAATCACCCTTTGCGGCGAAGATATCACAAAAGCTCCCATCCGCAAAAGACTTATTTCCGGCATGAGTCATATTCCGGAAGACAGACACAAATACGGTCTTGTTCTTGATTATCCGCTTGATTACAACTGTGTCCTTCAGCGTTATTTTGAACCTGAATTTACCGATAAATTCGGCTTTCTCAAAAAAAGCAATATCAGAAAATATGCTGAAAAACTTATCGAACAGTATGACGTTCGTTCCGGCCAGGGTCCGATAACCATTGCAAGAAGCATGTCCGGCGGTAACCAGCAGAAAGCAATTGTTGCCCGTGAAATTGATAAGAATCCCGAACTTCTTATCGCTGTTCAGCCTACCCGTGGACTTGATGTCGGTGCAATTGAATATATCCACAAACAAATTATTGCACAGCGCGATGCAGGAAAAGGCGTTCTTCTTGTTTCCCTTGAACTTGATGAGGTTATGGATGTTTCTGACCGTATCCTTGTTATGTATGAAGGCGAAATCGTCGGCGAACTCAATCCCAAAACCACAACCGAAGATGAACTTGGTCTTTATATGGCCGGTGCAAAGAGAGATGAGGTGAAAGCATGATCAAGAAAATTTTAAGAAATGAGGCTTTCCAGTCCCTGTTTGCTTCTCTTATCTGCATTGTTCTCGGTGTTTTGGTCGGTTATGTCGTTCTTCTTTTCATTAACCCCACCGGCGCAGGTGAAGCAATTTCCGAAGTTCTCAAAAACTTCTTCCATTATTCCAAAACAAACCTTCAGCTTAAAAACTTCGGTAACACCCTTGTAAAAACCGCTCCGCTTATTATGTGCTCTCTTTCGATTCTGTTTGCATATAAAGTAGGCCTTTTCAACATCGGTGCTCCCGGTCAGTATTGCGTAGGTATCTGCGTATGCCTTTACTGCGCACTTTCTCTCGGACTCGGTTGGGTTCCCTGCATGATCATTGCTGCAGTCTGCGGTGCACTTTATGGCGCAGTTGTAGGTCTTCTTAAAGCCTACTGCAACGTTAACGAAGTTATTTCCGGTATTATGCTCAACTGGATTGCTCTTTACAGCACAAACATGATTCTCACCCCTGTAAAAGAGGTAACCAGCCCTTATACTTTCCATCTTAATACCGAAGCTCCTCAGGCAATTCTTCCCACTCTCGGACTTGAAAAATTCTTTGCAGGAAACGAAAGAGTTACAATCGCTCTTCCGCTCTCCATTATTGCTGCAGTTATTATTCTCATTATTCTTGATAAAACCAAATTCGGTTATGAACTCAAGGCAACCGGTTTTAACAAAAACGCCGCAAAATATTGCGGTATGGCAGAGAAGAGAAACATCATCGTAACTCTTATGATTTCCGGTGGAATTGCCGCTCTCGGCGCTTCTTTCCTCTATCTTACCGATTTTGAGCAGTGGTCCTGCACTTCTTCCGCAGTTCCCGCAATGGGCTTCAACGGAATTGCAGCTGCATTCCTCGGCGGCCTTAACCCCATCGGCGCAATTTTCTCTTCCTATTTCATTCAGCACATTACCAACGGCGGTGCATTTGTTGATAAAACCATGTACTGCTCCCAGATTTCCGACCTTATTTCCGCAATTATCATTTACCTTTGCGGCTTCGTATTCTTCATCAAATATGCAATGAACTATCTTATTGACAAAACTGAAGAAAAACAGGCTGTTAAAGCAAAAGCTGCTGCGGAAGCAAAAACTCAGGAAGGAGGCGATAAATAATGTTATTGCTTATCCAGTACACATTGATTTTTGCCTCGGTTCTTCTTCTTGTTGCTCTCGGCGGATGCTTTGCTGAGCATTCCGGTGTTATCAACCTCGGTCTTGAAGGTATCATGGTAATCGGTGCTCTCGGCGGTGCTCTTATGATGAGATACGCTCCGGACATCATGGGTGCTTTCGGACTTATAATCTGTGTTCTTCTTGCCGCCATTGCTTTTGGTGTTGCTTATTCTTCGCTGCTTGGCGTAGCCTGCATCAACTTCAAAGCTAACCAGACCATCGTTGGTACTGCAATGAACATGCTGGGTACTGCTGCGGCAACCGTTATCGTAAAAGCTATCAACACCGCAACCAACCCCAATGACGTTTCTTCCACCATTCAGTATGTTGATGAGAAAAAACAGTTTATCGTAAATATCGGTGATTTCGAATTCAACTGGTTCATGGCTGTCGCGGTTATCGGACTTGTTGTTGCTTATATCACTCTTTATAAGACCAAATTTGGTCTTCGCCTTATGGCTTGCGGTGAACATCCTCAGGCAGCAGACAGCGTTGGTATCAACGTTTATAAAATGCGCTGGGCAGGCGTTCTTATTTCCGGTGTATTCGGTGGTCTCGGCGGTATCTGCTATATTCTTTCCGGTGTTTCCGAATGGAAATTTGAAAACGGTGTAGCAGGCTTCGGATTCCTTGCTCTCGCGGTTATGATCTTCGGTCAGTGGAAACCTACCAGAATCGCTATGGCAGCGGTTATCTTCGGTTTCTTCCGCGCACTTTCCAACGTTTACTTTGGATTTGAATTCCTTGTCAGCCTCAATATTCCGGGCTCCATTTACAA